>UQRR01000001.1 GCA_900543455.1 uncultured Dialister sp.
AAGTTTGAAAGCAGAAAGAACAATCTATCCTTTATGTGAATCCTCATAGGTTAAGCGGGTTCTGAAGGTTCAAAAGGTTCACAGGGTTCCCATCTTTTGTGAATACCATATTCAAAACTCCGCGGCGCTTCCAGATGATTATGCGCCGCACCACCACTCCTCACTCCTAACTCCTCACTCCTAACTGGCGAGTAGAGCTTTCACACGCAATTAAAGGGCGGCACGCCCCACGGGCCACCCCTGAACCCTGAACCCGTCAAACCTTACTCCTCTATCCCATACACTTCCATCGCATTCTTCTTTGTCTGCTTCGCGATCTCTTCCAGCGATACGCCTTTCAGGCGGGCGAGTTCTTCCGCCACGAAGCGGACGTTGGACGGATCGTTTCGCTTCCCGCGGAAGGGCGGCGGGGTGAGATATGGACTGTCCGTTTCTATGAGGAGACGGTCCATCGGGATCTCTTTGGCGACTTCTTTGAGCTTCAGGCTCTTTGGAAAAACGACGGGTCCCGCAAAGGAGATGTAGAAGCCGAGCTTCATGAGCTCCTTCGCTGTCTCCAGACTGCCGGAAAAGCAGTGGAGGATGCCGCGCAGATTTCCTCCCTGATGTGCTTTTAGGATGGAGAGCGTATCTCCGTGGGCGTCCCGGTCATGGATGAGGATGGGAAGATCGAGCTCTTTGGCAAGCTCGATCTGGCGGGCGAACCAGTATTTCTGTGTTTCCTTATCCGTATAGAGATAGTAGTAGTCCAGCCCGATCTCTCCTACTGCTTTCACCTTGTCATGCATCTTGGCAAGCATCCTAATAGCTGCGAGTGCCTGCTCCGTCGCATCCTTTGTCACCTGCGGATGGATACCGACTGCTGCATACAGAGAAGGGTGGCTCTCTGCGAGAGCCACCGCTTTTTCACTGGTCGCAAAGTCTTCGGAAGGAATGACCACGTAGTCCAGCGTCTCGAATATGTGATGGATGACCTCTTCCCGGTCACAGTCAAAGGCTTTGTCGTACAGGTGTGCGTGGGTATCGAAGAGCCCCATCATTTCACCCGGCTGCCGGCAGGCATATCGACGAAAGGCACCTTGAGGCTGCCGTCTTTCGACGCAGCGAGGATCATCCCCTGCGACTCGATCCCCATGAGCTTGGCCGGTTTCAGGTTCGACACAAAGATGACGTGCTTGCCGATGAGTTCTTCCGGCTGATAGTATTCGGAGATCCCGCTCACGACGGTGCGCGTCTCCCCATCGCCCAGAGATACGGTCATCTTGATGAGCTTCTTGGATTTTTCGACCTTTTCAGCCGTCAGGATTTCTGCGACGCGAAGGTCTGTCTTGAAGAAATCATCGATGGAAATCGCTTCTTTCTTTTCTTCTTTCTTTTCTTCTTTCTTAGCTTCCTTCTTCGCCTGTTTCTTCTCTGCCTTCTTGGGCGCGGGTGCTTCTTCCTCTTTTTCGATTTCAATGCGCGGGAAGAGCTGCGGGCCCTTATTGATATGGGTGCCGTCAGCAATACCGCCCCAGACGAGGTCTTTGTAGTCCGCATCCTTGAAATCGGTGAGCCCCAGCTGGTTCCAGATCTTTTCGGACGCGATCGGGATGACCGGCTCTGCCATCAGAGAGACGAAACGCATGCCTTCACAAAGATGATAGAGGACCGCATCGAGAAGAGGTGCCTTGGCCTCATCCTTAGCCAGTGCCCATGGCATCGTCACATCGACATATTTATTGAGCGCGCGGACGAAGGTCCATACCGCTTTCAGTGCATCATTGATCTTCCAGCCATTCATTCCCGCGCGGAATGCAGCAAGCGTCTCGGCTGCCTTGTCTTCGATTTCCTTCGAAGCGGCCGCCACTGTCTCATCAGAGGACGCATCGCCCTTGGTCAGGACGCCCTTTCTGTATTTTTCCACCATGGAAAGGGAACGGTACAGGAGATTCCCGAGGTCATTCGACAGGTCGGAATTGATGCGGCCGATCAGACGATCGCGGCTGAAATTGCCGTCCTGCCCGAGCTGGATATCATTCAGGAGATAGTAACGGATCGCATCAGAGCCAAATTCCTGCAGGAGCGGGATCGGATCGACGACATTGCCCTTGGACTTGGACATCTTCTCTCCGTCTACGATGAGCCAGCCATGGCCGTACACCATCTTTGGCAGCTCGATACCAAGGCTCATCAGCATGATCGGCCAGATGATGGTATGGAAACGGACGATTTCCTTGCCCACCAGATGCACGTCTGCCGGCCAGAACTTCTTGAATTTTTCCGGATCATCGACGATGCCTGCCGCGGTCAGGTAGTTGACCAGCGCATCAAACCAGACGTATACGACATGCTTCGGATCAAACGGTACTTTGATGCCCCAGGAGAAGCTCGTGCGGGAGACGCAGAGGTCTTCGAGACCGCTCTTGACGAACTGGATCATTTCATTGCGGCGGGATTCCGGCTGAATGAAGCCCGGGTTCTCTTCCACATATTTCATCCAGCGATCCGCATACTTGGACATTTTGAAGAAATACGCTTCTTCGCTGACTCTCTGCAGCGGACGGCCGCAGTCCGGACAGATGTGATTCTCATCCAGCTTATTTTCCGGCCAGAAGGATTCGCATGGCACGCAGTACCAGCCTTCATACTTGCCCTTGTAAATATCACCCTTGTCATAGGAGCGCTGGAAAAGCATCTGCACGACCTTTTCATGGCGTTTCTGTGTGGTGCGGATGAAGTCATCATTGGAAATGTTGAGCTCCTTCCACAGCTGCTGGAACATGCCTACGATCTTATCCGTGTATTCGATCGGCGTGACACCGGCTTCCTCAGCCTTCTGCTCGATCTTCTGCCCGTGCTCATCCGATCCGGTCAGGAAAAAAACATCATAGCCGTCAAGACGCTTGAAACGAGCCATGCTGTCGGCGATGGATGTGCAGTATGTATGCCCGATGTGCAGCTTCGCGCTGGGGTAGTAAATCGGCGTGGTGATATAGTATTTCGGTTTGTCGTTCATTCAGATTCCTCCTGCCTGTATTGGTCAAACGAAAGGATTTCGTTTTGTAAGCATATTTAATTTATTATACCGCTTATATAGAGAAATGGAAAGAAAATAAAAGTGTAGGGTTCAGGGTTCAGGGTTGTGGTGGCAACTTCGCTGCAATATATATGGGGCGATGCCCGAAAGTGGTATTCAAGTCACCAGTCACTAGTCACTTGAGACTCCTAATCCCTAATCCCTAGCCACCAGCTACTAGTCACTAGTCACTAGTCACCAGTCACCAGTAACCAGTAACCAGTCACCAGTAACCAGTCACTAGTCCCCATTTTTGAGCAAGTACTGATATACTTCTCTCCGGCCCATATGGAACTTCGCCGCGATCTTTCTCGCCGCTTCTTTCTGCGGAAGTGTCTTTGCCAGCTCCAGAGCTTCTTCCTGCCAGGAAACCTCTTCCTCTTCTTCTCCCGCCATCTCTTCATCCCAGCCTTCGACGAGGATGACGTATTCCCCTCTGGGGTCATTTTCATCCAGCTCGGCGCGGAGCTCCTTCAGCGTCCCCCGCCGGAAGGTTTCGAATTTCTTCGTAAGCTCTCTCGCCGTCACGGCCTTTCTGTCTCCGAGGTACTTGATGAGCGTATCCAGCGTTTCCTTCAAACGATGCGGCGCTTCATAGAAAATAAGCGTCACAGGCACGCGGCTCATATCCATCAGGAGCTTCTTCTGCTTCGCGGTGATTTTCGGCAGGAATCCGATGAAAGCAAACTGTCTGGCATCAAGGCCCGATGCCACAAGCGCTGTCAGTGCAGCATTCGGCCCCGGGAGCGGCACGATGGGGAGATTTTCCGCAAGTGCCAGACGCACCAGATCTGCCCCGGGGTCAGAAATGACCGGCATCCCTGCATCGCTCACCTGCGCGACCGACTGCCCCTCAAGCAGTTTTTCGATGAGCTTCGGTCCTGCTTCTTTTTTATTATGTTCATGGTAGGATACGACATGACCCGTAATGCCCAGATGATCCAGCAGGATCCGGGTATGACGGGTATCCTCCGCCGCGATGATGTCCGCCTGTTTCAGGACCTCCACCGCTCTTTCGGTGATATCCTCCAGATTTCCGATCGGTGTCGGCACCAGGTACAGGGTGCCGGGATTGATTTCACTCATGGAATGGCTCCTTTCAGTAGAAATGGGGGGAGGTTCAAGGTTCAAGGTTCAGGGTTCAGGGTTAACCCGTGGGGCGGCTCGCCCACTGATTCTGGATGAAAGCTTTGCACGAATTAAAAATGTGAAATTAGAAATTGTAGTGGCGGCTCCGCCGCAAATATAATATATTTTGCAGCGAAGCTGCCACCACAACCTTGAACCCATCAACCTGAACCCTGAACCCTCATTCATTTCCCATATATTTCCAGCACTTCTTCCGTATACGATCCGTCTCGGTTATGCAGGAGGAGCGGCGGCTCTACGATGAGCTCCGGATTTCCCCCATACTTCCACTCGATGAGGACACGCACTGCGGTATGGCCTTTCCGGGCATAGATGAAACGCATGCGCTTCGGCTCCATGCGGTACATCCGTCCGATGGCTATGAGATCGGCTGTGCGGTCAGCGCGGTGGACCATCGCGAGACGGCCGCCGTATTTCAAAAGGTACTGCGCCGTCTTGAAGACGTCTGTGAGCGATGCATTCACCTCATAGCTCGCACTGGCGACACCTTCCAGCACACTCATCTTGCCCGTCCCCATTTCGCGATACGGGGGATTTGCGAGCACCAACGAAAAAGAGCCGGAAGGAAACCTTTCATTCACCTTCCGGTAATCGCACTCGACCACATGGATCCGGTCCTCTTTTCCATTTCCCGCTATGTTGCGGCGCGCGAGATCCGCCATGACGGGATTCACCTCAAAGGCGGTGATATCCCTTCCCCCCAGCGCCGAAACGAGGAGAGAGATGACGCCTGTCCCCGTCCCGAGGTCTGCGATCCGATCCTTCGCCTTCGGCTTCACATAGTGTGCGAGCAGTACGGAGTCCACCGAGAAGCAGAACTGATCCGGCCGCTGGATGAGACGCATACCATCCCGCACCAGATCATCGAGCCGCTCACCATCTTTCAGCGTCCACTCAGTCATTTTCCACCTGCTCTACTGCGTCCCAGGAAAGCGTCTTCGTCTTCTGTCCATCGAGCTGCACCTTGACCGTATGCTTCTGTGCATTCACATACAGCACCTGTCCCATGCCTTCATCCGTGATGACCTTCATGCCGACGCGGAACTGTTTTCCCTTCTGCTGCATCGCACAGCACTTCTTCCTGCGGCTGTTGTCCCCCGTGTACTGGTCATTTTCATAGCGCAGGCAGCACATAAGACGCCCGCAGACGCCGGAAATCTTCGTCGGATTCAGCGACAGTCCCTGATTCTTCGCCATCTTGATCGACACAGGCGCGAAATCACCGAGGAAGGTCGCACAGCACAGCGGCCGTCCGCACGAGCCGATCCCCGAGACCTGCTTCGCCTCATCACGCACGCCCACCTGACGAAGCTCGATGCGCGTATGGAAGACCGCCGCCAGCTCCTTCACCAGCTCTCTGAAATCGACACGCCCATCCGAGGTGAAGAAGAAAACGATCTTATTTCTATCAAACGTATACTCTGCCCGCAAGAGCTTCATCGGCACCTTGAACTTCTCGATTTTCTGAAGGCAGATATCGAAAGCCGATTTCTCCCTCGCCTTATTCCGCTCCAGCTGCGCCATATCCTTGATCGTCGCCCTGCGGATGACCGGCTTCATCGGATTCTCCTCATCCTTCTCCGCCTCAGCCGGCATCGTCACCACATAGCCATACTCCAGCCCGCGCGACGTCTCCACGATGACCCCATCATCCAAGTGAAGTTCCAGACCATTGCCATCGAAATAATATATTTTTCCTGCCGGCTTGAACCGGACACCTACGATCTGCTCCATTTCTGGCTGCCTTTCTGTATATGTTCCAAACTGATGAGAATATAATCCCATACATTTTTACTATTGATATAGCGGGAAACCGCCGTTTCTGCCGTCTGCAGCACGCTCATCGCTTCCTCGCCCCGGCCGCGGTCCCAGAAAGAAGCGAGAGAAGCCTCGCGTCCCGCGACCGCTCCGCAGCGGGAAAGAGAAGCATCCCCCGTCTCTGCGATCACCATGATATCGCGCCCCACCAGGCGGATCCAGCGAAGCCGCCGCAGGAAATCCTTCCTCTCCCCCAGCTCCCTGGCGGAGAGCGTCGCAAAAGGCATCGTATCATGCGTCAGGATATTCCAGAAATCCATCGCCGACTGCGGCTCTGCCTCTCCCTTTTCATCACAGACCTCCAGCGTGATCCCCGGATTTCCTTCCGAAAGCTGGAAGAGCACCTTCGCATCCATTCCCTTCGGGAAATGATACTTCTTCGGATCCGACGCCATGAGCGAGAGATAGTCACCCTCCGACAGAGGCAGGAAGGCAAACCGCTCACCACGGGAAATGATGGTCGGAAGCAGCGCATGAAGATCATGCGTGATGAGGATGAAATGAACATTTCCCTCCGGCTCCTCTAAGGTCTTCAGGAGCGAATTTGCCACCGGATCCATCATCGTCTGCGCTTCATCGATGATGCACACATGCACCGTCTCATCGAATGTTGCCATCGCGTCCAGAAACAGGCGGAACTGCTCGATCTTGAGCTCCATCCCCATCGGACGAAGATACCAGACCTGATGATCCGCAAAGGTCACGACCGGCTCCTTGCCGGAAGACTCCCGCTGCCAGAGACGGATCTCCTCCCAGAGCTTTCCCGACTTCCCCGTCAGCTCGCCCGCAAGGTCAAAAGCAGCCGTCGTCTTTCCGAGGCCCTCATCGCCATACAGGATCAGCGTATGCGGCAGCCGCCTCTCCTCGAGAAGCCGCTTCCACTCCTTCTTCACTTTTCCCTGTCCATAGACATGAGGTAGGAAATCCGTCATCACGCGCTCCTTGTAAACTATCCTAAAAACTTACATTCTATTGTATCATGCTATCATCGATGGTGCAAAAAATTCGTGCACGTGGCATCTTAGGAACCTCAAGTGACTGATGACTTGAATACCACTTCGGGCATCGCCACTATTTATACTCTGCGGCGCCCTATCATCCTGCCTCAAGGGATCCGCGCTCCACCTTTCCTGGCTATTCTAAGAGGTTTATGGCGGAACATGGCATGAAAACACAAGAGCCAAATCGTACAACAATTGAATCAGTGTTTCCCTAGAGCAAGCAAAAAAGACAGGATGCTATCCTGTCGAATGAATCAGATCCAATGAACCCTCCGCGAGGCTGGGAGGCATAGAGGTTTCGAGGGCGGCCTGACCGTAGCCAGGACTTCTACTCACTTAGAGGCGAGCCTTATCTTGTCGTCTAGAGGCTCTATACACCAAACACCGAGGATGCGACTTCAGAAGTAACGGCTGACACGGACACAAGAGTTTGGTTATTACCTACAGGCAGGCGCATCATATACACAAATTTATCATCAACTAACCACATAACAATAGTATTCTCCTCTGTATAAATTGGTCTTCCATACATCGCAGTAAACTCTCTCTCAAAGTCAGAAGTGAATAACCAATTCCAGATTAAATCACGTAGGTGTGCACTAAGTCCCACCAAGGCTCCGTTCTGGACGTAGAGTCTATAACAAGCTATATCTGCTTCCGCTGTACCAAACTCAAACTTTGAATCTTCGCCATCAGATATGTAAGTAATGTAAACGTCACAATCTGCCTCCGGCCAATAATGGGTATACTCTATGTTCCTTGAAGCAGCAATTTCTTCAATTGGTTCTCCAAAGTAAAAATCACGCATAAAATCAGCCGCCTTTATGGGAAAGGCAGAAAACCAAAACATCAGAAAAATAACAAATCCTAATTTTACTTTTCTCATATATCCTTCTTTCCGCGTCATGCACCTTTACTGCAATGGATCCGGCCCAAAACGATTTGGTCCTGTCGTTCCTTTGAAGCAAAACGCATAAACCACCAGCGCAAAATTGACGAAGGGAATCCAAATCAACAGCCAAAGCCATCCTGTTCTCCCTAAGTCATGAAGTCGCCGTATAAGCAGCAGAATCGACGGGATACCAACGATCAAGAAGCAAAAAACTTGCCATCCGAAGCCGCCTGCTGCTGCCGCGCCGGAAATAAGACCCATCAGCTGCAGACAGAAGCCTGCCACTTGAAGCACGAGCACGCGAAGGATATACGGTTTGCGATTCAGCCATCCTTCCGCTTTGTAAAACATATCTGCAAAGCCATGTTCTTTTTGCTTGGCTTTACGAAGCTCCGCATTGATATCCATGATATTCGTGGAAAGCAAACCATTCGTCCCCGATTGCGTCGGCGGTTCTTCCTTTGGCAAAGCGCATCCGCAGTGGCTGCAATAAGAAGACGCTGCATCAACCGGTTGATTGCAATTTGGGCAAAGCATTCTAAAGCATCCTTTCTTTTTCTCTCTACCATTTCACTTCCTGAATCCAGCTGTTTATTTCCCCAGTTCCTTCAACTTGACCATGACGATATGTCTGACTTTCTCATCCACCATCTTTTGATCGATAGTTCCAGCCCTGTAGGCTTTGAGCAAGCCATTGAAAACCTGCTGGGCGTGTCCATAATCCTGGCATACAAGGACTATATCCGCTCCCGCTTCAATAGCTTTCACCCCCATTTCAGAAAATGGATAATGTTTGGCCATCGCTCCCATGTCCATGTCATCCGTCAGAATCAATCCCTGATAGCCATAAGACTTCCGCAGAACATCTGTCATGACGACCTTGGATAGACAAGCCGGTACATTTTGCCCCAAATGGGGAAATGTAACATTAGACACCATGACAAATGTCTTGTCTGCATCCATTTCATCGATCAAAGTCCTAAAAGGCTTCCCGTCCAACTGGTCCAATTCAGTTCGATTGAGTAACACCACATCCCCATCCAAATGGGGATCTGTTTTGACTTTGCCAATCCCCGGAAAATGTTTTAACGAAGTCATGACACCGGTCTCTGTGTATCCTTCGATGGCAGCTTTAGCAAAAGGAATTACTTCTTCTGGCGTTTTTCCATAGGATCTCTGGTACGCACCATCCAGGTCAACGACAGGCGCAAAGTTCACATTGATCCCCATCTGCCGAAGAGATTTCCCGGTTTCCACCGCCCAGCGATGGGTGACATCCGGGCTCTGCTTGCCCAATACCGCTGCTGCGGGCATATCCGGCATGTAGGTTTCCATCCGCCGGACTTGCCCGCCTTCCTGATCTACGCCGATAAAGGCCGGAACCCCGGTTGCAGCTTTGACTTGGCTTTGGATCTCTGCCGTCAGTTGCTGCACCTGTTCAGGCGTCTTCATATTACGGTCAAAAAGGATCACATTCCCATTCGGAAATTCGCTTAGCATATAGCGGCTATCCTGATCCAAAGCTGTACCCTGAATGCCAATCATCAGAAGCTGCCCGATTTTTTGCGAGTCGCTCATTCGAGAAACCAGTTTTTCAGCTTGTTTTTCCAGTGTCAATCCATTTTCACTGTCAATGTTTTCCCCCTGGGCTACCGTTTTGAGAGGAAAGCAGAAATTGCACCCCGCCACGACCAGTCCAGCCAGAGCCAGCAGCAGGCCACCACCAATTTGTTTGTAAAGTTTGTGCATCCTTATAACCAATCTCCTAACACTTCATCAATCTTCCAACCGCCATCATAAAAAATCATAGTGCTCGTTCCGCTGAAATATCTTTCTTGCTGCGAAGAGCCCACTCTGTCCACCGCTAGCAGAAGGAATGATAATTTCGCAACATTCGCGCTTTGTTCGATCACATTGACCTTCTGCGGTACACTTGCCACTGTCGTCCGATACCCGCTTGCCCATGCATCGCATGAGCCGACGTAGTCTTTCATATCCGGAGACAAACAGTTATAAGCACCTCTGTAGTTTCGATTCGTAATCATTCTGTGGAACGCTAAGAAAACGTTTGTCGGTGAGGCGATCTTTGGATTTCCATAAGACCGCGGTTCTGCTGGCACAGTGGCAAGAGATGGTGCCGGCGCAGCAGGAACAGGTACTGGCTGAACATTCTGCGTCTTTGGCTTCTTCTTTTCTTCGCTCACCTTCGGTTTACTATAGCTTGGCTGAACCGTTTGCACTTTTGATTTTGGAGAAGAATGACTCTTGGTATTTCCACCGGAATTTCCCAAAAATAACAGCAAAGCAATGAAAGCAACGGCTGCTATCACAATCTTGATGAGGCATCCTTTGGACTCTCCCGAGCGCTGTTCCGCCTTCTTCCGTTCGAATTCTTCGACAGACGAACAAGACCTCACTTCATTATCCACAGAAGGTGCTCGACCGTAATACTGTAACCCCTTCTGGATTTCGGAAATAATTTCCTGATCTCCAGACTGCATCGCATATGTCAATCCTTCTTTGGCGATTATGTAGGCATAATCCCACATATCTGCCCACGTACATGCCGTTGCCAGCGTATAGTATACCTCCGCGAGAACGCCGGCAGCCGCTGCCCGCTCAATGGGGGACAATTGACTGAGCTTTGCAGCCGCTCTATGCAAAGCCGCGATCCACTGATCTTTGTGGTTCATGATTTGCATAGAATTGTTAGCTTCTTTCCCCTTTTCTCGAGCGACAAGGAGTGCCACCTGCCCTAAGACGATTTTCAGTTCTTCCAGCGGATTCTCTTGTACTTGACGCTTCGGGACTTCATTATCCTCTTGAGGGTTCACTTGTACCTGCTGCTTCAGAATTTCAATATCCTCTTGAAACTGCTGCAGCATCTGGGGGTTCTCCTCAAAGACCTGCATAGCTTTTTCTGTGACTGCGATGCTGAGATTCGTCAAATTCTTTTGATTATGATAAAAGAGCGCCAAGTCGCGTAATTTTTGGGCAATTTCGTTACTTTGTGATTGTTTTTCTGCTTGTCCCTGGTCTTCGAAATACAGCTGCAGCGGCTGCGCCAGATAGTCAAAAGCTTCTAGCTCCTCAAACAAAGGCGACAATTGCAATTGAGAAATGCTGGTATACGTCTTTGCAGTCTCTATATCCTGAAGCAATTTCGTGCGGCGGGTATCCAGCTCATTCTGTACCTTCATATTGTACAAATCAATGAAAAAGCGGATGCAATCGCCATACTTTTTCGGATATTTTCCGATTCCTGGCTGGATCAGTTCCTTGGCAATCACATTCCCTATCTGTGCCGCCTCTCGCGTAGAACATTGGCGAAGCAAAGTATCAATGGCCGCTTTTGCCCCTTCTTCGAGCAACTGGCTCAGTGCTTCTTCTATATCAGCCTGCTCGATATCAGCGGAAATCCCCGCTTTCTTTCTTGAAATGATAATATCGGTATATATATCATTCAGTGATTCCTCCTGCAAGGCTTCTTTATATTCATCATCCAGTGCTACGATCTTCTGTACCACGAGCCGGATATCCGCGCCACGGCAATTCTGCACTTCATTCATCAGTGAAAAGGCTGAATTAGACTCTTTAAGAAACCACGTCACTTCGGCCTGCAGGCGCTTTCTTGGATTAGTCAGCGTTTCCCTGACCGCCTCATACATAGATTCATTTGGTTCATCCATCCAGCTTTTTTCATCTGCAGCTTCATTGATGCTGGCAATATCATCTTCTGGCGTCACACCTAATACATCAAATGCGTTTCCTTTTATTTCCATATGCTCGTCTCACTCCTTCATGACCAAAGCTCTCTGCACTCACCATTTCCAGCATTTTTCATTCAAAAACCGATTGGTCGATGATTCTTTTCTTCGTCTTTTCCACAAATCTCTAGCAAAACATCTGACAAAACTTCATCGTCTATTTCCTCTTTTTTTAGACGCACCGTTCTACGCGCTGCTTCACGCACCAGAAAGGCCACATCAGAAAGTGGATGTCCGGTGAGTTTTTCTGCATAATCATCCACCCGTAAAGATGCCGAGCAAGGAACATTCTCGAGCAAATGGAATAGGGCATCCTTCACCTCTTCCTCCTTAGGCATCTCTACTTCCAGAATCTGATCAAACCGGCCTTTCCGAAGAACCGCCGGATCAATCATATCGAGATGATTGGTCATACCAATGATAAGCACCTGCTTTTCTATCGCTTTAGGAATATTCCGTAAGAATTCGTCCACTTCTTCGATGCGATGATCACTGGCTCCTTCTCTTTTCCCCAAGTAGGCTTCGATTTCGTCAATAATCAAAATGGACGGAGCCGCCTGTATCGCTTTGGCAAACAGTTCGGAAATCAGTTTCCCTGTCTGATGAATATAGGGACTTGCCACTGTCTCAGAATTGGCTTCAAAACAGGGCAGGCGTAAAAATTCTGCCAACTTGGAAACAGTAAAAGTTTTCCCGCTCCCCGGAGGCCCGTAAAGCAGAATCGCCGGCAGAGTATGAATCCCCATTCTTTCATAGGCTTCTTTATGGCGGAAGAAATCAACGACCTGATGTTCAAAGAATGCAGACAGTTTCTCTCTCCCAGGCAGCCAAAACCGTTCTTCTCCTATCCTCACCGATTCCTGACAATCCACGTTTGCTTCCGTATTTTTCAAAACTTGTTTCTTCGGCAAGTCACTACATTGGATAAGCTGTTGCAATTGCTCCGCGGAAAGCCAGGAGCAGAAATGGGATACCTTTTCCGCACAAACCGCATTGACTGGAAGTCCATCAGTCAGCCATCGCCCCAAAAGCAGTTCCGGCGACTCCTTCTCATCATCTTCCGATTCCAGAGGAAGCATCCAGTCATATTTTTCTATATAAAGCACATTGGGACACTGCCCCTCTTTGTATTTCTTTTGAAATCTGGCAAACGCGCTGCAAAAGCCTTCTGCACTTTCCCAGTCATCCGGATAAGGACCGTGCTGCGGCGTATACAACTTATACCCCGACTCCGTCAGATAGCAGAACCCGCATGACAATGGATGTAATTGCCCACTAACAAAGGTATCGGGAATCCAATTCCCATTTTCCCACACCTCTTTGAGATCTGCTGTAATGCAGATGGCATAGCGCCCATCTTCTACCCGATAGATTGCATACTCCTGCTTTTCGCATATCGGTTCTAGGACGCGAAAGCCATCGATCACTTCGTCTCCTCGTTTCAGTTGAAACGACATTCTACTCAACTCCTCATGATATTGGCTGCCGCAGACATCTCGCTCATATCCACATCCTGTTTTTGCGAAAAAATCATGGTCACAACTACTCGCTTCAATCTATCAAAATCATCATTTTCTATGGCACTTTCACCTTCCTGTACCAACTGATGATACTGCTCTCTATCTGCAAAATTGTAAGGACGAGAACGAAGATAACTGAAAAGACCTCCAACAAAAGACTTCGAGCGTTCAAAGAGAATTCCCCAACATCCTTTGTCCCTAATAGAAGAAGCCAGCTCTTCAAACTCTGTGGTCTTTCTCCTCACAAGACGTGCCAAAGAATCAATCATACTCTGCATATCAGTTCTTTCCGTATCATTGCAAAGCGGTTCGACTTCACTCTGATACCAAGTACGAATGTCTGCTAAGGCTTTTTCTCGGATATTTTCCTGATTGTCTTCTTTGATTTTATTCAAAAGCACTTTAGCTTTGATTAAGTTATCCGAATTCTTCTTGACTTTTTCTGGATCAATAACCGGATCATCTGCTAATGACTGCGATTCTTCTACCAGCTCTCGAATCGTATCCAATCTGTCATCGGACACATTGGCCTCCAATTCATCTGCCTGTTGCAGAATGGACTGCCCTTCATCTTCAAGCTCATATACAGTATCTTCGCTATTCATATCTTTCTGTGCCGATTCACTGTCGTAGAAATTTTTTTCATTTTTTACGATTCCCAGTCGTTCAATGCTGACTTCCACATCCAACGAACCTGCCTCATTGATGGTATAGTTGAACTCAATATCGTCCCCAGGGCGGATAGCACCATAGTCCAAATCCGTTCCTTCTACTTTGATCATCCCGATAAATTTATTATCCGTCACTTTAGACGTGATATTGCCTTCCCACAGTTTCAGGCGCAGCGCACCGTTTGTATCTCCCGCTTTGATTCTTTCTATCGCTTTATAGCGGCGCGTCCCTTTCGCAGGCAGCTTATCCCCTTCATGAACGAGCGTATCCAAGGAAGCCGCATGGCTCAGACTGCCTTCTATGACCTCCACACTGATGGTATGAGAGGCTGTAATCGCACCGATCGTACTCAGCGTCCTCGTAATCACGATCTGACGCTCCGGCAGGGTGACCAGGCGACGCGAAGGATCATAAATATAAATTTCAAATGTATTGGCACCTTTCTTCGCCAAAGGCAAAGTAAGCATGGCACCATTTTTCAGTTCCAGAGTACCAGAAGACCAGCCCGTATCTGCCGAGCAGAGATCGAAGGAATACCCCGTCGTATCCACCTTCGCTTTTACCATGAAACGAGCCTTTTCTTTTGTCGTGCGTGCTTCATATTTGAAATCAAGTCCCAGAGCTTCTGCTGTCATGACCTGATTCGATGCTTTTCTTTCATGTTCCACACTTTTCCAGTCGATGCTCTCAGCAAAAATAGACGCACCTTCTGCAACGGCTGTCATTGAATTGATCACATCCAGCCCCAAGATCTTCATTCCCATTTCTCGAGCAACGTAGTCTCGGAGCCATTTGTAATTACAAGGACCGCCGATGAATACAACGCCTTCAAAATCAGAAATCGGGATTCCAGACTTCTTGACCGTCTCTCTGGCACATTCAATAGCTTCTAAGAGAATGCCATTCATAAGACGATTTAAATCATCTCGGCCAATTTCAATATCCAGCTCGATTTCTTCATCATTTTCATCGGTGATATCTCGTCCCAGTGCACCATAAATTTCTGCTGTCTCATCGGAAGACAACGCAATTTTAGCTTCTTCCGCCCAAAAACGGACGCGGCTCATCATCTTTCTGTATTTCTCATACTCCATGAAATTATCCGGAATATCGTAGTCATCATTATCCAACAGCCATGGCTTAATAATGTTGTCAACGATCTTTCTGTCAATATCTGTACCACCGCACATGGCAACGCCACCGTGCGCAATGACATCCACCTTCCCATTAACACAATTGGCAATCGCTACATCCAGTGTACCGCCACCCATATCAAAAATCATAAATGACCCGTTTCTGATTTCTGTATTGTGCATGACACTCATAATGGCAGCAACCGGTTCCTGCATGACAGCCACATGTCCGATGCCTGCCATTTCTGCCGCCTTTTTCGTTGCCTCATTCTGCATCTGATCGAATGCCGCCGGAACCGTAATAACAGTATAGCGATCTTCCGACTGCGTGATATCTTCTGGCAGACAACGGAACAGCTCCTTCAAAACCTCAGCGCTGCACTGCTCCGGTGTCCAGACTTTATCGGCAAATTCGATTTTTGTACTCGTCCCCATAAAGCGTTTAAACTGCTTCGCCACACGATTTTCATTTCCCTCACGGCCCTGCGCTTTATAAGCTTTATTTCCAACGAATTGCCGTCCTTTTTTATCAATGAAAATGCAGGATGGTGTCACATCCGTCTGCTCCTTCGTTTTCCAGACACGCGTCTTTTCACCATCAAATGTCACAATCGCACTGTTGGTTGTTCCTAAATCAATTCCGATATAGTAAGCCATAGATGTCATCTCCTATTTCTTAGCCGCTAAAATGGCTTTCCCATTTCTGATAATCTGACTCGTTCCTTTTTCCTTAATCACTGGCTCAAGCATTGTTTCTATGTAAAGTACATCTGTACTTTCGAAATCATCCAGATTCAATGGATCAATGGGCAGACCGATTTCATACTCCATTCCCTCGTAGTTTGGCATTTCAATATGTAGAGCATCACAGTACCGCAAGAGCACCTTATTCAAATGACCATATGCCATCTGGATCTTTTTCACCTTTGCCAATTCCAGCTTCTGCCCTTCCAGCTGCTTGCTGATAGACTTCTCAAAGCGAATCACTTCACATAAAAAATCAATCGTTTCTTTTTCCATCTGAAACTCCCTCCCCTTCATCAAATAGAAGCACGCAAAAAGCCCAATTATGAGCATTCATAATTGGGCATCTTAAAAATAGAAGAGGTTACGCGCTTACCCCCCCGAAATTTTGTTTCATCATAAATGAAATTGTACAGCAAACACTTGCGTGCGACGGCCGTGTATCAGCAAAGAGAAAAATTAGCATAACGAATCCTCCCCCCACTGCAAGATAATTGAAAAGACTACATTTTTATTATAACACACTATCGTGGACAATTGTTAGCATTGATTTTCTAAAAGGAGCCAATGAATCTATCCACCGTCGTTTTAACCATTGCTGCGAGCACTGACGGTAATATACAAGGTGCTTCCCAAAAGAGCAGAAGTTGTCATGCACTTGCTTTCGACCAAGTTCTTAGTCGTTGTCTTGTTCTAGAGGAAACCACGTTCCTTGTATTTCAGACCGTAGCCATCCCTAGGGAAAACGCTGATTAAATCGCAGAGTCCGATTTAGCATGTATTTTCGTGCAATGCTTCGGCATAAGCCGCCTTAAATAGCTGGCAGCGCGTATACACGAAAAAGTGCCCCTACGCTAAGAAAAAAGCGCCCCGCGAATGGAATCCATTCACGGGACGCTTCCTTAAACATCTTATTTAAATTTATCAATGATCTTATCGAGCCAGGAGCTCTTTCCTTTATACTGCGCGCAGTCCTCGCCCATGAGGTGTGCGTAGTTCAAGAGGGCTTCCTTCTGCTCTTCCTTCAGGCGCTTCGGTACGGTGACTTTGACTTCCACGTACAGATTGCCCTTCCGGCTGGACTGGAGGTGCGGCATGCCTTCGCCGATGATGCGGAAGCGGGTACCGCTCTGCGTACCGGCGGGGATCTTGAGCTCGACCTCTTTGTCAAGGGTCTTGACCTTGATGGTGCTGCCAAGAGCTGCGACCGGGAAGGTGATGTCTACGCTCTTGTAGAGATCATCCCCGTCACGCTCGAAGTCCGGATCGTCTTTGACGTAGATGTATACGTAGAGATCCCCCTTCGGACCACCGCGCTTGCCTGGCTCACCCTCGCCGGAGACGCGCATGCGCACACCGGTGTCAGCACCGGCCGGGATATTCACTTCGATGGTCTTTTTCACGCGGATCGTGCCGGTGCCGCGGCATTCGGAGCATTTATTCCGGATGATCTTGCCGCTGCC
Organism: uncultured Dialister sp.; assembly: GCA_900543455.1. Taxonomy (GTDB): domain Bacteria; phylum Bacillota; class Negativicutes; order Veillonellales; family Dialisteraceae; genus Dialister. Next base: position 17,218 of record UQRR01000001.1, read on the forward strand.
CTGACAGTGCTGGCAGGTGATGATATTCACCATCTGTCCGAAAGGACCATTCCTTACCACGCGCTGCTGTCCGGTGCCGTGGCAGTCGGGGCAGGTCTCAACGGAGGAGCCTGGCTCTGCACCGGTGCCGTGGCAATGGGTACAGGTATCATTCTTCGGTACGGTGAATTTCTTCTTGATACCGGTCGCTGCTTCGCGAAGAGTGATCTCCATATCATAGCGAAGGTCAGCGCCCTGCTCCGGGCCATTGCTCCGTCTGCGTCCGCCGCCGGTGAACATGTCAAAAATATCACCCATGTCGAAGCCGCCAAAGCCGCCCTGACCGCCGAAACCGCCAAAGCCGCCCTGTCCGAAGCCGCCGTAGCCCGCACCACCGCCGCTGGCCGCCTGCGTGAAGGCATCGTGTCCGAGCTGGTCGTACTGCGCTCTCTTGTCCGCATCGGAGAGGACGTGGTAGGCTTCATTGACTTCCTTGAATTTTTCTTCCGCGGCTTTTGGATTGTCTTTATTCAGATCCGGATGGTACTTGCGTGCCAGCCGGCGATATGCTTTCTTGATCTCATCGTCTGTGGCGCTTTTATTGACGCCCAGCACGTCATAGTAATCTCTGCTGTCTGCCATTCTTTTCTATCCTCAAAGAAATTAGGGAAACGCTGATTGAATCAGTGTTTCCTTAGAAATGCCTCAAAAGGTCCTGAAGGCTCCGCTCTCTTCCCGTTTTCTGGAAATCCGTAGAACCTTCAGAACCTTCTGAGTTTCTCTATGATGATCCCCTTGCAGGAGATCAATTATTTCTTGTCGTCATCTACGACCTTGTAATCGGCATCGACTACATTGTCATCGGCTTTCTTGGCACCTGCCTGAGGTCCCTGCTGCGGGCCCTGCTGAGCGCCTGCCTGCTGCTGTGCCTGCGCCTGCTGTGCCTGCTGGTACAGCTTTTCGGTGAGTTCATGCAACGGCTTGGTGAGTGCTTCCGCATCAGCTTTGATCTTCGCGGTGTCATCACCTTTGAGGCTTTCTTTCAGGGTAGCGATGGCGTCATTGACTTCTTTGACTTTGGCAGCATCTGCTTTGTCGCCGAGTTCTTTGACCGTCTTTTCCGCCTGGTAGATCAGCGCTTCCGCATTGTTCTTGGCTTCGATGCCTTCCTTACGCTTCTTATCTTCTTCTTCATGCGCTTTTGCGTCGTCCTGCATCTTCTGGATCTCTTCATCAGAAAGGCCGGTGGAAGAGGTGATATCGATCTTCTGTTCCTTGCCGGTGCCGAGGTCTTTTGCAGAAACGTGGACGATGCCGTTCGCATCAATGTCGAAGGTGACCTGAATCTGCGGTACGCCCCGTGGAGCCGGCGGGATGTCGGAGAGTTCGAAGCGGCCGAGGGTCTTATTGTCAGCTGCCATCGGACGTTCACCCTGAAGGACATGGATGTCTACAGACGGCTGGTTATCTGCTGCGGTGGAGAATACCTGAGACTTGGAGGTCGGGATGGTGGTATTTCTCTTGATCATGGTCGTGAAGACACCGCCCAGAGTTTCGATACCGAGGGACAGCGGAGTAACATCGAGGAGAAGGACGTCTTTGACTTCGCCTTTGAGGACGCCGGCCTGGATGGCAGCGCCGACAGCGACGGATTCATCCGGGTTCACGCCCTTGGATGCTTCTTTGCCAAATTTATTTTTGATGAGAGTCTGGACAGCCGGGATACGGGAAGAACCGCCGACCAGAAGGACTTTATCGATATCGCCGACGGAAAGGCCTGCATCCTTCATCGCGAGGTCGATCGGTTCTACCGTCGCCTGTACGAGGTCTTCGGTGATTCTGTCAAATTCTGCACGGGAGAGGGTCGCATCGAAGTGAACCGGCTGGCCATTGGAGTCGATGGTGATGAATGGCAGGTTGATATCCGTGCTCATGACGGAGGACAGCTCGATCTTCGCTTTTTCGCCGGCTTCCTTCAGTCTCTGGTTCGTCATCGGGTCACGTTTCAGTTCGAAGCCGTTCTGTGCTTTGAATTTTTCAGCGATCCAGTCCATGACGCGGGCATCGAAATCGTCGCCGCCGAGATGGCCGTTGCCGTTCGACGCTTCGACTTCAAAGACGCCGTCAGCGAGGTTCAGGATGGATACATCGAAGGTACCGCCGCCGAGATCGTAGACGAGAAAGCGATGTTCTTTGCCGTCTTTGATCTTATCGAGGCCATAAGCCAGAGAGGATGCGGTCGGTTCGTTGATGATACGAAGGACATTCAGCCCTGCGATCTTGCCGGCATCCTTGGTCGCCTGACGCTGTGCATCGGTGAAATAAGCCGGGCAGGTGATGACCGCATCGGTGACTTTTTCGCCGAGATAGGCTTCTGCATCGACTTTCAGCTTCTGCAGGATCATCGCGGAGATTTCCTGCGGGGTATAGGATTTGTCATCAATGGTGACTTTGTAGTCGCTGCCCATGTGACGTTTGATAGAAACGATGGTGCGATGCGGGTTCGATACCGCCTGGCGTTTTGCCAGCTGGCCGACGAGGCGTTCACCGGTCTTGGAGAAGCCGACGACAGACGGGGTCAGACGAGAACCTTCCGCATTCGGAATGACGACAGGCTCGCCGCCTTCCATGACGGCAACAACAGAGTTTGTAGTCCCCAGATCGATACCAATAACTTTTGACATTTGAAATGTCCCCTTTCTTTCTATTTGTACTTACTATTTGTACTCACAAAATGCTATATAGAGAAATGGAATCGCAAAGCGTCCCATTGATTAGCCGTTATGTACGACCTGCACCTTCGCTACGCGGAGCACGCTGTCTTTGTACATGTATCCCTTTTGGAAGACCATGGCGACGGTTTCATCGTCCTTGTCATCAGCGGGGATCATCATGACAGCTTCATGGAAATGCGGGTCAAAAGGTTTCCCCAGCGCTTCGATCTCCTTCACGCCGAAGCCTTCCAGGATCTTGACGAATTGTTTCTGCAGGAGCTCGAAGCCCTGTACATAAGCCGCGCCGCCTTCATCTTTTTTCATGTGAGCAAGCGCCAGCTCGAAATTATCCAGTACCGGCAGGAAAGCTTTCAGTGTTTCTGCGGTATGTGTATCCGCAGCTTTCGCTTCCGCTTCTCTGGTGCGGCGGCGGAAATTATCAAAGTCTGCCTGCAGTCTGACGTACTGGGAAAGAGCCGTAGCCAGCTTAGACTCCGCTGCCTCCGCCTTGTTCTTGGCTTCTTCGGCGGTCTTCTTCGCTTCGCCGAGCTGATCCATCAAGTCATCTACGGGAGACGTTTTCTTTTCTTCTTTGGCTTCGGTTTCTTTCATCGGTTCTTCGACGTCGACTTTCTTCTTATCTTCCTTCATCCAGGAGCCTCCTATGTTTTCCCTTTTAATAACAGATCCAGCCGCTGCTGCATGAAACGCATCATACCGACGATGCGGCTGTACTGCATCCGTGTCGGTCCTAAGACGGCCACGGAGCCGATGACCCGGCCGCCGGATGTGAACTGCGCTCTGACAACGGACAGATCCGAGAGCGACTTCATCGGATTCTCTGTCCCGATATGCACAGCGATAGGCTGATCGGAAGAGGAAAGAAGCATGCTTTCGAGCATGTCTCTCTGCTCTAAGAGATTCAGTATATCCTGCATCTTTTCTACATTTTTAAACTCCGGCTGCTCGATCAGCTGTGAAGCCCCGCCGGCGTAGACCTCTTTCTGCGGGCTCACAGCCCTCTGCAGTGCCTGAAAGACCGACAGATACGGTGTCAGATCCTTCTCTACGTCTCGCTGGAAGGAAAGGATCATCTCCTCGTCTGTATGGTCGATCTCTCTGCCATGCAGGAAATGATTCAGCTTATCCGCGAGGAGCTGCATCTCGTCGAAGGAGGATCCTTTCGGAATATCCACCACCGCATTCGATACATCGCCCTGATCCGTCACGACAAGGAGGATCGCCCGCCTGCCATCGAGCGGAAGGAACCGGACATAATTGAATTTCTTCTTCTGTCCCGCAGAAGCCGCAACCGACAGCGTATGCGTCAGTACCGCTACAGCCTTGGCCATGTTCCGGAAGATCTCTTCCTGACGGTTCACATGATCCATCAGCATGTGGTCGATCATGTGCTCTTCTTCCGAAGAGACCGGAGCAGGCTGCATCAGCCAGTCCACATAGAAACGGTATCCTTTGATCGAAGGGATGCGCCCAGCGGAGGTATGCGGCTGCTCAAGATAGCCTTCATCCTCTAAGTCCTGCATCTCATTTCGGATCGTCGCGCTCGATACGCCCAGGTCATACTTTCGTGCGATCGTACGCGAACCGACCGGTTCGGCCGTGTCTGCATAGTCCTGCACCACCGCCCACAGGACGCGCCGTTTTCTTTCATTCAGTTCATTCACACCATGTCCGGTGCTTTCTTGGTTGATTCTACGTGCCATATGTATCACCTGAATTTATTAGCACTCATTATTCTCGAGTGCTAACTTATGATATTAGGATAGCATTCACCTATGGGAATGTCAAGGATATTTTCGATTTCTTCTGAAAAAACGGGGGGGTAATGGTTTGAGGGTTCAGGGTTCAGGTGCGGCGCATAAAAATAAGGAAGCGCCGCGAATATATATGGACAATGCCCGAAAGTAAGTGGGTATCAGGTTTCCCGTTTGGAAGTTCCAAACATCAACCGCTGAGCCGCGAATGACAAAGATTTCTCGCTTGCGCTCGAAATGACGATACGGGAGTCCGATGTCGCCTAGTCTCTTGGTCACTAGTCACTTGGCGCTCCTAATCCCTAGCCACTCATCCCTAATCCCTGCTTTCAAACTTCGTGGTTCGGGGTCAACAGGTTCAAAGGGTTCAAAGGGGGCGATGCCCGAAGGTTTGCGATGGCAGGTTTCCCTCGTATCGTCAGCCTTCCCCTCTAGGGGAAGGTGCCCCGTAGGGGCGGATAGGGCACGAGCGGTATGAAAGACAGATGAGAAATGCGGAGAAGTGCGCGGCACATGTGGGGAAAGCGTGAGTCCCTGACCGCGAATGACAAAGATTTCTCGCTTGCGCTCGAAATGACGATACGGGAGTCTGATGTCTCCTAGTCTCTTAGTCACTAGTCACTTGGCGCTCCTAATCCCTAGCCACTCATCCTTGCTTTCAAATAAGATCTCTTTTATTCTTATTGATTTTCATGTATTTTAGTCATATAATAATTGTAGTAAACTGCTACAAGAAGGAGGATATATCATGAATACGATTCCTGTTCGCATGGACAAAGCGCTTTTTGATTCTGCCAGTATTGAAGGCAAAGCAGAATTTCGTTCGGCAGCCCAGCAGCTCAATTTTTGGGCTTTGGTCGGAAAAAATGCACTCGCCAATCCTGATTTACCTGTAGATTTTATTCGTGACATTCTCATTGCGAAGAATCAGGAAACAGAGCCTTTCACCTTCGAGGAAGATCATGGAAATTAAGCAAACTCGAATTTTTAAAAGCACATACAAGCGACTTTTTCTAAAACAGCGAAAAAGCGTGGATCATGCGATTCGACTTATTATCGAAAATCCATCGATCGGTGAGCAAAAGAAAAGTGATCTCAGCGAAGTCTTTGTATACAAATTTAAAGTTGACGCGCAGTTGTACCTTTTGGCGTATACTTTTGATCCGGTCACCTTGACACTGATCATGCTTGGGGTTCATGAAAATTTTTATAGAGACTTAAAACGAATGCCTTATTTGAAAAAATAAAAACAGGGTTTGAGAAAAATGATTTATCATTTTTCTCAAACCCTGTTTTCTATCATACGGTTTCACCAAGCTGAATCCTTCGGATGGCTTCTTTGGCAGCCCGCTGGGCTGCTTCTTTTTTATTCTTTCCGACGCTCTCGCCCATGACTTTGCCATTGATGTGGATTTCCATCCAGATGGTCTTGTCATGTGCCGGTCCTTCGTCCTTGGTGACAACATAGGAGATATTCACATCTCCGTGCTTCTGTACCATTTCCTGCAGGTCAGACTTGTAGTCATGGTCATAGTCTCCCTGATCGATCAGATCGAGGAATTTTTTCATGTGCCCCAAGATGAAGCGGGATGCTACCTCATAGTTATTATCGAGATAGATCGCACCGATGACAGCTTCGAAGGCATCGCCTAAGATCGAGATGCGGGTGCGGCCGCCGGACATTTCTTCTCCGCGGCCCAGACGCATGTAGTCGCCCACATGGAATTTCGCTGCGCATTCAGCGCAGGAAGGCTTGCAGACGACGCTCGCCTTCGCTCGGGTCAGCTCCCCTTCCGGCCAGCTGGGAAAACGCAGAAAAAGGTATTCCCCGATGACCAGATCCAGGATGGCATCCCCTAAGAATTCCAGTCGTTCATTGTCATGAATGACTTCATTTTTATGTTCATTCGCATACGAGGTATGGGTGAGTGCTGTATTGAGAAGTTGTGCATTCTGCACGGGAATTTCATTTTCCGCAGCAAACTTTTCAATTTCTGCCATACGGTCTCTTCTTCTCATTTCAGCATGTCTCATTCTTCATAGCGCCTCATGATGACAACGGCATTGTGTCCACCAAAGCCGAACGCATTGGACATGGTCACATCGACTTTGCGGTCTTCCGGGCCTTCAGCCGCATAGTGAAGGTCGCATTCCGGATCCGGAGTCTGAAGGTTCAGTGTCTGATGGACTTTGTTATTCATGATAGAGAGTACGCAGACGACGGCTTCGATCGCACCGGCAGCGCCCAGAAGATGGCCGGTCATGGACTTCGTGGAGTTCACGACGATGTCATAGGCATGCTGACCGAGGACTTCTTTGATCGCCTTGGTTTCATTCTTATCATTGAGGCCGGTGGAGGTGCCGTGTGCATTGATGTAGTCGATATCTTCCGGAGAAATCCCCGCATCCGCGATGGCATTCTTCATGCAGCGGGCTGCGAGTTCACCGCCCGGACGCGGAGCGGTGATGTGGTAGGCATCGCCATTCGTACCATAGCCGATGACCTCTGCATAAATGTGCGCGCCTCTCTTCTTTGCGTGTTCAAGTTCTTCAAGGATGAGGACACCACTGCCTTCACCGAGTACGAAACCGTCACGACGGACATCAAAGGGACAGGATGCTTCTTCCGGCGGGCATTCACGAGAAGAGAGCGCATGCATGGCAGCAAAACCAGCCATCGGTGTCTTTGCGACAGCCGCTTCGGTACCGCCGGCAAACATCACATCCGCATCGCCCCACTGGATCATGCGGGTCGCTCTGCCAAGGGCATTGTTGCCGGAAGCGCAGGCGGTGACGTCAGTCAGGACCGGTCCCTGCAGACCGAAGGTGATGGAGACCATACCGGAGGCCATGTTGGCGATCATCATCGGGACTGCGAATGGATTCACCTTCCCCGGGCCGCGTTTTTCGATGCGTTCCACGGTATCTTCCATGGTCTTGATCCCGCCGATACCGGTACCGATGATGGTGCCGACGCGGTTCGGATCTTCTACGCTCATATCGAGCTTCGCATCTTGGGCTGCCATTTTTGCGGCAGCAACAGCAAACTGAGCATTTCTATCCATGTGACGGACGGTCTTCTTGTCCCCCACATATTTGACGGGGTCGAAATCTTTGACTTCGCCAGCGATCTTGACAGGGAAATCCGTGGCATCAAATTCTGTGATCGGCGTTACACCGGATTTGCCCGACAAAAGGGCATTCCAAAATGCATCAACGCCGATACCAACGGGGGAAACCACACCCATGCCAGTCACTACTACTCTTCTTCTTTCCATAAAAAGGGCACCTCTCTTATAAACTTCTTTTAAACATTATTTATCGCGTGTTAGGTTTTTAAGCAAAAATTATAGGACTTGAAAAGGCATGGCTCCGCCTGTTTCAAATCCATCACGCATGGACAAGACCTCAAAAAAACGAACCACGACGGTCATTCGCTTTTTTGAAATATTCTCCCCCAAAGGAAGTCATATGGCATGCCGGAGGGGATCCCCCTCCGGCTTCCAATATGATGTTGAAATGCGAATGCGCATTACATCTGGCTGTCGATGTAGTCTACAGCGTTCTTTACGGTCTTGATCTTTTCAGCAGCATCATCCGGGATTTCGATGTCGAATTCTTCTTCAAATGCCATGATCAGTTCAACGATATCCAGGGAATCAGCGCCGAGGTCATCGATGAAAGTGGAGTCGATGGTGACATCAGCTTCGCTAACGCCCAGCTGGTCAACAACGATCTTCTTTACTCTGTCAAAAGTGCTCATTACTCATTTCACCACCTTTCTCATAGAAGACAGACGTCTCCTTGTATTGTACCCTACTGATTATATTACATAACCATTCCGCCGTCCACCTTTAAAACCTGTCCGGTGATATAACTTGCATCATCGGAAGCCAGGAAGGAGACAGCTTTGGCGACGTCTTCGGCAAGACCCATGCGTCCGAGCGGGATGGCTGTCAGCATGGCTTCTTTATTCTTTTCCGGAATAGCATCGGTCATGTCGGTCGCGATGAAGCCCGGTGCGACAGCATTGACACGGATGTTTCTTGCAGCGAGCTCCTTGGCGCAGGCCTTGGTGAGACCGATCACGCCTGCTTTTGCTGCTGCGTAGTTGGCCTGGCCAATATTGCCCATGATGCCGACTACAGATGCGATATTGATGATGGAGCCTTTTTTCTTTCTCATCATCATCTGCGCAGCGGCTTTGATGGTGAGGAAGTCACTCTTGAGGTCGGTCGAGAGTACGGCATCCCAGCTTTCTTCTTTCATGCGGATGAGAAGTCCGTCGCGGGTGATCCCTGCATTATTCACAAGGACATCCAGCTGACCGAATTCTTCCTTGATCGTTTTGAAAATGCGATCCACATCTTCTGCGTTGGAGACATCGCCCTGGATGGTGAAGGCTTTGCCGCCAGCGGCTTCGATTTCTCCCTTCACAGCTTCGGCGGCAGCCTGGCTGCCGGCATAGTTCAGTGCGACAGCATAGCCCTTTGCAGCCAGTGTAAGAGCGATGGCTCTGCCAATACCGCGGGAAGCTCCCGTGACGAGAGCAGTCTTTTCGATAGTTTCCATCATTATTCTCCCTTCAGTGCAGCCACGACTTCATCGATGGTGGCTACATCTTCTGCATGGTGGCAGGGTACGGAGCGGGCGATCTTCTTCATGAAGCCGGTAAGAACCGTGCCGGGGCCGGCTTCGACAGTCATATCGACACCGCCGGCGACCATATTCCGGATGGATTCTTCCCAGTGTACAGGATGTGCCGCCTGATCGACCAGATTCTTTCTGATCTCGTCCGCTCTGGTCTCTTCCTTGGCATTGACATTGGCTACGACCGGGATGGCGGTGTCATGGATGTCGATCTTGTCAAGGACTTCCTTCAGTCGAAGAGCTGCCGGTTCCATCAGAGTGGAATGGAATGGCGCGCTGACCTTCAGCATGATGGCACGGCGAGCGCCTGCTTCCTTCAGTGCTTCGCAGGCTTTCTCGACAGCTGCCGTAGCACCCGCGATGACGACCTGTCCCGGGCAGTTGAAATTAACTGCCTGAACAGGAAGGTCTTCGGTGGAGACTTCGCCGCAGACCTTCACGATGGTTTCCGGGGTGGAACCGATGACAGCTGCCATGCCGCCTTCTCCGAGCGGCACCGCTTCCTGCATGAAGCGGCCACGCAGATGGACGGTATGCACGGCATCTGCGAAGGAGATCGCACCCGCTGCGACCAGCGCAGAGTATTCGCCAAGGCTGTGGCCTGCTGCGATATCCGGCGTGAGACCGTGTTCCTTCAGCACCTGCCATACAGCGACACTGGCCGTCAGAATGGCCGGCTGGGTGAATTCAGTCTTCATCAGCTCTGTGTCCGGGCCTTCGAACATCATTTTGGAAATAGAGAAGCCGAGCGTTTCATCCGCTTCTTTGATCAGGGCTTTGACAGAATCATAGTTTTCAAACAGATCCTGTACCATGCCCACCTTCTGAGATCCCTGTCCAGGGAACAGAAATGCAGTTTTCATCTTGTCACACTCCATATAAAATAAATACTAGTTTATTGTTGGTTATTCGGAATCAGGTCTTGCCTTACATCCATCTCATGACATCGCAGCCCCATGTAAGACCGGCGCCGAAGCCAGTCAGGACAACGTAGTCACCATGCTTCACGCGTCCGGCGCGGACGACTTCATCAAGCGCAATGCCGACGGAAGCTGCCGATGTATTGCCATAGCGATTGACATTCACATACATATGATCCTGCGGCAGAGCCAGACGCTTTGCGATCGCCTGAATGATGCGATTATTTGCCTGATGGGCAATGAACATATTGATATCTTCCTTCGTGATGCCGGCGGCTTTCAAGGTCTTCAGCGTGGTCGCACCCATGTGACGGACAGCGGCTTTGAATACTTCCGGCCCCTCCATATGGATATAGATACGGCCAGAGTCGATGGCGCGGTGGGTCACAAGTTCAGCGACGCCGCTCGCCGGGATATTCAGGATCTTGCCGAGGCTGCCGTCTGAGCCAAGATCCGAAGCCAGAAGGCCATAGCCATCTTCGACCTTTCCGATGACAGCGGCCCCAGCCCCATCACCGAAAAGGATGCAGGTGGAGCGGTCCTGCCAGTTCACGAGGCGGGAAAGGATTTCCGCACCGATGATCAGGATGTGCTTGTACATCCCGGCTTTCACCAGATTCGATGCCAGAGCTACTGCATAGATGTAGCCTGAGCAGCCGGCGGAAATATCCATCGCACCTGCATGCTTGCATCCGAGCTTATCCTGCACCATGCAGGCCGTGGATGGTACCACATAGTCAGGGGATGCCGTCGCTACAATGATGTAGTCGATATCGTCTGCGGTAAGGCCAGCCATTTCCAGTGCCGGAAGAGCAGCTTTCACGCAAAGATCGGAGGTCGTCTCCGACCGGGAAGCGATATGTCTGGTCTCGATGCCCGTGCGGGTGCGGATCCACTCATCACTGGTATCGACCATTCTTTCAAGGTCTGCATTGGAAAGGATCTTCTCCGGCGCATAATGTCCGGTACCCAGAATTCCTGCAGAACATAATTCACTCATATATATAATGTCCTTTCCGTTCGTTGAAAAGAGAATTTTGGTAACTGGCAACTGACGCCAGGACTTGAAAAACAGTTTTTATGAGTTTCGAGGATTCAAATGGTTCCATGTCTTCAACGGGTTTCCCATCTTTTGGAATCAAGTTTTCCTGTCCCCAAACCCCACGGCGTTTGGTGGCGGGGAGCGACCCTTTCGAGCCTTCAGAACCCGCTCAACCTCATTCTCATTGCGTCTCCATCTGTTTCAGCGCATCCATCACGATCTCATCCAGATGCTCCTGACAAACGCCCATTGCCATATGGATGGCATTCTTGATCGCTTTCGCTTTCGAAGCACCATGGCAGATAATGAGGCCGCCTTTGATGCCCATGAGCGGCGCACCGCCGTATTCAGCATAGTCAAGAGGCTTTGCCATGTATTTCTTGAGTGCCGGCTTCAGGAGCAGCCCGCCGATCTTCGCGCGAAGTCCCCCCTGCATGACAGCATTCTTCAAAAGGGCAGCCACCAGTTTCCCGGCGCCTTCCCCAAATTTCAGGACTACATTCCCTGTAAATCCATCCGTGACGATGACATCAAATTCCCCCGTCATCACATCGCGTCCTTCCGCATTGCCCGCAAAAGGAATGACCTTCTGTGCGGAAAGCGCCTCATTCGCTTCCGTGACCAAAGGGCTCCCCTTCGTCGCCTCTTCCCCGATATTGAGAAGACCGATCTTCGGCTGCTGGATACCCGCGACCTTCGTCGCATAGATATAGCCCAGAAGAGCATTCTGGATATACGTCTCCAGCTTCGGCTGCGCACTCGCACCGGAATCAATCAGGTACGTATAGCCGCCCTTCTGGTTAGGGATCGGCGTCAGGATGGCCGGACGCTCGATGCCCTTGATACGGCCGATGCCGAGAAGTCCTGCCGTAACGGCTGCCCCGGTCGATCCCGGAGCCACGAGAGCTCCGCACTCCCCCTCTCGCACAAGACGAGCGCCGACAGAGACAGACGCATCCTTCTTTTTGCGGTACGCCAGCCCGGGATGCTCTCCCATCTCGATCACTTCCGATGCATGATGGATCTCGATCAGAGGATTCTGATCCTCATGATGCTTCTCCAGGATGGGGCGGATCTCATCCTCATCTCCCACAAGAACAACAGGCACTTTGTATTCCTTGACCGCCTGAATGGCGCCAAGCACGATTTCCAGCGGTGCAAAATCCCCGCCCATCGCGTCAACAGCTATTTTTTTCACAAGACGCCTCCATTACTGCAGGATCTGCATAATAAATTTTGCGCGGTATACTTCTTTTTCACCGTCAAAGAAACTGATATAGATATGTTTTTTGTTTCCTCTGACCAGTACGATCCGCCCTTTCACGACAAGCGCCGTGCCGGGCTTGACCGCGATCTTATATTTGATATTTCCGACCTGCGTCGAAGCGAAAGGCACACCTGCCAGCGACTCGGCGAAGGCAGCGGCTGCGCCATATAATTTTTCCGCAGCCACCACACCGAGATTGTCCGCCATCTCATCGCTGGTCTGAAAAAGACCCACGCCTTTGATACCGATATCCTTATCTAAGATCTGCAGCCCGCGCGCCTCGGGACTTCCTGCCACGAGGTGCTCCATACGGTCACGCATCTGCGGGATGCCAAGTGCCTGTCGGTCCAGTCGGATCGTAGCTCTTGATACAGAAAATTTCTCTGCCAGATCTCCATCTGTCAGACATGGATGTTGGCGGAGCAGGCTCTGTATCGCATCGCGTCTTTGGGTTTTATCCATTTTGAAATTTCTGCTCATTTTTATCACCTGCTGATAATACTATATCACAAGCAGTCAAGGATTGCACGGAGAAATTGAAAAAGAGCAGATCCTTCCTTTGGGGGCATATACAGGAAATCGAATCTCTTTCATATGCCTTCGATTTTCATCGATATCGTGGGCAACTCAGCGAATCTGTAGATTAAAATTTCATTTGTTTTAGCGATTTCTAAAAGATACTTTGGAAAGCATCTCCCTGATGGGCTTCTTTCCGAATCAGGGAAATCGCCCACATTTACTGACTTTTTTCGCCTCGAATTTTATCACCAGGTGATAATTTAAACGCGCCGCGTAATTCGTTTGCTAAAAATTCAGGATTGTTTAAAAACTTATCCATTGACTTATTTCATCTCATGGCATAAACTACAGTAAATACAGGATACTTCATGCTTGCTATTTTGTCAAACATATCTGTGATACCGTATAGTTATTTAAAAGTGAGATTTGTAGAATATTTTAGGAGAAAATCACATGAAATTACCAGCATTACACATTGGCAATCTGACCGCTACCGTACCGATCGTGCAGGGAGGCATGGGCATCGGCGTCAGCCTCTCAGGTCTCGCAAGTGCCGTAGCCAATGAAGGCGGCGTAGGCGTCATCTCTGCTGCCAATGTAGGCTTCAATGAACCAGACTTCAAAACAAATACCGTGAATGCCAACCTTCGCGCACTGAAATCCGAGCTGCTGAAAGCCAGAGAAAAAGCCAAGACCGGCATCATCGGCGTGAACATCATGTCCAAAGGCCATCACTATGAAGACTATGCCCGCTGCGCCGCTGAAAACGGGGCAGACATCATCTTCTCCGGCGCCGGACTTCCTGCCGACCTCCCCTCCTGCGTGGAAGGCACAGACACCAAGATCGCCCCGATCATCGGCTCCCCGAAAGCAGCCCGCGTCATCCTGAAACTGTGGGAACGCCACCATCACCGCACCGCCGACATGGTCGTCATCGAAGGCCCGAAAGCAGGCGGCCATCTCGGCTACACCAGAGAACAGGTGAAAGAACACGAAAGCGACGGCTATGAGAAGGAAATCAAAGAAATCCTTGCCGTCGTCAAAGAATTCGAAGAAAAATTCGAAAAGAAGATCCCCGTCATCTTCGGCGGCGGCGTCTTCGACAAGAAAGACATCGAGCACTACCTCTCCCTCGGCCTCTCCGGCGTACAGATGGCGACCCGCTTCGTCGCCACCAAAGAATGCGACGCCGCTGACGAATTCAAACAGATGTATGTGAATGCCAAAGAGAGCGACGTCACCATCGTACAGAGCCCGGTCCACATGCCAGGACGCGCACTCCTGAACCCCTTCGTCAAAGCCTTCACCGAGCACCGCATCCCGCCGCAGGGCTGCTTCCACTGCCTCAAGACCTGCGACCCGGCGACCACCCCCTACTGCATCACCATGGCCCTCATCCGCGCCGTCCACGGCGATGTAGACCACGGCCTCGTCTTCTGCGGTGCGAACGCCTATCGCATCGATAAGATCACGACCGTCCATGAGCTCATTCAGGAACTGACACAGGACTAATCGCTGGTGACTGGTGACTGGTGACTAGGGACTAGGGACTGGGGACTAGACATCAGACATCAAACATTAGACATTAGACATTAGACATTAGACATTAGACATGATAAAACGCTATCCGCATTTTCGGGGATAGCGTTTTTGGTTATGAGGTTATGTGGTAAGACACCGGTCAATTGATTTCCGAATCAAGTAAGGAGTGAACGCGGATCATCTACCAGTGTAGGATTACAATACATCTGCCTTATTTATCTGCCTCATTCTCTTGTTATCTGCCACATTTCATGCTAAAATGTGGTAGATAATAGAAAGATAAGGGAGATTTTTATGCGGACATTTAACTACTCGCAGGAAATACAAAATTTACTGACACCTGAAATCGTCCAGCTTCTCACCTGTATCCATGAACACAAGGGACGACAGGATTTATTTCTGGAGGCGAATACAGACGAACTAAAAGCACTGGTAGACGTTGCCATGATACAGAGTACAGGGGCTTCCAACCGTATTGAGGGAATCTTCACCAGTGACAAACGATTAGAAGCACTGGTCAGCCAAAAAGCTGAACCGCACAATCGATCTGAACAGGAAATTGCCGGATATCGTGAAGTACTCGCCTTGATTCATGAAAATCACGACTATATTTCCCCTGCCCCTAATGTCATCAGGCAGCTTCACCGAGATCTGTACTCTTACTCAACAGGAGCCATTGGAGGAGACTATAAAAACGCAGATAACGTCATTGCGGAAACAGATGCACAAGGGCATCAAAAGGCCAGGTTTATTCCCGTTCCTGCTTTTCAGACAGCTGACGCTATGGATTCTTTATACCAATCGTTCCAGAATGCCTGGCAGGAAAACATCATAGATAAATTGCTGCTGACTCCCATGTTCATCCTGGATTTTCTCTGCATTCATCCATTCAATGACGGAAATGGACGGATGAGCCGGCTTCTGACACTCCTTCTTTTATATCGTGCCGGCTACATCGTCGGAAAATACATCAGCCTGGAAATGCTGATTGAAAAAACGAAAACCACTTACTATGAAGCTCTTCAGGCCAGTTCTTTCGGCTGGCACGAAAATCAAAACACCTATGCTCCTTTTGTGAAATATTATTTGGGCATCATCATAAAAGCATATGATGAATTCGAAGACCGGATTCAATACTTGGTAACCAAAAAGATTTCCAAGCCAGACCGTATCAAAGCCATCATCTCCCAAACACTGGGGAAAATCAGCAAAAAGGATCTTATGGAACGCTGCCCGGATATCAGCCAGGGAACGATAGAACGAACTTTGTCCAGTCTGGTAAAAGAGGGCTATATCATCAAAGTCGGCTCTGGTCCGGCCACAGCATATATCCGCAAGCAATAAAAAAAGCAGCCCACACTATTTTGTGGCCTGCTTTTTCTTTTCCCGTTCTTCCATCTCATAGCGGATAAAGGCATACAGCACCTGCCGTTCGCCGTATCCCAGCTTCATGACCGCTGACGGCAGCAGGTGATACTCCCGGAACAGGAGATACATCGCCTGCACTTCGCCATCGGTCTGGATCAATTTTTTACAGCTTTGTCCGCCTTTTCCTGGGTCGTATAGCCGTTGAGTGAAGATCTTTGTCAGCCGCCGCTTCGGCTCCCGGGAGGATGGATTTCCTCTCTCCGAGAAATGCCATCGTAGAAATTTTGGGTTTTACACGGTTTTCTTTATGATTCAAAAAATATCCCGCTTCTTCTTTGCCTTCCCCATCGGGCAAGGGAACCGCGCTTGCGGCGCTCGGGTACTGCCATCAAAAGCCAAAAATGAGGCAGACGCTTTTCGCGTCTGCCTCATCCTTCTTTCATTCTGCTAGTACCCTATCCGGCTCGCCCCTCCCTTTGGAAGGGGTAGACGAGCGCAGCGAGACGGGGTTGGCCACCCTAGTCTCTAGCCCTCCAGTCACTAGTCACCAGTCACTAGTCACTAGCCACTAGTCACTAGTCACCAGCCCCCCAAAGTCTACGCTCCGAGCTCGATGGTCCCGGACTTCAGGTGGATGAACTCGCCGGTCGCTTTTTCTTTCCCCACTTCTTCTGCGATGCGCATGGTCTGTGCATGGCAGGTGAAGAGGAAGATCTGCTGGGTCTTGCCGAGCTCCATGAGAAAGCGCAGTGTCTCACGCTGGCGCTCTTCATCAAAGCGCACGAAGATATCATCCAAAACGATGGGGAGCGGCTCGAGCTGCTCTCCGAAGGAGAGCGCCATGGCGAGGCGAATGGCAAGGAAGACCTGATCGCCTGTACCGGAGGACCAGATCTTGGCCTCTTTCACCCTGTGCTCGCTGTCAACGATACCGATATCTTTCCCGTCTTCGGAAATCCGAAGGGCATACTTGCCTCTGGTCATAGCAGAGAGGAACGTATTCGCCTGCTTCATGATCTGCGGCTGGCGGCCGGACTCATAGGCGGCCTGCGCACGGTTCAGGATTTCTTCTGTGTACATGTAGGTCAGCCATTCGGAGAGTGCATTGGCAAGCTCGGCTTCGATCTTTTCTTTTTTCTGCAGGGTATCGGTGATGGTATTATCCCCCGCCAGACGGAAGATCTCATTTTCCACCGCTCCCTGATTCTTCTGGAGCTCACCCAGTGACGCCGTCTCTTCTTTGATGCGTTTTTCAAGGTTATGATGGGTTTCCATCCAGTCATCGTACTGTCCGCTTTCCAGGAAGTTCCAGAGGGACTGAAATTCTTCATCACTGCCTGCATAGAGGCGCAGATCCTGCTTCACGGCCTCCCATTCCTTCGTCAGCTGGTCATGATGCTCGTGGGCATTCACCTTTTCCGCGAATTCTTCCGCATTTTTGGCATTGACCAGATGGAGAAGGGTATCCATCTCCCGCTGGCAGGAGGCCCAGCCGTCATCAAGCTTATCCATTTCCTTCCGATACGCATCGTGCTGATTGTTCTTTTCCTGAATGGACTGCCACGTCAGGCTACGCGCATGCGTTTCCTCGTAGAGCTCCTGGATGCCGTCCGGATCGACGGTGTAGGGCATCTTCGTCTTCGAGATGATGCTCTCTGCACGGCGGCTGTAGGCATCGAGGCGCGCATCCATCTGCTCCAAGCGCAGGTCGAGGATCTTGCCCTTGCCTTCGGCGGAGTAGATCTTCTGCCACTGCTCCTGCAGAGCGGAGAGATTCTCTGCGCTGGTCTTTGGGAGCTTGTTTTTCGCGAGGAAGGCATCCCAGTCTTTGTCTGCTTTTTCCTTCTTTTCGCGAAGCAGCTTGCCTTCTTCTGTCCACTTCTGGTGCGCAAGCTGCTGCTTTCGTACCGTTTCCCGTTTCCAGGAGATGGCCTGCCGCTTTGCCTGATCTTTGTAGAAATCAGAGCGACGGCTCTGCATCAAGTTATGGAAGGCCTGCAGATCATCTATGTCTTCCGGCGCCTGCCCGGGGAATTTGTCGGAGATCACCTTCCTCTCATTCACGAGAGAAGCCAGCGAATCATTCCATTTCTCAAGGTCATTCCCTTTCTTGTGGATGCTCTTATTATTGAACAGGAAGCAGAGAATACCCAGCATGAGCCCGCCTGCTGCGCCATAGAGCGCCGCAGTGCCTGCCATGGCCATGTAGAAGGAGGCGATGCCGGCTGCTGCTCCTGCCATGCATAGGATGCCCAGCCAGAACCAGAAGGTGAATTTCTTATCCTCGAGCTGCGAGGCGGCATCGATCTTGCCCCTGATTTCCGCTTCCTGATGGAGAAGCTGCTCGAGCAAGGAGGCCATGTCTTCCATCTGCTGGAAATCTTCCTCGGTCTGGATGTCTCCGTCCTTCGCCTCTTCGGCGACGGCTTCGACCTCCGGCTCTCTCTGCTCCCAGAAATGAAGCTCGTTGCTCCTGACGCTCACGCTCTGCGCAAGGCGCCGGCCTTCTGCCCAGTCCACATGGACGCAGGCATCTTCCAAAGGCAGCGCGCGGTCCCAGAGTGGCAGGGAATAGCCCAGATTCACAAAGTCGAGTTTCCAGTTTTCCTTTTCCTCTTCCAGTGCTTCCACATCGACGATGGTCTGTCGCCACTGTCCCAGATCGACGTAGAGCTTTTCCAGCGCTTCAGCCTCTCTCGCCCATGGGATGATATCTTCCTTCTTCTTCGGCGTGTACTCGTCGAGCTTTTCCTGAAGAGACGCCTTCTGGTCGTGGATCACCTTCATGCGGTTCATGAGCTGGTTCCACTGCTCCTTGCCGTTTGAAGGGAACATCTTCACCTGCGAGGAGAGATCGAGCTGGCGCTTGATATCACGCGCCCGCTTGTAGTATTCCCATGCCCCCAGCCGCTTGGAAAGTTCCCTGTCTTCTTCCTGGTCTCTTGCAAGCGTTGCCTCCAGCTCCGTGATCTGCTTTTTCAAAAGCTCCTGCTTCTTCTGCAGCTCGGCGAAATCCTTCTCCTGATGAGAGAGACTGTCAAGCTCCTGATTCACGGTATCCAGATCCGCCATCAGCTGATTGATCTTGCGCTTTCCCTGAGACGAAGCCACGAAGAGCTTTTCCTTATTCTCCTGAATGTCCTTCTTGGCGCCGGCGAGCTTATCTCCGCCCTGCAGCATGAAGAAACGGCTGCGGATGGAGTCATTCGCAAGGAAGGAAGCCCCCTGCAGGTCCTCTAAGCCGACAGCGAAGATCTGCTCATACATAGAGCGTGTGAGACCGTGCCACCAGAGTGTCGGCAGCTCCTCGGAGAATTTCTCATGGCTCGCATTCTCGAACCAGCGCTCCTTCTCTTCACGAAAGACACGATACTCCTGCCCGTCCGCACGGACGAATGCCATATTTCCCTTCCGTCCCTGCCACTTGCCGCGCCCATAGCCGAAGAGCATATCACGGATGAAACGAAGCATCGTCGTCTTCCCGCTCTCATTCTCTCCCATGACCACATTCAGCGAAGACGTCGACGGCTGCCAGGACGCGCCCCGATAGATGCCATACTCTGAGAGCTGCAAATCCGTGATTTTCATCGTCCATCCTCCTCTGTCAGCATTTCCGCTCCCAGCCCCTCCGAGCGGCGGAAAGCAGCAAGAAGCGCCTCATCAGACACCTTGCCCAATAAATTCTTATATTTCAAAAGCTCCGGCTGAGAAGCAGCCATCTCTCGGAGCGTCTTTCCCCGCTCTTCCGATGGAAGATCCATGACTGCATCGAAAGCCTTCAAATAATTGCCCGTCACATCAGGAAGCTCGCGGCGCTCGGCGAGATTCAGGAATGGCCGCGTCCGATCCTCGATGCGGGTGAAATAAGCAAAGAGATAGCGGAACTGCTCCTTTTCATTCAAAGACTGCAGAAGGAAATCACGTCCCTCTTCCGTCGCGATCGCTTTGTGCAGCGCACCATGCCCCGTCAGTACCAGACGCACCATATTCGGCCTACCGGTCAGTTCCTTCAGTCCTGCGCGGCGGCGTGCCACATCTTTCAAAAGATCATCTGCGGTCAAGAAAGGAGCGATATCGATGACCATGTCCATCCAACGTATCACATCCGTCTCGATGAACTTCAACGTCACTGTACCATAGGCCCCCACATCGACCAGGTAACAGCCACGGGGACCGATCTCCGTGATATCCAGCCCCTGCGTATTGCCCGGGTAGACGATATAGGGCTTCATCGAGAGCGTCTTTCTCGTATGCACATGCCCCAGTGCCCAGTAGTCGATGCCCGCAGTCTTCAGCTCCTCGACCGTGCAAGGCGCATAGGGACTCCCATCGACGCCGGCTTCCGTGTGCAGCATCCCGATGGTGAATCCATCCTCCGGATTCACATGGAAAGAGCGCACCAGATCATCCTTCGTATGGCGTGTCTTGTAACTGATGCCATAGATCGTGGCGGCCTTTTCCCCATCCTTCATGAGCGGGATGCCTGTCACTTCTTCGGAAGAAAAAATATGCACCGTCTCCGGCAGCGGGATATCCGCACGCCAGGCTTCTCCCGGGTCGTGATTTCCATGCACGATAAAGACCTCAATCCCCGCCTGCGCCGCCCGATACAGCTCCCTGCCGAAAGCCATTTGCGCCGCGAGGCTGTGATGGTCTGAATTATATACATCTCCGGAAATCAAGATCGCATCTACCCGATTTTCCAGTGCCGCATCCACCACCTTTTCAAAGGCTTTGAAGGTGGCTTTCCCGATCTGCTCGTTCCACGGTCCCTTCGTCCCGAGGCGCACGCCTCCGAATGGTTCTCCGAGGTGCAGATCCGCACAGTGGATAAAAGAAAAATGCTTTCCCATACTTCCTCCTTGATGGTAGATAGATATGTCGATGGTGGTATAGAAATCCGCACTTGCGGAATAACAGATGGTTTTTGGGGTTCGGGGTTAACCCATGGGGCGTACTGTCCCCTTAATTGCATGCGAAAGAGGTTCAGCAGGTTCTATAGGTTCTACGGGGGGTGGTACGGCGCATAAAAATATAGAAGCGCCGTGGAATATAAATAAGACGATTCCCGAAGGCGGTATTCTAGTCACCAGTCACTAGTCACTAGTCACCAGCTCATTTCCTCGAGAAACACATATTATTGTACCATATCCGTAAATGGCGGGAAGCCCATTTTCCCAATAAAAAAATGCCTCTCTATCGAGAAGCATTTTCCTTTGACCATTATTCTTCAACAGTCTTGGTGATGATCTGTTTGCCTTTATAGAAACCGCATACTGGGCATACATGATGAGGTTTTTTCAGTGCATGGCACTGTGGGCATTCCACAAGACCCGGAACAGTCAGTTTCCAATTTGCACGTCTCTTGTCGCGACGGGATCTAGAACTTTTTGTCTTCGGAACCGGCATTTCTCGCACCTCCTTACCTATCGGCCGTTATGCCGTTTGTCTTTCACTGTTTCGCCAGTGCTCTAAACGCGTTAGAGAAATTTATCAACTTCAATAGTATACGGGATTGGCAGGGGAAAGTCAAGGGGAAGTTTGCGAGCGGGTGACTTGTGGCGGGAGACTTCAGACTAGGAGACTTCAGACATCTGATATCTGACGCCAGACTTCAGACTGGGAGCCTTTAGATGTCAGACTTTAGACTGGCAGACATCTGATTTCCGATATCTGGCTCTGCGATGGAATCCGCATTTCCCTTGACAAAGGCATCTATTTTTTGTATGATGCGGTTGAAGAGTAACTAGAATTTAGTTGCAGGGGCGGATCATATTGACACAAAAAGATAAATTATTGGGGCGGCTCTTTCAAAATCCGTATCCCAGAGATTTTACCTATGGCGAACTTCTTACACTGATGAAACAATGCGGCTATCAGGTTCGCCAAGGAAACGGTTCTCGCATTTCCTTCGGCCCCAATGCAGAAGGAAATCGGCTTTTTCTGCATGCTCCACATGGAGCTACCGAAAATGCACTGAAGAAGTACCAAATCGAGCAAATCAAAGCATTCTTAGAGAAAGAAGGACTCCTCAAATGAAAAACTATATGGAATACAAAGGCTACCGAGGTACGATTTCCTACTGCGGTGAAGATCGCATCCTCTATGGGAAAGTGCTCGGTACCAAGGACTCCATCTCTTACGAGGGAGAAAGCGTCTCTGAACTGGAGTCTGATTTCCACGCTGCTGTGGATGATTATCTGGAAGTCTGCAAAGAGACAGGAAAGTCTCCCAGTAAAGAATTCAAAGGCTCTTTCAATGTCCGTGTCACACCCGAGCTGCATCGCTCCGCCTACTTCTATGCACATGAAAATGGACTCACGCTGAATGAACTGATGTCACGCAGTCTCAAAAATTATTTAGACGAAAAAAACATTCATTTACAAGCATAAGGAAACACTGATTCAATCGTTGTCAGATTTTACTCTTGGATTTTTGAACAGAGTAAGGAATCAGGGGTGCGAGCAGACTCTGACTCTGCGATTGCAGCCGTATTTCTTTAACCATCATTTTCCTATATTGCATTTTCCGTCTTCATAATTGGAGTTCCTTCTTTACTTTATGGGAATTATCCCATATAATATAAATAAAGGCGGTGAAGTTATGCCAGAAATTCAAGTCGTGTACTACCAAAAAGAAAACGGAGAAATACCACTCCGCTCCTTTATCGACTCTTTAGATGTAAAAATGGCTGCCAAAGTCATCTGGACCATCAAACTCTTCCAAGAAGAAGGATGTGATTTGCTTCTTCCCTATTCCGAATACTTGATTGATGGCATTTATGAGCTTCGCGCCAAGCAGGGAAACAACATCAGCCGCGTCATGTATTTCTTCGTCATCGGAAATAAAGCAGTCTTGACGCACGGTTTCACAAAGAAAACGCAAAAAACACCCATTAAGGAAATTGAAAGAGCTAAAAGATACAGGGATGACTATATGAAGCAGCAAGAGGAATGAGGTGCAAAGAAATGAGTAAAGCAGAATACAGCTTCGACGAAGACCTCGCCCACCGTTTAAAAAATCCGGCGTTCAAAAAAGCCTATGACTCGTTGGAGCCGGAATTCATGTTTGCCAAAGCTCTGCTGGAAGCCCGAAAAAAGCAAGGACTGACCCAGCAGGAGCTCGCCCGCCGCACAGGAATCGATCAGGCAGATATCAGCAAAATCGAACATGGGAAACTGTCTGTTTCTTTTAAAACGATGCGAAAACTGGCCAATGGCATGGGAAAAACCCTCCGCATCCAACTGGTCGACGAAATATAAAAAAGAGCGCGAAAGCGCTCTTTTTTATTTCGTTATCCTTGACATTAAGCAGACAACACTCATGGGAAACACTGATTACAGATCTTCGTAGAGTGGATACTTCACGCAGAGAGCATGGACACGCTTTGCGCAGTCCGCCTTGACTGCTGCATCCTCCGGATTCTTGACGACTGTCGAGATGATGTCTGCGACTTCCTTGAAGTCGTCTTCCTTGAATCCTCTGGTGGTCAGAGCCGGGGAGCCAAGACGGATGCCGCTCGTGACGAATGGAGAGAGAGTTTCGAATGGAATGGTGTTTCTGTTTGCAGTGATGCCAATTTCATCGAGGACCGTCTGTGCGACCTTGCCGGTGATGCCGATGGCTTTCATATCCGCGAGGAGGACATGGGTATCGGTGCCGCCGGAAACGACACGGATGCCGTTCTTCTGCAGTTCATCAGAGAGGACCTTTTCATTCTTCTTGATCTGTTTCGCATACTGCTTGAAATCATCGGAGAGATCTTCGCCGAAAGCGACAGCCTTCGCTGCAATGACGTGCATGAGCGGGCCGCCCTGCATGCCCGGGAATACCGCTTTGTCGATGGCTTTGCCATACTGTTCTTTGCACATGATGATGCCGCCGCGCGGTCCGCGAAGAGTCTTGTGGGTGGTGGTGGTCACGATGTCTGCCCACGGCACCGGACTCGGATATTCGCCGCCTGCGACAAGGCCGGCGAAGTGTGCCATATCGACCATGAAGAGTGCGCCGACTTCATGCGCGATCGCTGCAATGCGTTCGAAGTCAATGATGCGGGAGTATGCACTGGTGCCGCCGATGATGAGCTTCGGCTGGACTTCCTTCGCTGTCTTTTCCATGGCTTCATAGTCCAGAAGTTCGTCTTCTTTTCTGACGCCGTAAGGAACGACATTGAAATAATTGCCGGAAATATTGACCGGGCTGCCGTGAGACAGATGACCGCCATCCGTGAGGTTCATGCCCATCATGGTGTCGCCCGGTTTTAAAAGGCCGTAGTAGACGGCGAAATTCGCCTGCGAGCCGGAATGCGGCTGTACATTCACATGTTCCGCACCGAAGAGCTCCTTCGCACGATCGATCGCCAGCTGTTCGACGACATCGACATATTCGCAGCCGCCGTAATATCTCTTGCCCGGGTAGCCTTCTGCATATTTGTTCGTAAGGACGCTGCCCTGTGCTTCCATGACAGCATAGCTGACGATATTTTCAGACGCGATCATTTCCAGCTTGTTTCTCTGACGGTTCAGCTCTTCCTGAATGGCTTCGTAAACCGCTTTGTCTTCTTTTAAGTGTTTCATTGAAATAGACTCCCTTCATTTTTCAAAGTGAAATCGAATGGATCGATTCATACACCCCATGATGCAAAACTTTCACCAATGAGAAATGAGAAATGTGGGTGCGGCGCACCATTTCATCATGTGCTGTCAATACACCTCTCGCTCGCATCGCTCCCAGTCCCTAGTCCCTAGTCACCAGTCACTCATTCCTGTCCTGCATACATTTGATTTATTGTATCATGAGGCACACACGAATGCATCTTTTTACTTGAAATATGCATACTTGATATAGAAAAAGGGCTTAGCGTGTACCCTTCAGGATACATGGCCAAGCCCTTCCGTTGAGCAAGTATGCTATTCGTGAAATCACTCACAAGGATAGTATAGCACAAATAAGAAAGAAGTAAAGGGGAAATAGTGGTTCAGGGTTCAGGGCTAGCCCGTGGGAGGGACGCCCATGGATTGCGGATGAAAGCTTTGCTCGAATGAGAAATTAGAAATGAGAAATGCGAAATGCGAAATGGTGGTGCGGCGCAAAAATAATGAAGCGCCGCAGAATTTTGATGGCGCTTCACGCCGTCGTCATCGAAAGCGTTGCCGAGGGATCTTTATTGCACTGCGCTCAGTATCACATAGAAACTGGCAGGAAACCGACGCCTTGGTGCTGCGTATTTCTGCTTTCACACATGCGTCGTTTATCGGTCTGCAAGGAAGATTTCTCGCTCCGCTCGAAATGACGATACGAGAGAGTCACTAACCACTAATCCCTAGTCACCAGTCACTTGTCATTTTCCCTCACATAGTGCGCTCGCTCTCCGCCAATGAGCGGCGGGCGGGTGCCACAAGGGCCGCCCCGATATGGTTATTCACCAGACGGACAGGGACAGCCACGCGCTTCAAGTGCATCCCGATCATCGTAAGCCCGATATCGAGTCCCCCGTCAGCCTTGATCTCCATCACAGCAACCGGGTCCTTGAAATGATAGAAAGCATTCGTCGAGAAGGCACCGCCAGCATGCAGCCAGGGGACGACCGTCACTTCCTCATAGCCGCGCTTTTCTGCTTCGCAGCGCTCCATGACGAGCGCCCGATTCAGATGCTCGCAGCACTGGAAAGCCAGAGCGAGTCCCTCTTTCTCTGCAGCTTCCATCAGAGCCGTCACGACAGCCGTGCCGACTTCATAGGAGCTGTCCTTGCCGATGTGTCCGCCGCGGATTTCACTCGACGAGCCACCGATGACGATGAGGCTCCCTTTTCTGAAATGGGAAATTTCGCAAAGCTCGCGGAAAGCTTTCACTGCCTGTTCCTGTAAGTCTTCAAACATTATTGCACCTCTTCGATCGCAGCGATCTTTGTAATTCTTCTGGCATGGCGGCCGCCTTCGAACGGGGTCTTTAAAAATTCGTCCATGATGAATTCCGCAAGCCCCGGTCCGACGACACGCGCGCCCATCGTCATGACATTCGCATCATTGTGCGCACGGGTGAAATGTGCGGAGAAGGTATCACCGCAGAGCGCCGCACGGATGCCCTTCATCTTGTTCGCGGCGATGCACATGCCGATGCCTGTCCCGCAGACGAGGATCGCATACGTCGCCTCCCCCTGCTGCACCAGCTTGCAGGCCTTCTCTGCAAAATCCGGATAATCACAGGACTCTTCCGAGTATGTCCCGCAATCTATGTATTCGATCTTCTCTTCGTCCAAATGCTTCATAAGAGAAGCCTTGAGCGCAAACCCACCGTGATCACTCGCCATAGCAATTTTCATAATCTTCGCCCTCCTTGGAAAATAGGAATACTGTACCATTTCAGTATACAACAGCGGCACATAAAAAGGAACAGCTCTGCAATTGGCGGGTGGTCGTAAAACAGTAAAATCAAAAAATGATGAAAACCTTGCGTTTTCACGGGGTACGGCGTGACTTCGGTCACGCTGTTTCCTTTTTCATCAGTTCATCCAGAGGGATAAAGCCCAGCCCGTCGTACTTGATATGGATGTGCTGCGCCCGCTCCACCTTTTCTTTCTCGGCTTGCAGCTTTTCGATTTCTTTTTCGGGCATGATTTTGACCTCCTGACTGATAGATAATGGATAGAAAAAGACCGCCTACGTTTTCGGTAGACGGTCTGGTTAGAGATATGGGATTTTCAGACTCTGCGACGGAAATGGTCTGCGCCGGCAGACTGTTTCCGCCGCAAAGTGCGCTGGGATAGACGCACAAACGTCGCAAGGGGGCAGCCCTTGTACGGAACAGAGTGACGCAAAGCAGCCCGGACATTTGTCTGTCCGGGCTGTCTGCCTCGCAGAGCGCACATACTCCCGTCAGGAGAGTATAGAAGAACGCCCAGTGTTTACAGTTCCATCCGTGTCAAGCCGACGCAAAAAATATCATTCGTCATAGCAATAGCTCCTCCCTGTCTTTCAGTAGAATCACCTTACGATTCTGGCAGAGTGTCTGCATTTTCTGTGGCGCATCGGTGTGCATGGGGATGACAATTTCCGGGGCTGCCTTTTCAATCACATGGCGAAGATCATCCGGCGAGGCATGACCACTGGTGTGAAGCTCTGCCCATGTTCCGGTCAGCGACAGAAACTCTGGGATATTGCTGTCCGGCTTTGTTCGGTAGCCGTCCCACATGGAATAGAGCAGAATGCTCTGCTGCGGGTCAAATTGTCGGATAATGCGTTCAAACTGCCGATTGACACGGACAAACATCAACCCGCCGCGCTCTTGAAAGCCTTGAAGAATAACGGAACCGAGAGTATTCAGCTTTGGCATCTCATAAAATGTCGATAGACTGCTCCAATGGTCGGAAACCACCTTGACCAGCGTTTTTTGATACTCATCACAAATGCAGTATTTTCCACGCGGCGCTGCCCGCGCCAGCGCAAAAATCCGGTCAAGGTTCGTCGTTGCACACAGCACAAAGACGTACTTGTACTGCCGCAAATACGCTTTCACACGTTTTTGCAGCTCCCACTCTGTCACGGCCTCATGTTCAGAACGAGAAACCGTCGTTCCCTCCGTGACAACCACATCGACCTTTCCAATGCGTCTGTCCAGAATCTTGTCCATGACTTTGCCGCGCACGCCGTGCAGCCGGAAATCGCCGGTATACAACAGCCGCTTGCCATCCGCTTCGATCAGGAACATATAGCTGTCGCACGCGGAATGGTCGATACAGAATGGCGTGATCTGAATATCACCGATCAAAAACGGCTTGCCAGGAGAAAAGGCTTGCATAGTTTCGATGCGCTTGCAAAGCACTTCATTCTTTTGCCCGCCACGCTCTGCGGACAGGCGCATGATATCCTTTGCCAGCGCCCCGGCATAAATGGGAATCTCCGGTCGGATACGCAGCATTTGCCCGGTATGATCGCCGTGATAGTGGGTAAACAGTACGGCATCGCAATGTCCGTTCCCATCCGTCACACCCGGAATATTCAGCGGTGCGGAGACGAAATTTGGATCAAGAGATAGCTCGTCACCCATATCAATGAGGATGCGCGTGCTTGCCGTAGAGATTTCGGCAGCAATGCCGCCGATCTGGTGCGTGCCTCGATGAATACAGAGTTTCATTCCCCTTCACCCTCCTACACATCTCCATATAGGATAGAGATACCGTGAAACAGCTTCCAGCCCCGGAGCGCACAGCGTTTTCCTGTCGTTTTTCTTCTGCCATTTGTTTGCCCTCCATGTTCTTCTTTTTGAGGACAGTATAGCAAACCGCCGCGACAACAGGGTGGTAGTGCAAAAAATTATTTGCCTTTTATCTGCTTCATCTGTTCGGCATAAAGACCATAGCCCATATATGAGGCATTTGCAACCAGAATGGGGAAGGGATACTTATCCGACTCAACTTCTTTTAGAACAGCAGGAAGAATTTTGCTCTCTGGATCGTGGTTTGCGAAGAGAAAAATCACTTCCGGGTCCAAGGAACTGATTTTAACATCGTACTGTTTTTCATTAAGGCCGTCTACCAGTCCCAGTCGGCACTTCTGGGAAAATACCAGAGACATGTCCCGGCAGAAATCACTTACTTTTTCCCTGTCACTGAGAAACGCCTGAAAATCCTCCAGATGCTTCTCAATTCCGGCAGTCCCTTTCAATGCACCGTCCCCATATTTGACTTCGATCAGTGCGAGAGAGATTCGGCTGGTGTCTCTTCGTACGGCGCCATTGGACAGCCATTTCAGTGCTACCATGTCAAATCTGGCGTTGCCGTCTGCAAATTCAATGTCGGCTATGTAATAATCTGTGCCGTTGGAAATTTTGCCGTGGTTATTGTTTTCACGCGCAATTACCTGTTGGAACTCTCGTTCGTATTTGGGATGCTTGTGAAACCACCAGTCCATCGCCTGCTTATAAAAAGGAAGATTTGCGACTGCTTCTGCGGGAGATGGATTTCCGCTAAGGCTTGTGGAGCTTTCTATACAGTAGTTAATATCAAAAGATATCGAGAACGAGTTGTTGATTTCCTCAATTTTGAAAATACTCCCTCCACGGTAATAGATATTCACGGAGTCTCCACGAAGCTCCAAGTCTAAAGTATCATCTTTTTGGACGGCCTCCAGCAAGGAGGACAGTTCTCCGGACAAGAAAGCGTTTAACATTTTCTTGGAAATCTGTCTCTTTTTCATGCAACTTACCTCCGGCAACTTTTTCTCTTATTATACGATTATGCTACTGAATACAAATCGCGAAAAAGTCTTATTTTCGCTTTTGCCACACAATATCATACCCCAGCGCGTCCGCCAGCTCCACCGCCTCGCCATAGCGAAGGGAACCGCGCTTGAGTTCGCCGGAGAGATTGGGAACGCTGCGGCTCCAGCCGTATTCATCGGAGAGATAGTCCACCACCTCTGCCAAACCTGAATACAGCGGCTTTTCATTGTCCAACCCTGCCTGACAGATGCTCATTTCGTAATTTTGGTCTAAACCTGTTTTACGAACACCTGTCTATGGGCGAGTTGTTCCTTTCGCATAACATATTCTATGCACCCAACGGATATGGTGCGGTACATATAGGTAAAAAGAGGCGTTGGATTTCTATGATGCCGATGGAAAAAGTCCGTCAATTCACAAAACCGGGAAAACCTTTGAACCCGTCCGCTCCTACCTCTTCTCCACCACGATATGATACCCGGACGCCTTGGTGAGGCGGTTCATGATGGCGAGACCGAGACCTGCGGTATCTGTGCCTTCGCCGATGATGGCATCGACGGGGTGGCGATTGAAATAAAGGAGGCCTGAGAAGAGGTTGTGCGCGAAGCTCTCTTTATCCTCCCGATGTCCCCAGACGAAAACAGGAAGTCCCTTGGGGAGAAGAGCAGCCGTTTCTTCGCTGACGAAGAATCCATACTTCTTATCCGTCTTTTCCGCAAAGGAGAGGATTTCCTCTGCCACCTTCCCCGCCTCTCCCGTATACACGGTGAGCGGCGCAGAAGGCGCATAGTGGCGATACTTCATGCCGGGTGCCTTCGGATGTGCGCCCTCTTTGGCGAGTGCGCTGTCTACCGTAGTCGGAGCGATGGCAGACAGCGCTTCCTTCGTCGTACCGCCGGGTCTGTAGATGACGATCTCGCCTCCTTCGATGCCCACCACGGTGGACTCGAGACCGATCTGACAGGGGCCGCCATCGATGACGGCGGCGATGCGTCCATTCATATCATGCAGCACATCGTCCGCGGTCGTCGGGCTCGGACGTGTGGAAATATTCGCGCTCGGACCTGCTATAGGGACACCGGCTGCACGGATGAGGGCGCGTGTCGCCTCACTCCTTGGGCAGCGGATGGCGATGGTGGAGAGTCCCCCGGATGTTTCCATCGGGATGCAGTCCTTCTTCGGGAAAACAATGGTCAAAGGCCCCGGCCAGAAGGTATCCATCAACCGCCTTGCGAGCGGGCTGACCTCGGCTGCGTACTTCTCCACTTCAGAGGGATCCGCCACATGGACGATAAGCGGATTATCCGAGGGGCGGCCCTTCGCCGCGTAGATCTTTTTCGCCGCACCCGCATCGAGCGCATTTCCTCCAAGACCATAGACCGTCTCCGTCGGAAAAGCCACAAGACCACCCTCACGAATGATGCGGCCGAGAGCCTTTACTTTATTCTTATAATATAGGTCATTGACTTCTACTTTTTCAGTCATGCTGCTTCTTCTTTCTGCAATAGATCGCGCGCTCGATATCGCCGTAGTCTTTGATGACTTCGAAATCCTCAAACTCGCCCGTTTCCTTCAAAAGCGAAAGAATCTCTTCCCACTGGTGGATGCCGAATTCCACGGCAAGGAAACCGCCCTCCTTCAGATGCGCGGCTGCCTTCTCAGCGAGGCGGCGGTAGAAAACGAGACCATCCTCTCCCCCATCGAGCGCAAGCATCGGCTCATGCTTCACTTCCTCCTGAAGATGGGCGATATCTTCGCGAGGAATATAGGGCGGATTTGAAAGGATGCCATCATAGAGCACCCCCTCATGCAGCGCATCGATATAGTCCCCGAGTGTCCACGCCGCGCGTTCCTCCATCGCAAGCTCTTTCCCATTTTCTTTTGCGACAGCGAGGGCTTTTTCAGAAATATCGATGCCGACCCCCTTCGCTTCCTTGCAATAATACAGGAAAGAGAGGAGGATCGCCCCGCTCCCTGTCCCGAGGTCCGCGACCTCGATCGCGCCGTCATTTCTATGGTATTGGATGACCTTTTCCAGCCATGTCTCTGTGTCCGGGCGAGGAATCAGGACATCCTCATTCACATGAAATGTGAGCCCCATGAATTCTTTCTCACCAATGATAGCCGCCGTGGAAATTCCCTTCACACGCTTTTGTATGAAAGTCTTGAAAAGTGCGAGCTCCTCCGGATTCACGATTTCTTCGAAATCCGTATAGAGGAAGATCCGCTGCTTGTGAAGAACCTTCGCAAGCAAGAGCTCTGCGTCCAGACGCGGCGACTCGATCTCGTGATTTTGGAAATACTGCGTCGTCCATGCGAGCAGGCGCTGGATCGTCCAGAGCGTATTAGCGGCCATTCGCTTCCCCTTCTTTCATGCGGCGCGCCAGATCCTCTTCCATCAGCCGGTCAAGGATCGCGTCCATGTTCCCATTCATGAAATCATCAAGCTGGTAAATACTCATATTGATGCGGTGATCTGTCACGCGGCCCTGCGGGAAATTGTACGTCCTGATACGCTCCGAACGATCGCCGCTGCCGACCTGATTCTTGCGGTCCGCCGCTTCCTTGCTCTGCGACTCCCGCATCGCCTGGTCATAGAGACGAGACTTCAGGATCTGCAGCGCCTTCTCTTTGTTTTGACGCTGGCTTCGTTCATTCTGACAAGTGACCACCATGCCCGTAGGAAGATGCGTCAGACGGATCGCCGAAGACGTCTTATTGATGTGCTGACCGCCCGCACCGGAAGAACGATATACATCGATACGCAGGTCTTCGCGGCGCACCTCGATATCTACATCCTCCGCCTCCGGAAGGACAGCCACCGTGACCGCCGACGTATGCACACGCCCTTGGCTCTCCGTTTCAGGGATACGCTGCACGCGGTGTACGCCGCTCTCGAATTTCAGGATCGAGTACGCATTCTTCCCTTCGATGGTGCAGGTGACTTCCTTGAACCCACCAAGATCCGTCTCATTCGCATCCGCGATCTCTGCCTTCCAGCCCTTGCGCTCTGCAAATTTCAGGTACATTTTGAGAAGATCCGATGCAAAGAGCGCCGCTTCCTCGCCGCCCGTACCCGCGCGGATTTCCAAGATGACATTCTTCCCGTCATTCGGATCCTTCGGGATCAGCATCTTATGGATTTCCAGATCCAGAGCATCCCGCTTCTCTTCATTTTCCTTCAGCTCTTCCTTCGCCAGCTCATGGAGATCGGCCTGCGACTTATCGTCCAGAAGTTCCAGTGCATCCTGGATCCCTTTGAGTGCCTCCTTATATTCTCTATACTTGAAAACGATCTCTCCCAGCTCCGCATGCTCCTTCGAGAGTTCTCTCCAGCGGTTCTGATCGGCGATCACCGAAGGATCGCTCAGCTGATCTTCCAGTGCCATATATCTGGCTTCCATACCATCTAATTTGCTGATCTGCATTATGCTTTACTCCTGTTATAAATTTGGTCGTTTGTAGTTTGAACATAGGGATGAGTGGCTAGGGATTAGGTGTGACTGGTGACTAGTGACTGAAATCGCGGCGTCGTCATTCTGCGCGGAGTGAAATGCCGTATGTTTGCTCATGCGTAATCAGAACAGTGGGAACTGAGTCGAAGAATCTCGAGCCACGCGGAACCCAGCCCTGAACCCATCAACCTGAACCCTGAACCATAGCCAAAATTTCAAACGGATACTTGAAATATCCATTTCCCCACATACACATCTTTCCTAGTATATCAAAAAAAGGCAATAAAAAACAGGGCTTGCGCCCTGTTCCTTATTCTGCGGATTTGCCGTAACGTTTGTTGAACTTTTCGATACGGCCACGAGCCTTACCGAAACGCTGCTGTCCTGTATAGAATGGATGGGATTTGCTGCTGATATCGATATTGATCAGCGGGTATTCATTGCCATCTTCCCATTTTACAGTCTGGTTGGAAGTTGCTGTAGAACGGGTCAGGAAAGAGTAGTCAGCACCGATGTCGCGGAAAACGACTGGATGATAATCCGGATGAAGTCCCTTCTTCAATTGTTGCACCTCATTTCAACTACATAGATAATTCTTTGCTATTATAACAAACGGGATAGCAGAATGCAAGGGATAAATAGAGAAAGTTTAGAGGAAAGGGGAGCGGGTTCAGGGTTTAAGGTTCAGAGTCGTGGTGGCGGCTTCGCCGCCGTATAAAAGGGGCGATGCCTGAAGGACGTGGGGATAGCCATCCTTTCGTATCGTCATTCCGAGCGCAGCCCTCGATCTCTACTGCCCTGCGGGAATCTGCGTGTATGCGCCAAGGGAAAACGATGTCTTGGTGTTGTCTCACATCAGGCAATGAGCGTTCTGCCATAGAGATTTCTCGGCTACGCTCGAAATGACAACGGCGCGAAGCGCTATTAAAACTCCGCGGCGCTTCATTATTTTTTGCGCCGCACCACCCCCATTGAACCTTTTGAACCCATCGAACCCGTTGAACCACTTGAACCTGTTATCCCCCGCTATCCAGGCCATGAACCAATCAACCATATTTCCTATATTTATGCTATAATATGTCCACACTCTATATTATAAGAAAGAAGGTCTATTATGCAGAGACTTGTATCCTACAACTACAAAGGCGAACGCCAGTGGGGCGTCCTGTCCGCCGACGGCACTTCCATCTACCCCGCCATCGATCTTGAAGAAACCTACTTCATCCCCCTCGCTGAGACGCTGGGCGATTTCATCGAAAGCGGCGAAGAAGGCCTCCTGAACCTTGCTCACGCGCTCGAAATGAACGGAAAGGACAAAGCCATCACTCCGATCGCGCTCGCAGACGTCCGTCTCGAAGCCCCCTTCTACCCCAGAAGGAACGTCCTCTGCGTGGGCAAGAACTATCAGGCACATGTCAAGGAATTCGACCAGAACGCCAATGCCAAAAACCCGGAAGATCCGATCTTCTTCACCAAAGCCACCACCTCCATCATCGGGCCAGACGAGGAAATCGACAGCCATCCCGCAGTCACCCAGGAAGTCGACTACGAAGGCGAGCTCGGCGTCATCATCGGCAAACGAGGCACGAACATCGCGGAAGAAGATGCGATGAAATACGTCTATGGCTACACCATCATCAATGACGTCACCGCCAGAGACCTGCAGAAAAAGCACCTCCAGTGGTTCCGCGGCAAGAGCCTCGATACCTTCTGCCCGATGGGCCCGACCGTCATGGTCGGTGACTGGCCGCTCCCCTTCACCATCTACACGAAAGTCAATGGCAGCCTGCGTCAGGAAGGCACCACCACCGACCTCATCTTCTCCATCCCGAAACTCATCGCGACTCTCTCCGACGGCATGACTCTCCTCCCGGGCGACGTCATCGCGACCGGCACCCCGCAGGGCGTAGGCATGGGCTTCAACCCGCCGAA
Organism: uncultured Dialister sp.; assembly: GCA_900543455.1. Classification (GTDB taxonomy): domain Bacteria; phylum Bacillota; class Negativicutes; order Veillonellales; family Dialisteraceae; genus Dialister. Next base: position 51,599 of record UQRR01000001.1, read on the forward strand.
ATTCCTCAAAAAAGGCGATGTGGTAGAAATCAACATCGACCCGATCGGCACACTGAGAAATCCAGTGAAATAATATTTCATCAAACACAAAAGTGCGACAATCCAGCAAAGATTGTCGCGCTTTTCTATTGAGGTCAACGAGATTGCCTATCGCCATTTCTCATTTCTAAGGAAGCACTGATTCAATCGTTACCAGATTGAATCAGCGTTTCCTTGGATAAGGGGGATCCCCGTATCGTCATCCCGAGCGTAGCCGAGGGATCTCTACTGCACTGCGGTAATCAGCACGTATGCATGGACACAGCAGCGATGCCTTGTTGCTGCGTTATACCACCGTCTCGCATGTGCCGTATACCGTCCTGCAAGAAAGATCTCCAGGGAAACACTGATTAAATTGTTGTCAGATTTCATTCTTGGATTTTTATACAGAGCAAGGAATCATCTGACGCGAATAGCGAGCTATTTAAGGAGGATGATGACGAAGCTATGTATAAAAATCCATATGAAATCTAACTCTGCAATTTAGTCAGCGTTTCCCTAGACTTTGCTCGAGATGACGATATGGGATCTTCTTCATCTCACATACGACGCTATATTACTTTCACGCCGCACCCGTTGAACCTATAGAACCAGCCGAACCTCTCTCCCACACACGTCAGGGACTCCCCTTATATCTTTACCTCCTGCCTGCTTTCAAGGCAACAAAAAGGATGAAACCAAGCCTTACGCTTAGTTTCATCCTTTTTTGTTTGCGTTCTCACGCGGTCAATCGAGGACTTTATCAGAATCTGAGGCGGATGCCGGCATTCAGCTTCCACTTTCTCTGGAAGTCGCCGCCAAGATCTCTTGCAAAGTCTGCGTAGAGCTGGGTATTGCCGCCAAGGCGGTACTCTCCGCCGAGGACCAGCTCTGCCCAGGTGTCTTCTCCGTCAAAGGAGGTGGATTTCCATCCGCCGTCTTTGGCAAAGTAACGGGTGTCGATGTCTCCATTGAATTCATGCGCCAGGTAGAGTCCTGCATGGAGGCTGCCATGGGCTTTCTTCATTCCTGCTTCGAATCCGAGGCGGCCGACAAGGCTGTCGTAGCTGTCCTGATAGATGTTCATGATTGCGCCATTGTTTGCGCTGCCGGTGTAGTCCTTGCTTCCTACACGGGACCAGGTGAGCTGTACTTTCGGGGTGATGTAGCTCATCTCGCTGCCGAAGGTCTTCCCGTATTCTGCGGTGAGGCCATAGGCATTGGCTTTGTAGTCTGCATGCAGCTTGTTTCTGAGTTCGGTATAGACATCGTATTCGTTTTCTACACGGCCGGCTTTGGCTGCCACTCTGAAGTAGCTGCCATTGTCCATCTTCTTCACGCCGTAGACGCCGAAGCTGTAGAGCTTGTTGTCGCCTTTGCCGCCAAGGAGGTAGTCACTGTCGCCATCACGGTAGTCGAAGGCTACGCCGGTGTGCCAGCCATTTGCGAGGGCTTTGTCGTAGCCGATCTGTGCGCCCCAGTAGCTGTTGCTGTCTTTCAGTCCGCTGACATCCGAGGAGGTCTTGCCGCCAAGAGCTTTGGCAAAGATGCCGTCTTCATCAGCGAGGTCTGCTCCGGTGTAGGTGTCCTGCATGTTGTCACGCCAGCTGTGGAAGGAGGTGGTGACAGCGCTCCTTGCGCCCTTCATGACGAAGGTCTCGTAGTCACCTTCTTTAATGGTCGGTTCCCACGGGATGCTGTCAACGTCCAAGGCGCCTTTCTTGTCTTCGAAGGAAATCGATCCGGTCTTGGCGCTGGAGGAGGTGAGACCTTCGCCGATCTTGACTTCACCCGTCAGATTCTTGCCGTTACCCGCATTATTGCCCTCTGCATAGAATGCTTTCTTGGCCAATGCTTTCAGCATACCAGTCACGGCATCTTTATCCGCCATGTTGATACCATTGTTCGCGGTGTAGAGGGTCATGCCGGAGCCGGCTGCTGCTTTGGCGATCTTCACATCGCCGCTGGTGAATGTGCCATCATCTTTATGCGCAAGGATAAAGGTTTCGTATCCACTGTAATTCGAGATATTGAGTTCCTGGGTTCTCTTGGTCATATCGATGTAGCCGGTATCCGCCTTAGTAGCACCGCCGTTAACGGTCAGGCCGGCTGCCGAGGCTGCTGCCGGAGCTTTGGCCATTCTCAGCAGGGACATACCTGCAGTTTCATCCTTGTCATCAGTCAGTACCCATGTTGCACCGTTCTTAATATTCATTACAATGCCACTGTTAGCATCAACCTTATAGCTACCGGTCAACTTAGACTGAGCATCATTCAGGCTGATTTCCACGCTGCCGCCGTTGCTTGCATTTACATCACCGTTGATGATGCCGGTTGCTTTGCCGCTGTCTACGGTAATGCTACCGCCATCGGCATGGATGCCGCCGTTGATGGTCAGTGCACTGTTGTTGCCGTTAACAACTACGTTAGCATCTGCACCTGCGTTGATTGCCACATCGGTGCCGTTGATAACAGTGCTGCCGGTCAAGGTTACGTTACCGTTTGCCGCATTGATACCAGTTGCGCCGCTGATGCTGGTATTGCCATTAACAGTAACGCTTGCACCTTCTGCATTGATGCCTGCGTCTGCCCCCTTCAGCTCCAGCTTAGCCTTGGTGGTATCGATGGTGATATCTGCCTTGGCATTCACAGCAGCTCCTTCCGCTACAGCGATCTTTGTCGGATCCTTCGTGAAGGTGTACTTGCCTTCTTCCTTCAAGACGCCATTCTGCTTATAGAGGTAGTCTTCCTTCGTGTTGCCGGTGATGGCCTGCGTATAGGTATCTGCCTGCTGTTCATCTGGATAGGTAATGCCCGGTGTCATCGTGCCGTCTTTGTAGCTACCTTTGCCGTCTTTCTCGCTGAATGCGATGTTTCCGGTCTGCTGAGTCTGGCTGCTTGCGGTTAAGCCATCGGCAATCTTCACATAGCCGGTCAGATTCTTCTCACCGTTTACATACGCACGGTAGGTCAGCTTGCCAGCTAGTGCATTCAACACGTTGGCTACACTGTATTCGTTATCCATAGATACGCCGCTGTTGTCGGTGATCAGGGATACGACAGAGCCTTCGGCGGCCTTCTGGATGATAGTGTCGCCTGCTTTGTAGTTCTCTGCCGCTTCACCATTTCCTTCATGTGCGTAGTAGATATTCGTATTGCCGCTGTAATTACCCACGCTGATATCGCCTGCATCGCTTGCCACAAAGATGCTGCCCTGATGACCGGAGAAGGAAGCCAGCTGGCTCGCGCCATTGACGTTCCAGATAGAGTGATCCAGCGTGAGATTCATTGCCTTGCCATTGCTGTGACCGGTCCAGGTGGCATGATCCAGATTGGCGTTTACAGTGTTGCCGGAAAGGTTGCTCCCTGTCCAGGTGGCACCGCTTCCCATGTAAAGGTTCACGATGCCTGCGCTGCTTCCGCTGGCATTGCTTACGTCGCCCTTCCAGAAGGAATCCTTGGTATTGAGGCCGATGCTGACATCGGCACTGGCACCGACATTATCCATGCCGCCGCCGAGATATACATTGCCTTCCATCTGTACATTATTATTGCCTGCACCGATGATAGCTCCTTCGGCATCCTTCTTAACATTCACATTCACCTGTCCGCGGTTCTTGGAAGCGAATTCACCATAAGCACGGATAGCATATTCTGCTCCGTTGATCGCCTTGATGACGCCACCGCCAACCTCAACCTTGGAGGCAACTGCGCTGATTGCTTCGTTGGCACCGGAAGCATTACTCTTATCAGCCACAATATCAACGAGACCGTCAACAGTAATCGTGGACATAACGCCGCCAACACCGTTCATGCTCTTGATCACTGCAGCATTTCCCGGCTGTGTGCTCTTCGCACGCAATGTCAGTACATTGTCAGCACCGGCATTGTGAATATGAATCGTACCGCCGCCATTCACGAACAGTGCACCGATCTGACCTCCCTTGGTGCTTTCCGCACTGATGGACATAGCACCGGCATGATTGATACTCACTACGCCCTTGCCGATCGCTGCGATACCGGTTGTATGCGTATCCGTCGTTGCATCTACCGTCAGCTTGTTGCCATTCATATCCATGGTCACAGGGTGATTTTCATCGGAGCTAGAAATACCTGCACTGATCTGCGGCAGGTAAGGACCACCGGCTATCAAATGCTTTTCAGGTGTGATGGTCGTGCTGTCTGCGGTAAATACATAGGTGCCATCGTCCTTCAGTACGCCTTTTTCTACGTAAACCGTATCAACAGCTGCGTCACCGGTCATTGCCGCAGTAAATTCTTTAGCGATCTGGCTGCCCGGCTTACTGGTCTTATACTCATAGTAGCCCTGACCAGGTGTCTTTGTGCCGGTTGCATCGGTGGAGAAGGAAATATCGCCGGTCTTCAGAGCTGAGGAAGCTGTCAGGCCTTCAGCGATCTTCACTACGCCTGCCAGATGACCATCCGTATAGTTCTTGTAGAACAGCTTGCCTGCCAGGTTGTTCAGTACGTTTGCCACTTTATCCTTAGCATCAGCGGAATCGCCATCTGCAAAGCCGGAGGTAATGCCCTTATTATCTGTAATAAAGGTGATCGCAGAGCCTTCTGCTGCATTGGTAATATTGAAGCTGCCGCCAATAATCTTGGTCGGATCAGAAGCATCATGATCATAGAATACAGTGGTATGACCGCTGTAATTCACCACAGAAATAGGATGGCTGTCCTTCTGATAAATCAGGCCTGCGTGATCTGCATCTTTGCCGCCATGCAGTGTTGCCAGCGTGCTGCCTGTCCATACAGGATTTTTGGACGCTATGGTCGTAGTTGTCACATGGGACTGCTGTTCATTGGTCCAGGTGGCACCGTTTTGCAGATACAGGTTGAACTGGCCAATATCATGCGTGGTGTTACCACCGGTGCCATAGTCATCATTATACTGGTCATAAGCTGCAACGCCCTTCCAGAAGGATTTGTCATTAGTCAGAGCAACGTTGAGAACGCCTGCATCCTTCCAGTCAATCAGCTGACCGCCGGTATATTCCACAACCTTCTTGCCATATTGGCCGGTTGCATACATATCACCGGTAATCTTAGTGGTTGTATCGCCTGCTGCGCCGTCCTTCATGTTGATGTCCAGCGTGCCTTTATCTACGCGGACTGCATAGAAATTATGCGAATGATCGCTGTCTTCGGCTGCAGTAATAGTGCCGCCGCCAACAGATACCTTGGTATCCTTGCCAACGAGCTTAATACCGCTGCCGCGTACACCGGAGATATCGACCGGACCACTGACAGTCACAGTGGAGCTGTCACCGGTGACCAGAATGCCGGCAGCATTCTGGCCTGCGCCGCGTTCTCTAACACCTTTGACATTGCTGATTGTCAGCGGGCCGTCAATAGTAATCTCGCTCTGCTGGCCCTGAATATTAATGCCTGTTGCGGAATCCCCCTGAGTGATCACATCAGTAATTTCTACCGGACCGGAAATATTCAGGTGCGCATTTCCCAAGGCGTAAATGCCATGAGAGGCTCTGGTATCGGTATTATTTGCCGAAATCGAAAGCTTTTGGTCAGTTGACGGATTGATCACATGGATGTATGCATTATTGTCTGCATAAATCGCTGCTGCCTGTCCGTCGGATTGCTCAGCATGCAAAGCCAGTCCCTTGCCGGACATTTTGACAGTCATCGGGCTGGAAGGAGAGGTCGATTCGCCTGCGTAAAGGGCGCTGGCAAAATTACTAGTAATATTCGATTCAGTTACAGAAACATGCGCCACGCCGCTTTCATTCAGCTCACGACTCAGGCTGATATCTTCAGACTTGGTAATTGCGCCTGTTTTATAATTGGGCTTTTCCTGTTCCGGCGTATAGGCATAGAATCCCTGTCCTGCCTTTTTCGTCCCATTAGTTCCGTCAGAGAAGGTCACATTGCCGGAGGCTTTGACAATCGCGCTTGCGCTCGATGCTGTCAGACCGTCTGCAATCTTAACAACGCCAGACAGATTTGCATCCTTGTAGCCTGTATAGAACAGCTTATTAGCCAGCTTGTTCAGTACTTCCTTGACATGATTCTTTTCTGCTGCCGTATCACCATCCACAAAGCCACCGGTAATCCCCTGGCTATCGGTGACCAAAGTGATCTTGGAATCGGAAGCGGCAGCCTTGATCGTAAAATCACCACCATGGATGGTCAGCGGATCATTTGCATCATGACCATAAACAACAGTTGTGTCACCGCTGTAATTATATACGGTAATACCCTTGTCGGAATTCTGATAGATTACACCGGAGCCGTCCAGCTTAGAAACATTGCTGCCGGCAAACGTTGTCTTCAGCGTATCTACTGAACGACCGGTTTCATGATTCCATACGGATCCTTCTGCCATTGTCAGATTCAACTGACCAGCAGGTGCATTATACGTACTTCCGGGAATATTGCTTACTGCGCCTGTCCATTTGGAACCCTTCGTCATATTGACATTGATAACAGAAGCTTTATTATCTGTTACCTTCATGTCACCGGTAACGTCCAGAACTCCGGCAGTAATGCCTTCACCGGTATTCAGGTTAATGGTACCCTTATTGGCCTGCAAAGCATAATATTGGCTATATTCCGTACCGTTAGACATATCCGCAGCTTTAATAGTTGCACCGGCAGTAGATATAGTCGAAGCATTCAATACACGGATAGCACTTCCCAATACGTTTTCAATATTAAGATTACCCTTAACAGTTATATTGATGGGAGCATCTGCACTTGAAGAACCATCTGCATAAATACCTGCTGTATTCGGTCCAACCTTGTTGCCGTTCTGAACATTCTTGATGGCCAGGTCTTTTTCAAATACAACATTGCCTTTGGTACTTACATATACACCATAAGCACCTCGAGTAGCACTAGATTTAACTCCGTCTATCTCCACATCGGTATTTGCAGTAAGGGTGCCACCATCGCTAACGCGAACGCCATAGACATACTTAGCATTAGTATCTGCATTGCCATCAGCACCAAGACCAGCGGAAACCTTCAGCACGCCATTGCCCTTGGAATCCTTAATCTCCATGCTCTTATTTTCGCCAACGAAAACCGTAGACAGATTGCTTTTATTATCACCACTGGTATTAAGCTTCAAGGTGTGGCCCTGTAAATCAACAACAAGCGGGCTTACTGCGTCGCCTGCTACATACATAGCGCTGGGAGCCTCACCGGATACCCCGGTCTGAGCTTCAGTAACATTAATAGAAACTACACCGTTAACATCACTTTCGCGTGTTTCCCCGATGTTTTCTGATTTCTTGATAGCTCCCGTTTCGTAAGTCTTCGTATCCTCTTCTGGGGTATAGGCATAGAATCCCTGTCCTGCCTTCTTAGTACCTGTATCAGCGGTGGAGAAAGTGATGGTTTCAGATCTCAAGCTGGCAGAAGATGCCGTCAAGCCTTCTGCGATCTTGACCGTTCCGCTAAGATTTCCATCTGCGTAGCCCGTATAGTAGAGTTTTCCTGCCAATGCGTTCAGCGTGCCGCTGATGAGGTTCTTCTCGTCTGCTTTGGTCGAATCGAAATCCAAACCAGCATGATCGGTAAGAAGGGTGATCTTACTGCCTTTGTCTGCCTGGGAAATCTTTACGTCTCCGCCAAGGATAGCGTAACCGCCGTTGGCGTCTGCCGGTTTTGTTGTGTCATGTTTGTAGATATAGGTACTGCTGCCGCCATAGTTCTGGATGGTGACGGTGCCAGCCTCTGCATCTGTCATATCGATGACACCACCGTTTCCTGTCATCCGCTTCAGGCTGCTTGTTCCACGGTTGTTCCAAGTGCCTCCAAGGGTGAGGCTGGTATTATTTCCTGCACTGCTTCCCGTCCAGGTGCTGTCTTTCCCGATGGTAACGGCGTAAGCCCCGTTTCCAACGGCATTCCCCGTCCAGTTTGCTTGATCTGTCAATGACAGAGTCACACTCCCTGCTCCGTCAAGGCTGCCGTTTAATGTGGAGTCTTTTCCGGAAAGGATCGCTTCGATGCTGGAATGATCACCACTCACCAGACCTTTCAGTACGGTCTTCTTTCCTTTCAGGATGGCCTTGCCGCCTTTGTCAGCTTTGATAGTGCTGCTCACACTGCCATTGGCTGTGAAGGTACCTCCATTGACATTGATATTGTCTGCCGCAAGCACACCATCAGTTCCTACAGTCATCGTTCCTGTTGTGGTCAGATCTTTGGCATGGGTCTCACCGTTTACCGCAAGGACGCCCGCATTGGCGATGCTGCCGCTCACGGTCGTCGCTGCATTAAGGATCAACTGGCCGCTGTTTTCTACATCTCCAGAGATGGTCGATGTGCCAAGCGTTACGCTTCCGCCCTTCTGTACGTTGACAGCCTTTTCAGTCCCGGTGATTTCGCTCTTGCCCTTGAGTGTCACGGTGCCAGCCGCATCGATCCCCATCTTGCCATTGACTTTGAGTGTACCTGCCGTGATGTCTACCGTCTTTCCAGCCGCTGCACGGATCCCGGCTTCTCCGCCGGTCAGATCCAGTTCATTTTCATCGGCTGTGATAGTCACGTCTTTCACTGCATCGACAGCTGCGCCTCCCTCTACCCGGATCGTCGTTTTATCCTTGGTAAAGGTGTACACCTGATCCTGCCATACATGATCATCCTTGTACTCTTTGTCATCTCCGCCAGTTATCGAAGAAGTGAAGAGCGTCTTCGACTGTTCAGCCGGAGGTTCCGGCGTTTCTCCACTGCCTGCAAAGCTGCCCTGACCATTCGTCTGATTAAATGCAATATTTCCGGTATATTTAGCCACAGAGGAAGCTGTCAAGCCTTCCGCGATTTCCACTTTCCCGGAAAGGAAATTTCGTCTATTGACAGCGTCCTTATAGTACAGCTTTTCTGCCAATGCATCCAAAACCTGATTCCTTATTGCATCAGACTGCATATGGTCATCATAATTCGTCCGGAGAACGATTTCCGACCCACTGGAAGCACTGCCGATGGTCACATCCCCGCCCAATATCTTCGTGGGGTTCTCGCTGTCATGTGAATACAGTACCTTGGCCGCTCCAGAGAATTTGTCAATCGTCAGCGAGTTGCTGTTTGCTGTCTGAATGATGACACCCGCTGTATCACTAGTACCGGACTTCGTACCCCCATGCAGGTATGTCACATGGCTGATTCCCTGGTTTCCTACATCTTCATCGTCCTGTTTATATCGGGTATTATTGGCCTCATTGGTCCAAACAGCCCCATTCTGCAGCCACAGATTGACTTTACCGCCATTATCAATGATACCATTCAGATACGATTTTTCGGTTGTCAATGCCAGATTGATATGCCCTGTTGTTTTCAGAGCAAAAATATCTCCATCCAGCTGCACATCATGAGTGCCTGGCGTAGCTCCGTCCTCCCCGGTATTCATATTAATGGTTCCTACATAGGCACCCAGGGTATAGTACCCATATTTCGTACCCTTCGGCACCACGATATGACCGCCACCGATGATGACCTGACTATCATCTGCATTGGTTGTCACACCATTCCCATATACCGTCATGTCCACATCACCAGTAACAGTGACTTTACTTTTTTCGATATTCGTCAGGATGCCTGCATTATTGAAACGAGACAGAACATTTTCCTGATTGACAGGAATGCCCCAAGTATCGCTATCTGCCCCAGCAATTTTTAGATTCCCATTGACAGTAATAGTAGAAGCGCCTCTAGCGGTCTGACTATTTTCTCCCCAGCGACTTGTTTTTTGAATAGCCAAACCATTCCCACCATAGCCACCACTCATGGAAATATTGACATCTCCATTGACGGTGATTTGGCTCGCTGTATTTTCCCCGCCATCATTCCAAATCGCATTGGTCAAGGAATTCCCGCTAGAATATCCGGAAGTCACGACATCCACTTTGTCTGCCGTGATCGTTACATTCTTCCCATTTCCGGCATAAATACCCACAGGAGATGCTATATAGTTTTTAGAGGCTAGCTGTAAGGTATGACCTGAAGCATTGATCGTGATGTCCTTCCCATCTTTCGCCTGAATGACCGCTGCCGCATTGGTGGCATGATCCCCTTCTTGCCCCAGATTGATACTTAATACTTCATCTTTGGTAAAGGAATACGTTCCATCATCTGAAGTGACATCACTAAAAGCCGACTGATCCGCCGATGTCCCCGTAATGCCCGCTCTTCTAGTCACAGCTCCTATCTTGGCATCTGCATTCTCCACGGTGATTTTTGTCTCCGAAGACGCAGTAAATCCTTCAGGCCGATACGTCGTCAACTTAGCAAGACGTCCCCAGACCTGATCGGTCGGCAGCATTGTGACAGAATTGAACTGATAGAACTGCTTGTCAGTAGAAAAGTCCTTCGTCTCCCATTGGTGCGTAGGGTTCGTATCCCCATCTTCGTACACATAGAGATTGTTACCCCATTCTACCCATAATCGTTTGGTATAATACTCCGCATTGAGTTTGCCGAACCAACCACCACCATCAGCTACCTTTCCATCCAAAACCACTTGCCAATCATCGGGTTTTTCCGACATCAGATTGGCCATGGTCGTTTTGTACACCTTGCCGTTAAACCCACTGTCTCCTTGTCGACCAGTACCGCCGCCACCACTTAAGGTGTATTTCATCACATAAACAGTACCATCCGGCAGTATCTTCATATCACGAAAATCATAGCCGTCGTTTTTAACCTGCTCCGGTAAAATAATCGAGTTTTTATCATGAAGATTTCCAATATTATTTCCGTTAATATCTACATAATCCAAAGAAGTTTCTTCATTTCTAGAACCATAATTCTGATAGCCCCCAACAGAAGTGTTCAAGATAAAATTATTATAATTATTCAGTCTCACCTGATCAGTATTTTTCCCGATACGGGCATATCCATTGTAAGATAAGCCGCCATCGCTATTGATCTTATACTGCATCAGATACCCATTATCGTAATTATCATATCCGCCCTTGAGATTGACACTGGCTGCCACATATAAATAGCCATCTTTGACCAAAAGCCCTTCCCCATGAACGCTCGTTTTCTGTATACTGCCATTCGTATCTGTATAGGTATCATACTTCTTGGCATCTACATCCCCGGTCTTTTCCTTGATATCCTGCTTTAAATCGACGGTTTTGTTTATATCTTCGACAATCCGATTACCCACAACGTGCGCAATCCCCACTTGCCCCTGATCATAGCCCGCCGCATAAATGGTATTTCCAAACCCGGTAACAGCATGCGCATTCGGAACGGCTTGAGTCACGCCTGTAGGATTGCTACTAGAAGCCCAGTCCCCATCCGCATCCATCAGGATACTTCCTTTTAGTTCTGTATCGCCAGAGACGTATTGACGCAGGAAAATCTTGCTTTTCCCATCGAGCATCACAGAGAACGTAGCCGGATCCTTGTTCAAACCCTTCACTGCTCCTACCACTGGATCCGCATCGACCTTTGTGGTCACTCGGGAACCAGTCACTCCTCCCATCTGGCTATTGGTATAATCCGATGGGATCGTTGCCATCAGGTTCGCTGCCCCTACACTGGATCCCGCCATAAGGCTCCCTATCAGAGCAGTCAGGAAAGCCATCTTGCGTTTTTTGTTACTCATTTTCCACATCATCTATTCCTCCTTAGAATTGATAGCGAATCGATGCATAATACGTTCGCCCCTGAATAGGAAATTCCGGATTGATGTATCCCGGCACCGTGAAAGCCGTATTGCTTCGGATCTTTAACTTCGGCCCCCTGTTGAATATGTCATTACAGCCAAAAGAAAACTGCCAGCTGTCAGCCGGTTTCCATTTCACACCGCCATTGATGGTCGTCAGTGCATTAACCGGCCGCCCTGACAGATGCGCATACTCTCCGCCTCTGGAGTCCTTACTGTAATCGGTATAATAACCGCCGGTATAATGGACTTCGCCAAATAGATCCACATGCCGATTCGGGCGATAGGTCAATCTGGCATTCCCTTCCCACTCCGGTTGATAGGTAGCCCAGATATCAGAATAACCATAGCCTACGACGCTATTTTTCCTTTGCATATGTGTCTGCATGTAAGTGGCCCGCAAGTCCAGATCCACCTTCTTCCAGCTGAAGTTGGACTGGAATTCTAAGCCATGTACCTTGCCGCGGTTATCATTGAAATAAGACCAATGGTCTTTCCCCGCCCGGACCAGCTGCAGCATATTGGTCGAGTCTCTCCAGAAATAGGTGAGCTGCGTACTGTTATCCGCATGCAGCAGTTTCCCTTTCCAGATGGCACCCACATCAAACTGCTTTCCTTCTTCCGGAACAGGGAATACAGAATTCTGACCGTTGCCACGAGAAGAGGGCAGGATACCAGCCCCATCCCCTGCGATTTCATACATATTCAGCAAGCGGTAGTATGTCCCACCGGTCATGCGAAGCGTCAGCTGGTCATTGACCTCTTTTTTCAAAGCGAGCTGCCAGGTCACCTTGTCATCCACCTGGCTGTCCTTCGGATGCAGCCAATGGAAACGATTCTCCTGATTCACCGCAAATCGTTTCCCATCGCTGTAGCCGGTAATCTTGGAGCGGTTATAGCGAAGGCTCGGCGTCAAGAACCAGGTGGACTTCCTATCTAAGGTGATCGTATCCTGCAGCTGCACATTCAAAATGTCCTGATCATATCGATTTCTTGTCTGCCCAAGGGTGTTGGCTATATCAGAATCGCCCAGCACCTTATCCATCAGCGAGCCATCGACATGTAACCGTTCATGCGACATATTCATCTGGAAATCAAGCATATTACGCTCAGACACTTTGTACGTCCCATCCAGCTGGATATTGTACTTATTCGAAGTATACTTGCTCCATTCTCTGAGGGGGACTGTCGTGGCTTCCACGTCCGTCACATCATTGCTCATGATATTTTCCGCTTTATAGCTCTTCTTCTGGTGAAGATAATCCGCCGTCCAGCCCCATTCTAACCGACCGTTCTGGTTCCGATTCTGCAACATCAGCTCCGTATTGGTTAATTTTTGCCTCCGACTGTCATAGAAATACACATCTCTCAAATCAACCCCGTTATGGATGATGGCATCGGCAGCCGATCCGCCCCATAATCCGTCCGGCAAATGCCGATCGATCTGATTCCACGAACCTTTGACCATCCAGTTCTGGTTCTGCCACTTCACCAATGCGCTGCTATTTTTATAATCATTGTACTTACGCCAACGCTTCCCATCTTTCGCTTCTTTCAATTTCTTCTTATATGCTTCGACCTTCTTCTTATATCCTTCTAAGCTTTTGCTGGTTTCCGGGTCCGTATTCAGTTTTTCATTGGCGATGGTATCTCCTACCGTTTGGTCGACATAATTTTCTACAATTTTCTGCTTGATTTCAGGCGTTATAAAGTCACCATGGCCTTCTTTCCACTCCCGGCTGGCTTCCCCCCACCACCATCTTTCTCCATATTCGTCTGTGAATAATTCCTGTAACGTCTGACCATTTACAACGGTAGATGCTATTTCATCTTTGAAGGTCAGTGCATCCTCTTGCATCGCATTAGCGAATGCATTCTCTTTGATCTTCCCTGCCAAGCTGTCTTCGCCTGTCCCTCTGACGAAGCTCAGCCAGTCATCCGTATTATTTTTGAAGTGATCGACTTCCTCTTTCGACAAAGAAATAATCGGCACCTTCGACTGTCCTTGCTGATTTTGGGTGGAAGTCAAGTAATCAATACGGTCACTATTGAAATTCGCTACCTGATTCTGAAAACCAGACAACGCCTTCTGCACTTCCGGTATATTTCTTTCCGCCGCATAATTGGTATAGGAAAAATCGTTATCACTTGACTCATAATTTCCCGCCACCAACAAAGTACCGCTGCCCGCAGGTGCTGTATATTCCATAGAGAAACTCTTCCCGCCATAGGAGCTCTTTCCCACTTCTGCAGAAATGCCGGGTTTATCTGGTTTCTTTGTCACGATATTGATGACCCCGCCGATAAAAGTCCCGCCGAAGCGTGCCGGCACATAGCCGCGATACACTTCAATGCGCTCTACATTCTTGACCGGAATGGTGGAAATATCGACGGCAGCATCGCCCCCGAGGTTTGTCAGTATCCCATCCATGAAGACGCCGACCTGTGCCGCGGTAGAACCTCGCACCGTGACCGTCGTATACTGCCCGTGCCCGTTCACCTCGCGCACGTGTACCCCAGGCACCGTCTTCAGCATATCCGGCAGTGTCTTCTGCTCCCCTTTGAAATCCTGCGGCCGAATGACCGTCACCGTCCCCGGAGAGAGCTTCGCCTCCCAATCTGGTCTCTTAGCTTCTACAGTGATACCCTCTAGGGTAAATGTAGGCGCCTCTCCCTGCTCCACGGCTTCTTGCGCTGCTATGCACTCTGCCTGCACCGCCAAACCTAAGGCTAGGAGTATAGCTGCACATAGACTTTTGCGATTCATTTTCCAGAAACCGCCACGTACTTTCTTTTTTCTTTCAAGTCCCGTCATCATAGGTTCTCCTCAATGATAAAGATAGAATATACCACGCATATCTTTTATTGCTCATATCATTATGGACCGTATGATATTCATACAGTCAATGATTTTTCTAATACACTTTTTAGACTTTTGCTGAGACACATAAATCAATGATTAACATGTGCAAATAAAAAGGGCTGCGCTTTGCAGATTTCTTGCAAGGCGCAGCCCTTTGCTACCAATCACTCATATGTAAGAAAATCAGAAAGTGAAGCGGACACCCACATTGGCCTTCCACTGTACCTTGTAATCCCCGCCAAAGCTCTTGGTAATATCACCATAAAGCATGCTCGAAGGAGACAGTCTATAGGTACCGCCCAGTGTCAATTCTGCCCAGGTATCACCAAAGTCCTGATCCACGGTAGACGTCGGTTCATTTTCTGCGCTGAATGTCGTGCTTGTTTTTCCGCTGAATTCATGGAGCAAGCCTGCCTTCAGATAGAAATTACCGCGTTCCGTTGTTTTCCCTGCAGCTACACCCAGACGGCCGATGAAGCTGGTCATGCCGTCCTGGCTGACATGCATTTTCTTTCCGCCGGTATAGTCGCTGATCCCATCATAGTCTGCACTTCCCAGGCGAGAAAGAGTCAGCTGCAGCTGTGGTTCCACAAAGCCATCGGCTCCGCCAAACCGTTTTCCGTATTCAGCGGAAATGCCGAAGCCATTAGCACTGTAGTCCCCATCCAGCTTATGTCCCATATCATTGTATACGGTATAGCTGTTTGTCGTGTGACCTGCCTTGACAGCGATATCTACATACTGGCCATCCTCGAAAAGCTTCGTGCCATAGAGCGAGAAGGTGTAGAGTTTTGGATCCCCTTCACCGCCCATTTCATACTTGGCACTTCCCTTGCTATAGTCGAAAGCGCCGCCCAAATGCCAGCCGTTCTTGAAGAGCTTATCAGCCCCCACCTGAGCGCCCCAGAAGCTATTGCTGAAGGAAGAGGTTCCTTTATCGTACTTGATCTTTCCGCCGAAGGTTCTTGCCCAGATCCCATCATCCGCGCCATAGTGGAGATCTCCCATACGAGTCGTCATATCGGAAACATTGCTTCTCCAGGACAACATAGACGTATTCATGGCATTCTTCGCACCACGCATCATCATGGTTTCCGAGCTGCCCCAGATGATATCCGGATCAGCTTCGCCCGGCGTCATGCTGTTCTTTTTATAGCTGCCCTGTCCCGTGGTCTTATTGAAATCAATCGTACCATACTGCTTGGCAGCACTTGCAGCCGTGAGGCCCTCTGCGATTTCTACCCGGCCATTCAGGTTGGTCACGCCATTGACCGCATCCGTATAGGTGAGCTTTTTCGCCAGAGCATCGAGCACATTCTCTACGCCGTGATAATCGCCCATATTGATACCGCTACGATCGGTGCGCAGGGTCAGGAAGCTATTGGCATCGGCCTTCTTGACCGTCACATCGCCGCCCAGAATATCGGTCGGGTCTGCTGCACTATGGCTATAGAGCACCAATGCATGACCGCGGAACCGGTCTACCGTAATACCGCCGCTGTCCTTGTTCTGGAAGATCACGCCATTTCCGGTATCCGTTGCATCCAGCAAGGAAATATTGGCTTCTTCCTTTCCCGTGTTGTTCCATACGCCGCCATTCTGCAGCCCCAAATTAAAGGTGCCGCCATGATTGGTAAGACCGCCTGTCCAGGTAGAGCCTTCGGTAGCAATGCCTAAGGTTACCGTGCTAGCCGCATCATTGACCTTCACATCCCCCACATATTCTGTCGCTGCCGTGTCATTCGGAACAAAGAAGCTGATGGTACCGCCGTTCGAGGCTTCTGCCAGCGTGGTGCTCTGGATCTTGCCAGCGCCTAAGGAAACACGGCTGCCTGCCCCATCGGCCTTCGCCGCTGTCTCGGCGCTGATATTCCACACGCCGCCTTCATGGGTACTGAAATTGCCGCCGTTCTTGGCTTCGATACCGACCTTGTCCGCCGTAAGCTCTGTGGTCTTTCCGTTGCGGAAAGTCAAGGCTTTGCCATCTACGGTGATACCTGCATTCCCTTCGTTTTTGATGGTCAGATCATGACCATTCATATCGATGGAATAATTCGTATCTTTCGCCTGGATCGCCGTATCAGAAGCCGTAGCCAATTCGACAGCGGTCTTATCCTTGGTGAATTCATAACGGATATCCGAAGGATTCCCGACCTTCATGACACCGCCATCGAGGTACTCGCTATCCGCGCTCTCATTACCTGTCATGACCGTCGTAAAGGTTTCCTTCTGCTGGTCTTTTGGATAAATCGACGGGGAAGCGCTATCCGCTTTATACTGCCCCTGTCCATTTTCTCCGGTAAATTCCATAGCCCCGGTGACCTTGGAAGCCGCTCTCGCCGTCAGCCCTTCCGAAATCTGGAGAATGCCGGTGAGATTTCCCTCTGTCTGGTAATTGGTGTAGTACAGCTTGTTTGCCATCGCCTGGAAAAGGGAGCTTACCGTTTCCTTTTCACGAAGTCCATCATCGCTGATACCATCCCGATCCGTGATCAATGTGATCCGAGAGCCGGCCTCTGCGCTGGTGACAGTCACATCGCCGCCATACACCTTCGTCAGGTCATTGGCATCATGCTTGTACAGGATAGAAGCATTTCCGCTGAACTTATCGAGCTGGATATTTCCAGAATCCCCGGTCATGTCGATCACGCCGCCGACGCTTCTCGTAATGCCGCTGACGAGCTGTCCCACATGGGAATCCCCGGTATTTTTCCAGGTCGCTCCATTCGTAAGCATCAGGCTGTTCGAGCCGCCGGTCCAGTCCATAGCACCTGTCCAGATGGAATCTTCCCCATCCAGGTTCATATCCAGCTGTCCATCGCTTTGAGACATATCGCCCGTCCATACGGCAGGCGCATCTCCCGTATTTCCGATGGACAGGATGCCATTCGCACCGACTCTGCCCAAAGTATCCGCATGAATAGTCCCTGCATTGACGCGGACCGTACCACCCGTCACGTCGAAACCAGTCTTAGCATCAATATGAGTCAATGTTTTCAAATCGATTATGCTATCCGTTTCCTTTTTGCCTGCCGTCTGTACACCGATGGCATCCCCCTTGGCATTGGCTGCCTCTATATGAAGGGTACCATTCTGGGCCGACACACCGTAACCCACGCCTTTGATCCCTGCTACGGCTTCATTGAGTCCCTCTTCTCCACCGTCGATATGTACATCCAGCTGATGATCTGTCAGGTCCATCTTGATGTCTACATATCCATAGGTATCACTGGAAGCATCGATAGCACTGGTGTAAGGCATTTCCCCGCTCTGCGAAATCTGAAGCTTGGAATCCTTGCGGAAAATGAAGTACTTGCCGTCCTGCTGCACACCTGCATTGGCATAGGCCGTATTACTTTCATCCTTTCCAAACCGTTTTGTGGCATACAAAGGTGTAACGAATAAAGTACCATCCTGACCAGGCGTCTCAATCGCTCCTGAGACGCTTCCCTGATGGGTTGTTTCGTCATAGGAGATTTTTCCTGTTTTCAGCACAGAAGCAGAAGTCAGGCCTTCTGCGATTTCCGCATAGCTATCCAGGTTTTCTGGCGTTCCTTTGTAGTAGATTTTCTGAGCCAAGGCATTTAGTACACCAGAGACCTGCGTTTCATCTGCCATGTTGATCCCATCACTATCGGTCCGCACATAAAGTGTATTCTGCGGAGTGTTTTTCTCTGCTTCTTCAATGGTCACATTTCCGCCAAGGATTTGCGTTGGATTTGAAGCATCATGATCGTAGAGGATTCGGATCCCCCGCTTCAGCATACCAATCGTCAGATCGGTATCTGCTTTCATGTAGATAGCACTTTCACCGATACCAGGATTCCATCCTTCGACCTCGTGAATATAGCTATCCTGTGCTTTATCTTTCTGCTCCCACTGATACGTCCATAAGGTAGGTGTGAAGCTATAATCATCATTCCAAAGCTGAAGTGTAATTTTGCCAGATTTCGCTGCGTCGTTAATGATACCCCCTGCATAGGTAGCCCCATTATTTAATGTCATCTTATAGGTACCACCAGTAGCTCCCGAAAGGTCTAGATCACCGACTAACTCTTTACCGCTAATAGAAACTGCACTCTTATCCTGACTCTTAGTCACTTTGAGCAGCGTACCGCCATCTGCATGGATCACATTATCTGAGCTAAGAAGACTTAATCTTTCTCCTCCATCCAGCCAAAGAGCGATTTTTTCCGGCGTTTCTATATCCAGAGTGCCACCTACACTTAAACTGGTATCTCCTGCCTTTGTATCTCCCACATCACGATCTTCTACGACTTTGATCCCGACAAAACCTTTCGCGCCATCTTTACTTGCTATATGCATTCTGCCATCTTCAAGCCCGATGCCCGCACTACTGTTTTTCACCAGGATCCCACTGCCATTTGTACCGGCTGTTATATTCAGATCTGGCATTTCTGTAAATCTCAGTTGTGTACGTTTCGAAGTATCTTTCTCTTCATTCCCGATATAAATACCTGCGGTTTCAGCATCCAGATGCAGCGTATGTCCCTGTCCTACAATCTGCACAACGTCTCTATTACTGTTGACTTTCCAATCCATGGCCTTATCGGCTGTGATGGTGGTGTCTTTCCCGAGGGAATATAGGAACTGGCTCTGGCGAACCCCCTGATCCGTATAAATCTTGTCGTAGGACTCGTCACCCGTCATGGAGCGGGTAAACGTATCCACCATTTGTGGTGTATAGCTGCCTACCCCCGTATCCGGATCAAAGCGAATAAATCCTTCCGTCAGCATAGCACTCTTGGCGGTCAAGCCATCGGCTATCCCTACTTTACCGACCAATTTAGCTTCCGCCGGATTGGTATAGGTGATCTTCTTGGCTAACGCCTTTAATACATTTCCCACCATGGTATCGTCAGACATATTGATGCCATCACTATCGGTTACAGCCAAAACTTTAGCGGTACCACCTACATACCGGGTACTTACTGTATCAATAGTGACATTACCGCCTTTGATAGAAGTCGGAGAATCTGCCTCATGGGCAAATACGAATCTGAGCGTGTCATCTGCCTGATTAATCGTTTTGAAATGAATATCTTTTTTAGAATTTTGCAAAATGGTAATCTGATCATCCGAAGATTTATTATTATACCTTGTACCTTCTAACTCTACCTTTACTTCATTCCCAGTATCGCCTTCTTTATCCACATGGTTCCAAACCGCATCCGATTCCATAGCAAGATGCAATAGCCCGCTACCGTCTTCTGTTCCATCCACAGCCGTACCCGTCCAAATGGAATTTTCTTTAGTCAGATTGAGAGTACCAGATTTCCCCAGTTTGATATGTCCTTTTATCTTTACTGTACCATTAGTTGTTCGAGGACTACTAGATAGGCTACCAATGGTAAAACCGCCATCACTAGCATCGATAGCAAAACCATCTCCTGCATCAATAGAAATATCTGCTGGCTTGTTAAAGTTATAAGATGCGATAGAAATTCTGCTACCATTACCTGCTACCAGCGCTGTACTTCCATTTGTTTGAATCGTAGCGCCATGATTGACATTAATACTTCCTCCTAACGCAGCTAACGCAGTCCCTGCGCCAGCATCTATATTCGCCCGACCAGCTATTATAATAGATCCCCCATTTTGAGTTTGCACCCCAACAAAAGTAGAATCATCGGTATTTTCATTATTTATGGTAGTAGTACCAAGTCTATTCGTGATATAAATATTAGATTTATTTGTTGCTAGTATACCAGTCTTTGCATGATGCAAGGTAATATTAGAGTTATCCCCATTAAAATCAAACTCCGCCCCTTGACCATCTGTCACTATACCTGTCGACGCATCAATTTCAACGTCTCCCGGATTATTCAAATCAAACTCCGTGCCTTGACCAGTTACTTCAATTCCCTTACCCTGAATACCTGCTGCCTTCAAATTAAAATTGATTTGCTTGGCATCAATCTTTACGAAATCCCCCCCTTTTGCCTGCATAGCAGCTTCATCATTGACGGTGATACTTGTGTCTTCTGTAAATGTCGCTTTATTCTCTTCCCTCAGTACATTAGCATTTACATAATCAACATCTTTGGTCATATCCCAAGTCAAAGCCGTAGTAAAATCGGTCTGTTTCTGATTAAAGCCTTCCACATAGCCACTGCCGCCTTTGGTAAAGTGAATGTCTTCTTCTCGAGAGACACTCTGGCTGGTCAAACCTTCAGCAATTTGTACCGTCCCTTTCAAGTTGTCTTCTCCATTGACATAGGCTGCATAGTACAATTTATTGGCCAATGTATTGAGCATATTCCTCATGTAATTTTCATTGGCTAAATTTTTTTTGCTTATTCCGGTACTATCGGTGCGAATCGTAAGGGACGCTTTCTCTCCATCCGTCTTTTCGGCATGTCCGATATGAATATTTCCTGCCTGGATCTTTCCTCTTTTCTGACTATAGTAAATTACGGTATTTCCGGTGTAATTGGCAATCGTCAGATCAGAATTGACACTGGAGTTTGCTGGCTTTGACATATCGATATACCCGACATGTGCTGCATCTTTTCCGCCATACAGATGACGCATCGAAGAAGATCCCGTATTGGTCCATTGTGCACCATTCTGCAGGAAAAGACGAACACCATCTGTATCTTCATCACGAGTACCAGCCGCTTCTTTGATTGTCCCGTACAAAGTAGAATCTGCCGTCGTCAATGCCGCATTTACTGTAGCATTGGTGTCTGCACCTACCCAGGCTCCCATAGAAGCCAAGGCAGCATAACTATTTTTAACAAAAGAGGTGGCTCCCTTGGCCGTGATATTGACCGTATGATTTCCTGGAGTCAATCCCTTCTCTACAGACCCTGATACATTGACGTTCATCACGCCCCCACTTCGAGCTGTGACAGCATCATAGGCCT
Source organism: uncultured Dialister sp. (assembly GCA_900543455.1). Classification (GTDB taxonomy): domain Bacteria; phylum Bacillota; class Negativicutes; order Veillonellales; family Dialisteraceae; genus Dialister. Next base: position 73,035 of record UQRR01000001.1, read on the forward strand.
GCGTCACAATAGAGCCACCACCAATAGAAATTCGTCCAGCGGCTGCATTGGTTGCCCAGCCACCATTGGTGTAAATATCGACCAACCCGTCAATATCAATCGTTCCTGCAAATGTTTTCAGCGCAGTCACATTCATTTCATATCCTTTAAGCGGGGTCGTGACACGCATCACTACCGCATGAGCTGGATCATCATCATTATGAATGACCACATGGCTGTCTTCCTTCATAGCACCGATATCGGCATAGTAATAATAGTCAGAATCCGTATCCAGACGGATCTGCCCCGGATTATTAATGGTTAAGGTCGCAATTCCCGGTACATACAAAGCTGCCGCACGATTGGTAAAACCACCGCCATTATAAATATTGCCATGCATGATGACATCCAGATTATGACCTGTCATATCAATGGTGGTATCTTTGCCGATCATCACAGAGGCAAAATCTCTCAAGTAATTATCATCCTTTGTGATGTTGAAGCCCGGGTGAATCACCGCATCTTCCTGGAAGCGATATGTCCCATCGGCCTGTTTGATGCCTCGTTTTTCGTATTCATCATCGACACCTAAGATACCGGAATACGGGGTCTTCACCTCTCCAGCCAGCTGTGCCTTACCCGTAGTTTCATCAAATCCCAAAGCAGACAATTTCTTGGAAGCGGAAGCAAAGGTCAATCCTTCATAAATTTCTGCGGTTCCTTCCAGATTCTTTTCACCCTTGGTATATGCGGTGTATGTCAATTTATCCGCCAGAGCACCCAGCACCTGCTTCACCTGGGCGTCATTGGACAGATTTAACCCATCACTATCAGTAACCAGCGTGATCCTTGCCTTATCGCCAGAATTCTGTAAGCCAGCACTGGATACCGTCACAGACCCGCCGATCAACTGATCCGGAGCTTCCTTCTCATGCTTCCAAAGATAGACATTGGATGTCTTATAGCCGCTCAGCGTCACATCCTCGTCTCCCATCAGGACCGCATAAGAACGACCTGTAGTAGCCGCCTCGTCCTGTGCTAACGCCTGCTGTCCGGCAGGAAATAATGCGCTCCCTCCCAAAAACAAGGTCGCCAATACCATCCGTTTTACCCACTTTCTTTGCATTTTCCTTTCTCCTTTCTGGCCGAGACACGCTTCGCGGTCATTATCCGAATCAATGTGATCCTGACATCCAATGATCTCTATATTCCGCATCTCAAGAAAATAAAAAACTGCCAAGTACGAATTGGACCATTCTTTTGACACACTAAAAAGCAGCAAAAGATATCCAACCCATACCTCGCAGGTCTTTGCACATAAAAGCAAGATTTACCGCTTACTCTTATGGGATATAAGAAATTTCATGGCACTCCGACTGAGTTCCTCAAAGAAGCAGCTCTTTGTGAGAGACGTAACACTGCTTCTTTTCCCCATACGGTTGCAGGACAGCTCTGGATTCTCACCAGTATTCCCCATTCGTTTCCCTTTATGATTTACATGCATGATACTCTGTATGATAGTCATACGGTCAAGAAATATTTTTGAAATTTTATAAATTCCTTAAAGAAGTATCTTAGAATCCTTCAATTCCAAGATACTTCTTTAAGGAAACACTGATTCAATCAGATTATCCTACATGAAAAGCCCCCTACAGATGTCAGGCTGACATCTGTAGGGGGCTTTTTCAAGAAAAAAGAGAGAGGAGAAAAAGGAGTGATATGTAGAGGGGAAAGCTCTACATAGGGGACGAGACAGGAAACATCTGGGAGGGGAAATCACAAGTGCTCTCCCTGCCTCGCCCCGAAAACTGCGTAAGCTTTAAACGGTTTTCCACGGGACGTGCCGCTCTTTGATTGCGTGCGAAAAAGGTTCAGCAGGTTCTATGGGTTCAGAAGGTTCAACAGGAGTGGTCCGGCGCATAAAATAGAAAAGCGCCGCAGCGTATAGATGGTGGAGAAGCCATGAGCTGGCATTTCACTCACCAGTCACCCATTCTTGCTTTTAAGCTTACATATTGCAGGGCCAACCTCCGGCGCTTCGCGCCACCTCCTTCCAGAGGAAGGAGGGAAAAATCTTTCGTTCATCATCGTCATGGAGCCTGTCAAGCCTCCAGAGCCTGCTCTTTTTTCTTCTTTATTTCATATTCGCTTTTACGTCTTCGGTGAGGTCCGCGGAGATGGTGCCGTAGATGATGCCGCCCGGGACGACGACGGTGTCGATCTTCTTGGCTTTGGCTGCTTTTTCTACAGCGGCCTTGAAGTTGTCCTGGATCGGTTTCATGACTTCATTTTCCTTCTGGGCGAGCTGCTGGTTCAGCTTCTGTTCCAGGGCTTTCTTGTCGGCATCGTTCATGCCTTTGGATTTTTCGTTATATTCCTTCTGCAGCTTCTGCTGTTCTGCCACTACGGTCTTTCCTGCTTTCTGGAAAGCGGCATTGCCGGAGAGGACGGCATTCACATTGACGATGCCGGTGGCTGCATCAGCCATCACCATGGCGCCAAAGGTGCCAGCGAGGAGCATCGCTCCGGCGACGGCGAGTTTTTTCATATTCATAAGAATGACCTTCTTTCTTGTATAACGGATGACAGTTGGCGATCGAAGTCAAAAGCTCTATCACCCAATCAGCATGCCTATTATTTTTCCCAGAGATGTTTCATGATTTCCGGATAGGTCGCAGTAAGGAGGCCCTGGATCTGGTTCAGGATGGCGATGACGAGGGCCGGTTCAAAGTGCGGTACACCAGCCGGGATGCAGCAGGTGAGAAGGACGTTGCCAGCAGCGTCAGCGCTGAACTTCAGCATACGGTACTGTTCGTTCAGGTCATTCAGGAAGGAACAGATCTTTTCTCTCTTATCGCCCTGTGCAAGGCCGGCTGCGACCTGGACCTGAAGCATGGTGTATACGCTGTCATCTAAGAGGATCATGAAGGGCAGGCTTGTTCCTTCGACCTGAAGGTTGCTGCGGAATGCCTGTGCATGAACGTCATTCTGGAAGTCCTGCAGACCGAATCCGCTGATCTTGTTTTCTTCGAGGTATTTCTGGAAAGCGGCTACCTTTTCTGCTGCGACTTTGACTTCGACTGCTTCGGTTTTTTTCTGTTCTGCCATTTTATGTTCTCCTTTGTTTTGTGCCGGTTTGTTCTCCGGATACCAGTATTGATACATGTAACCACGTCTTACGACGGAAACGACTGCCGCGGGGGTTTCCCAGTTCTCCGCCCTGTGTACTTTGAATCGCAGGACGGAAAGCTCTTTCAGGAGAGCCAGATAGGATTTCTTATTCACGAGGACGACATTTCCTTTCGCGCCTTCGATACGTGCGATTTCATCCTTAATTTTTTTCATCATTGGCTCTCCTTTTCACAAAGAGGAAGGCGGGTAGAAATCAGAAATAGATCAAGGCCTTTGAAAATCCATTCGTTTTCTGCAATAAAAAACTGCGGATCGATTTCTACTTCTGCGTAGACTGAGACTGTGACCAGCACCCAGTCTACAAAAGTAGATACGACTCCCGCAGATTTGCTCTTGGATGTTGGAAACAGGCGGCATCCGACTTGGAAATGAATTCCCTTCACGGCTGGGTCTCAGTTTCGGATTCTCACCGAATTCAGCGCAATAGCCCGTAGGCTCTGCTTCCCTCTTCAGTTGGTTCAAGGGCTTTCACCTCTTGATGCCGTCATTGTAGCACGAAAGGATGCAAATAGCAAGCCTATTTTCAAGATTTACCCATTTTTCTCTTATATTTGAGAAATGGATCCTTATTTTCTTATCATTGACCATTGTGTTATCATTAAGTATATGAAAGTCATACGGTAATGAAATTTAAAAGGTGCATATATGACCGATAAGAAAGATTATTATACAGCAGGCGAGCTGGCCAAGCTCTTCGGTATCCCGAAGCAGACAATGTTTTACTACGATAAGATGGGTCTGCTTACACCAGAATTTGTGGCAGAGAACGGATATCGCTACTATGCGATGCCGCAGTATCTGACACTGGAGATCATATTATTCCTGAGAAAACTGGATATTTCTGTCCCTCACATCAAGGAATTTCTAGAGCATCGCTCGCGTGATGAAATCCTGAACATCCTCAAGGAGCGGGAAGTGCTGTGCCGAAAAACGCTCGCGGAAACGACGGAGCTTCTAGCAGCGATTTCTTCCTATCGGAAAACCCTCGAATGCAGCCAGCATATGCCACTCGATCGGGTACTGCTGCAGTGCTATCCGGAGAGCCGCATGTATATGACGCCGATCCCGAAGGTGCATCGAGGAGGCTTTGACGCTATCGCTATCCGTGCCAGACATGTGCATGAAGCTTTTGCCCATTCCTTCTGCAAGGACCAGCCGACTGGCTGGGTCATCAGTGAGGAGGATTTTTTCTCGAAGAATTTCAAGCACTCGTCTGCCATTGTGACGCAGTCCGGTGAGGAAGGTTCGCGCCTTGCCTGCAACTATATCCGTCCTTCCGGGCTGTATCTTTCTATCTTGACGAAGGGCGCGTATTTCCTTCACGCGGAGGAGGCGTATGAGAAGCTGTCTGCTTTCATGGAAATCAATCGTCTTGCGCCAGATGGTGATGTCTTCCTCTTCCCCATCATCAGTTATTGGGCGACAAAGGATCCGGATGAGTACATCAATTCGCTCAGTGTAAAGGTCAAAGATTTACCCCCCCCCGAAATTGAAATAACTCGATATGTAATCATAATAAAATCCCTCTATAGAGCTGTTTCTATAGAGGGACTTTATTATGATCTCATATTATGAAATTCGTTTCCTGCTCACACCGGTCCCAGGTGAATGGCGGTCGCGTAGGTGAGGAAGCAGAAGGCGACGATCCACCACATGCCGATGAGAGGGAGGATGAAGCGCGCCCATTTTTTGTAGGGGACGTTTGCCATGGCGAGGTAGGACATGGTGGCACCGGAGGCCGGGGTGATACAGTTCGTGAAGGCATCGCCAAAGGTGAAGGCGAAGACGGCGGTCTGTCTGGTGAGGCCGACGATGTCAGCGAGCGGTGCCATGATCGGCATGGAGATGGCCGCCTGCCCAGAGCTGGAGGGGACGAGAAGATTGAAGCAGTCTTGGATGATGAACATACCGAAGGCGATAATGGAGGATGGGAAGATGTCGAGCATGCCGGCGAGGTAGTAGATAATGGTATCCATGACCTTGGCATTGTCCAGAAGAATGGTGGCTGCCTTACACATCGCAACAGCGAGACAGGGGAGCATCATGCCCTTGCAGCCTTCGAGGAAGGCATCACAGATGTCATTCGGGTGTAGGCGGCAGATGATGCCGGAGAGGATGCCCATGATGAGGAAGATCGCAGAGATTTCATTCATATAGAAATCAAATTTCAGCACGCCGACGATGATGCAAACGAAGTTCAGACCAAGGAGCCCAAGGCAAATGGCCTGCCGTGTGGAGAGTTTTTCTGCGGTTGAAAGATCGATCTTGTCTCGTTTCAGCAGGTCGATCTCATAGACCGGGCTGCTCTTCGGGTCTTTCTTCACCTTGCGCGCGTGGTACATGACATAAGAAATATTCAGCACGAGGAGCAAGACAAAGATACCCATACGGTATGGCAGGCCGGAGAAGATCGGAACACCGGCGATGCCCTGCGCGACGCCGACGGAGAATGGCTGGGTGCATCCGGCGCCATAACCGGCTGCGACCGAGCAGAAGAGCATGCCAAGCGCGGTCAAGGAGTCGAAGCCGAGCGCGAGCGCGACGCTCACGACGAGAGGCGTGAAGGCGAGGTATTCCTCGTTGCATCCGGCGAGTGTCGAGAAGGTGGCAAGCGTGGTCATGAGGACGGGGATCAGAAGGACGCTCCGATTCTTCAGCTTTTCGACGAGAGCGCTGAGCCCTGCCACGATGGCGCCGGTCTTGGCGAGGATATTGAGAGAGCCGCCCACCATGAAGAGGAAGGCGATGATGCTGATGCCGCCTTTGAATCCTTTATTGATAGACGTGAAGAAATCGAGAAATCCTGTCGGTTTCTGCGCTACATAGTGGAAGGTGGACGGGTCGACGACCATTTTGCCGGTCTGAACGTCTTTCACGCGGTCATAAACGCCCGCGGGGATGATGTAGCTCGCAATGGCGCAGAATACGATGACGCACACCAGTATAATGATCGGACTGGGTGCTTTGAATGCTTTCACTTGATCTTTCATTAGATATGATTCTCCTGTTGTCTTGGTTTGCTGTGAAACACAGAGGGGCGTGATAGGAAAAAGGGGCAATAGGTTCTGAGGGGAAGGTGCGGCGCATAAAAATTAGAAGCGCCGCGGAATATTGAAATAAGCGTAAGACGTCCCCCTGAAGCAGTGATAAAATAGCACACTTAGCGCACTAACCGTTCTACAAGGAGGATCGAGGGCTCCGCTCGGGATGCCGATACGGGTGTAGCTTTATCGCACATGCACTTTCGTTCCGCTTCATTGAGGGGTGCCCCTTTGGGGCACTCTCGATATACGGGATAGCAGGTTTCCCGTTTTGGGAATTGCTCATATCGTCTTTCTGCCACGAACGAAAAGATCCCTCGGCTCCGCTCGGGATGACGATACGGGCGTGGCTTCATCTCGCAGGAGTTTTCATGCCGCTAAGGAGGATCCATCCTGCGCCTTTGGCGCGGCCCTTCTCCAAGGGCCTACGCAGCTGAGCGTGGAGCCTAGACCCTCATCCCTAGCCACTAGCCACTAGTCACTAATCCCTAGTCACTAATCCCTAGCCACTAGTCACCAGTCACTGATTCCCCGCATACTGATCGATCTCCATGATGGATGCGAGGGCAATGATCCAACGGGAATAGAAGCTCTCGACGGAGGCTTTTTCTTCCATGGTATGTGCGCCGCTGCCTTCTGCACTCATGGAGCAGACGGTCGGCACGCCCATACTGGAGATATAGGAGGCATCCGAACCGCCACCGACGTAGATCGCGCCAAAGGGCTCATAGCCGCAGTCTTTCGCGACGCGATTGATATGAGAGAGAAGCTGATGATTGGCTTTCGTTTCTTCGAAAGGAGGCATGGGCGCGACAAATTCGATCGTTGTTGTAGTGCCTTCGATGAAGGTTTTATCGCAGATCTCCCGCATCTTTTCCTTCACATAGTCCATATGCTTCTGTTTCTTGTAGCGCACATCGAGCTCGGCGTAGCAGTAGTCAGGGACCGCATTTGAAACGGTGCCGCCCTTGATCGTCCCTACGCTGACCGTGAGACCTTCCTCATAGATGGTAAGTGCCTGAAGGAGCGGCAGCTTCTGGGCCATCTCGACGATGGCGTTTCTGCCTTTTACGTAGTCATTTCCCGCATGTGCAGCGACGCCGCGCACCGTAATGTGGCAGTCAAGGCAGCCCTTACGGCCTACGGTCATGCAATGATCGAGGCGTCCGCTTTCCATATTGAAGCAGCACAGCGCGCCCTTCGCTTCGTCTTTCAGGATCTGGTCTGCGATGCCGCCATAATGGCTCGTCTCTTCATCTCCGACCAAGACGGCTTTGACGGGACGATCACGATAGCCGAAGTGCTTCAGTGCGACCAGAAGGTAGAAAATCTGTGCTACCCCGCATTTCATATCCAGTACGCCGGGGCCTCTGGCAAAGCCGTCTTCGATATGGAAGGGATCCTCCGGATAGCTGCCGGAAGGAAATACAGTGTCGCAATGCCCTGAAAGGAGAAGCGGCGCACCGGGGACATCTGCATTGAGCTCTGCCACCAGCACATCCGCACTCCCCTTGCTGTCTACAAGGCGGCAGTCGATGCCCTCTCTTTCAAAATGTTCCTTCAGAAAATGCATGATGCGGTTCACACGGTCCACTTCTTTCGAACCCGCCTGTCGGTTCACAAGCTGCTCCCAGAAAAGAAGCATTTCCTCTTTGTTTCGATCAACAAATGCATTGATTTCTTCTATAGGTGCTTTCATTTCCATCCTGCCTTTCTATTTTGAAAATATGGATGCGGCCATGTTCAGCATGTATGAGCATGTTTCTTTTCACTGTTTAAGAATAAACAAATTTATACTACTAAACGAAAGCACCCGCGTCAAGAGGAAATCGGATGCATTTTCTCCTTTCAAAAAAGCGCTGTCTATAGTAACATGAATAAAAAGCCCTTGTTTTTCTCCTTATCGTATCCTTCTTGAAGGGTTCGATTTTTTCGGAAAGGATTTTCCTATGCATCAGCTAAAGAAAAACCTCAATCGATTTGACCTGATTTTTTATGTAGTCCTCTTCCTCGGCATCCTGATCCCCCTCCTCTTCACCGGGTGGCAGATGGGGCTCTTCCGAAAGCCGATCGACGTGGATGCAGCGCCCCTGGTGCGGTCAAACAGCCGTCCGCTTCGCGTGGCTCTCGCGAGTGACTTCGCGCCTCACTCCTTCCTTGACAAAGAAGGCCAGCTCTCGGGCATGGATGTAGAGATCCTCTATGATCTGGCAAATCGCATGCAGCGCAAGCCGGAGCTCATCACAGGCAACTGGCCGGCCTGCCGGAAAATGCTCTCGAATGGTGAAGTCGATGTGCTCGCCGGCTTGGAAATCTACTCGAATATGCCGGGCGTCGTCAAGACCCTCCCGACCAGTGCCGACAGCATGCAGATCTTTGGCAAAAAGCCGGTCGGCCATGTGAGCCAGCTCTCTGGGAAACGGGTCGCTATCATGACCAACTCCGTCTTGATGACATCGTATGATTTCAACTGCACCTACGTCGAATACCCCACGAACACAGCCATCTTGACCGCCGTCGAAGGCGGCGATGTGGACTACGGCATCTGCCATGGGGCTGTCGCGCAGGATATCATCAGGAAGAATCATTTCCATCTCAAGCCCGGGCTCATTCTCCTCGGCAGCTATCCCGCCTTCGGCATCCGTGAAGACAATGTCAGCCTTCGCGATGAGATCAATAACTATCTCCGTCAGATGTCCCACGATGGCACCCTCGAGAAGCTGCAGACGAAATGGATGGAGGACTATGCCATGGACCGCTCCCTTCCTGCCGTGTACCATCGCTACGAGGTCTTCTACATCGGCTACACACTCGCCTTTCTCGTTTTTGCGCTCGTCATGTACCTCTATCGCAAGAATGCCAGAAGGCAGTCCGCCTATATCGATGCACTTCTCGCCTACCAGAATAAGCTGAAGTCTCTCGTCGAAGATCATTTTTCCCAGCAAGAACCCGCGCTGTCTCCGCGCATCGCACACACCGGAGCAGACGGCATCCGCGGCTTCCATGTGCTGGTGGTCGATGACAATGCTTTGAGCCAGGAAATCCTCATCGCCACACTGGAAGACGCCGGTGCCACGGCCTCCGCAGTGAGCAGCGGCAAGGCAGCCATCCGTGCTTTTGCGAAATCGGATCTCAACACCTTTGATGCCATCCTGATGGATCTCGTCATGCCCGGTATGGACGGCTTCGAGACCGCGAAGGCCATCCGCGCCCTTTCCCGCGTCGATGCCCTCACCATCCCGATCATTGCCGTCACGGCGAATACGTACCAAGACGTAGAAGAGGAAGTCTACGCCGCAGGGATGAACGCCTGCCTTACCAAGCCAGCTCATGCAAAAGCCCTGATCGCTACGCTCGAGCAGTACAAACTGTGAGAGATTCAAGGTTCAGGGTTCGCCCATGGGGCGGCTCGTCCACTGATTGTGGATGAAAGCTTTGCGCGAATGAGGAATTAGGAATGGTGGTGCGGCGCATAAAAACATGGAAGCGCCGCGGAGGTTTGAAACTGGCGGTTTTCTCGTATCGCAAACCTAATCCCTAGC
>UQRR01000002.1 GCA_900543455.1 uncultured Dialister sp.
TTTTATACATAGCTTCGTCATAGCCTTCCTTAAATAGCTCGCTATTCGCGTCAGGTTATTCCTCGCTATGCATAAAATTTCAAGAGTAAAATCTGACAACGATTGAATCAGCGTTTCCTTGAATTTCTATCCCACTGCACCGTCGTTCTATTCTATGAAACATTTCTTCAAAGAAAAAAGAACAAGCCGCCGGCTTGTTCTTCCTATCCCGATATTCTTTCCACACAGATTTCTTTCCCATGAAAGGCGATACCATACAGCCAGACTTTCTCTACTCCCTCAGACTCGAGTTCTGCCGTATACGCCCTATCCTGTATCTGACGGATGGCAGCTGCCGCCTCTTTGGACAGATCCTCTTTTCTTCTCGCGTACTTGAATTCCATCACCACGCCGGGTCTGGTCTTATCCTTCGGGAAGATGGCCAGGTCGAAACGGCCAAAGCCGCTTTCACGGTTGGAGCGAATCGTATAATTCGAATGTCCGAAGCAGGCCATCATGCCGAGCAGGAAACCGTGGTAGAAACATTCTTTATTCGCCGCATCATAGATGCTGACAGTTCTTCTGATGATCTGGGCCAGCAAACTGCTGAATGTTTCCTTATCGCCGGAAAGGAGCGCCGAGAAGAGATCGTCAAATTCGCTTGACGTGTGCCCCTGCGAGATATGGCTCATGATCTCCGAGTGGTAGAGCTGCTTGATTTCCTCATTGGGGATTTTCAGAAAGTAGCGATTATAAATGTCTTTCGATTTTCCAGCAATGGTTAAATACCCTGTGGTGAGGAGCATGGTGAGAAGGGCGCTCCGGTCTTCTTTGATATCATCATAGATAACGCTTTCGTGAAGCGTAGCCTCGACCGTCTTCCCTTCGAGCAGCTGCTCGAGCTGCCGGAGGCGCCGGCTGTCTGTCCCCGCAAGCATGTACTTCACGATGCGGTTATCCGAGGTATTCACCCAGTAGGGCATAGCTTTACCGTGATTTTTGAAGAAATTGATGACGGACCAGGGGTTGAAAATATCCTGATTTCCGAAACGGTAGCCGTCATACCAGGCTTTCACTTCTGCAAGCGATGCTTCAGCATGGTAATCGCGGCAGATGGTCTCTATATCTTCCAGTGTAAATCCAAAGGTATCGCTGTAGCGATCTGCAAGAACGGAATCAACTTCGAGGTTATTGAGTCCGCTAAAGATACTTTCTTTCGCCACGCGGAGGACGCCTGTCAGGACGGCGAAATTCATCGATGCATTTCCTTTGAGCGTCTTGTTGTACCAAGTGCGGAAATAAGAAATCGCATCCTCATAGAAGCCGCACTGGTAGGCATATTGCAGCGGTGCATCGTATTCATCGATCAAAATGATTGGCTTTTCATGGAAATAGCGAGCCAGATAGTCGGAAAGATAGGCAATGCTCACCTGGTACTCGGCAGGACTTGCCTCGCCGGTCAGGATTTTCCGGAAGAAAAGTTTCTCATAATCAGAAAGCGTCTCTCCTTCCAGCAGGTAGAGATGCTTATTATACTCAGCGGAAATCGCAAGGCGGAAGGCATCATAGAGCATGGCCCATGTATCATTCTGCACATCTTTCATCGTGAGGAAAATCACAGGGTAGCGGTTCCGTTCCTTCAGGTAACCTCCATCATCCACCGATGCAATGGCCAGATGGTCAAAAAGGGAGGCATTCTCCTTCTGCGAGATGGAGAAGAAATAGGAGAGCATGCTCATCGCGATCGTCTTGCCAAATCTCCGCGGCCGGGTGATCAGCGTCACATCGCCATGATTGTCCAGCAGCTCTTTGATAAAGCGTGTCTTATCCACATAGTAGTAGTCTTCGACGACTTTTTTGAAATCATCGACCCCGATCGGCATTCGTTTCATAGCCCCTCCTTTCTGCTGCCTGCCAGCCTTGGAATGTGCCTTCATTGTAGCATTTTTTCTGCTATGAGAAAAGAGGACGGCGCTGAACACGCCCTTTCAGTTCCTCGACTCCTAAGCACATATCGTAAAGTTTGAAAGCAGGGATGAGTGACTGGTGACTAGGGTTAGCTTCTTGGGCGGCTCCGTCCACTGATTATGAATGAAAGCTTTGCGCGAATGAGGAATTAGGAATGGTGGTGCGGCGCATCGTCATTTCGAGCGTAGTCGAGAAATCTTTATTGCAGAACGGTCATCGCCTGATGTGAGGTAGCACTACCTGATGTGAGGTAGCACTAGGACATTGTTTTTCCTCGGCGCATACACGCTAATTCCCGCAGTGCAGTAAAGATCGAGGGCTGCGCTCGGGATGACGATGCCGGAGAAATCCCAGTCACCAGCCACCAGTCACTCCTAATCCCCAATCCCTAATCCCTAGCCACTAATCCCTAGTTACCAGTCACAAGTCACTAGTCACTCATATCTGCTTTCAAACTTTAGGCTGGCGATACGAGAAAATCGCTAGTTCCAAATCTCCGCGGCGCTTCCATATTTTTATGCGCCGCACCACCCCTGCCCCCCCCTTCGCACGCCATCAAGGGACGGCACGCCCCAAGGACTTTTCCTTTTACCTCTCACTGACTTCCACGGCAGCCTTGATGACGCGCACGAACGCCGGCGGGATGAAATCCTTTCCCAGATGGTCGGCGAGCGAACGCCCGATGATGACGCCTTTATTTCCATAGAGCCACGCAAAGTAATAAAACTCGAGTGCTTTCTCATCTCTGGGATTGATATTCGAAAGTTTCCTTGGCGGATAGTAGCCCTTTGGGATGGCGAGCTTTGCGCCTGCCTTTTTGACAAGTGCCGAGCTCACAAGATTTCCTCCCTCCGTGATATCTGCGATGACTGCATCTAAAAGACGGCGGCCATTCCGGGAAAGGCATGCCTTCACGACATCCATTTCATAACAGATATAGTCCGTATAGAAGACGCCCGCACTCTTTTTGTGTTCCCCCATCACGTCACGGTCATAAAGCGAGACGACAGGCACATGGAAGCGGCGGATGAGCGAGGCGATCTTGGAAATCGAGCTCTCGCCCCTCGCATTGATGAGGCAGATGCCATAGTGGTCGAAATGAATCCCCAGCGTCTTTGCAAATCCAGCGAAGGAACCATACTCTGTCTCGCCCTCGACAAGAATCGCCGCCCTCGCATAGAGCGCTTCCTTCACCTCTGGGAAATGCATGACGAGGTGCTTCTCGATTTCCCTGTCAAAATGAAAGGAAGCCCCGCACGCGGCCTGTACCAGCTTCTTCTCATCCCAGTAAAGGCGGATGATCTGCCGGTAATCATTCACCAGCGCATCGGTCGAATGCGTCACGACGAAGAGCTGCCCCGAGAGGCCATCGACACCAAGAAGTGTCTGCACGAGCTTTAAGAAGAACGGCTCCTCATTCGACAGGATCATATGACAGAAAGAAAGCATCGCCCGCTGCAGGTAAGGGTGGAGATGGAGCTCCGGCTCATCTACACTGACAAGCAGGGATAAGAAACGCCGCCCCTTCGCATCCGTCGTCACCATGTGCTCGAAGGAAATCGCACGGCTTGCTTTTTTCTTCATCATCTGAAGCAGCAGGACAAGCGCTGTACGCGCCATCAGACAAGCCGTGCGCTGGTACGAAGAACCATCTCCCCTTTCCCCGAATAGTGTCTCAAGCAGTGAAAGCGCCGCCTGCGATGGATGCTCCTTTGGCAGAGAAACCCCGATACCCTTCTCTGCAAACATCGTCTCCACCTCAGAAATAGCCGTCGGCGACTCCGTGAAATAACGCTGCAGAAGAGAAAGCAGCTCTCCCATCGATACATGGGCCATCATCCTGCGCGGCATCTCGCACAGGGAAAAATCGATATAAAAAAGGCAGCGCAGGTACTCCAGAGGCAGCTGCCGCCCGCTCGCCTGATCAAAGAGCCGCGGCACCACTTCCTGTACCGCCTGCACCAGATAGAGCTCTGCGCTCTCCCCTCCCGCCTCTTCGGCAAGCGTCAGTCGGATCTCGATGGGATGATCTGCATCCAAGAAATCGCCTTCGCGGAATCCATACCCATGGCTGATCCATTTCAAGAGGCAAAGAAAATTACTCTTGCCGATATTGTTATCCCCCACCATATAGTTCACCTGTCTGTCAAAATGGAAGACGACATGGCGGAAGGTGCGGTAGTTATCGATGGTCATGGATGAAATATGCATGATTTCCTCCTCAGAAATGCTTCCATGTATATCCTTTTACCTATATTATATGCATCCCGCCAGCAGACTGCAAAAAGCAAAATACGCCGCGAAAATCGGCAGCCTTTTCAAACAACTAAAAAAACGCCGATTCAATCGTTATCAGACTCTACTCTGCGATTGAATCAGCGTTTCCTGAATCAATTTACATAAATATTCCCCAGCATCTCTTCGAATCCTTCTCGATATCCAAAAGCCTCCATTTTCTGAAAAAGAACAATATCCGGTTTATATCGATCCAGCATATATTCGATATTGATTCTCCCCTTATCTTTCTTGATATCCCGAGAATGGCTGTAAATAATCATATGAACATCCTGAATCAGATATTTCTTCAAACAGCCGGAGAAGGAATCGCCCAAAATAAGCACCTTCCGATCATTTTTCACTTGGGGATTGATAATAATATCTTCACCATGCTGCCCATACTCTCCCATCGAAGAAGTCAATTTTCCTTGAGATAAGTCCTTATCTCGGCTATCTGTCAGGTAAAATGTATCAACAAAATGATCATTCCAAGGAGCGTACCGTTCATCCTCTTTTATTTCCAGACCTGCATCCCGATAATAACCCCCAGCCTTAGTCACATTTTTGATTTGCCTGACTGGGGCATCTATATTTTCGGCATATCCCACCTGATGCAAGAATTTTTTGGCAGCCAGATACCCTGCCGCATCCGTCCAGTGATAATCTCCTGTATGATACATATTTTTACGTGCTTCCAAAGAGAGAGTGACAAAATCCTTCCCGAGGAAGCATGTTTCTATTCCATATCTTTGGAAATCTGACAGAGTAACAGCTTCAGCAGAAGGCAAATCAATCAGTGGGTACTCCTTTTCAAACAAATCACTCAGCACCAGTTCGCTATTCGGTGTCATCATAAAGATGAAACGAATCCCCCGCTTGCTGCACTGTTGCTCTATTTTCTTTATTTTAGTCAGTTTTTGCTCCTTATCAGCCATTTCATGTGCCATATTTGCCGGAGAAAACAGAAATCCATCTTTTCCTCGTACCACGTTCTTGCTAATCAGCACATCAAAAAGACGACCATTCCACATCGCCCATTTACTGATCATATCCTTCCGCCCCAAGAGGCGGTCATTATACCAGCCTTCAAGCTCCTGAAAATACTTTTTGGTAGCAACGGAGGCTTCTGGCTTCGGATTGATGGTTCTATTTTCCATCAGTGCAATATGAATAACATTTGTCTTTTCTCTCAATAATCCAACATTAGGTGTCACTAAGAGAAGTAAAAACAAGCCAATTGCAACTTTATAAACGGTTCTGCGTTTTATACTTTTCATCTTATCACCTAAAACCTGAAGTAAATAAATGGATTGTGTGAATTACTCATGATACTAGCCACAGAAATCACAAATAGCAAAAGACTGAGAAGTATACCGCCTATTTTTTGAGCCATAAACACTTTCCCGCTGTGATTCATTTTTTGATACATGACGACACAGGCATTTTTATAGCAATGTCTCCAGTCAAAGGAAAGCACTATCCCCAATACAATGGCAAAAAGTACGTTGTTCTCCAATTTGACACTCATTTGCCAATTCACAGCAGACAGCGCATACATTTTACTGATATAAACGCTGGCATATTCCATGTGATCAGCACGGAACAACACCCAGGCAGTCACTGCAAGGATCGGCAAATAAATATGTCCTACAAAGCTAAATTTATGAAGTAGCTTTTTAAGTCCCATATTTTCAAGAACGATAAAGAAGCCATATAAAAGTCCCCAGCAAATAAAGGTGGTATTCGCGCCGTGCCAAAGGCCGGAGCAGAAGAAAACGAACAGTACGTTGAAATGCCTATGCCAGGGTGATACTCGATTTCCGCCCATATTGATGTAAACATAGTCTCTCAGCCAGCTTGACAAAGAAATATGCCATCTACGCCAAAATTCGCCAGCTGACTTCGCCATGTATGGGAAATTGAAGTTTTCCTTATAATGAAAGCCAAACATCATGGCAAGGCCGATCGCCATGGAGGAGTATCCACTAAAGTCAAAATAAATCTGCAGTGTGTAACCAATCGCACCAAGCCAACAGTCTGCCGTTGTCAAATCATTGACCGGTTTTGAAAAGACAGCATCTACATATACGGCGATGGTATTCGCCAGCAGTACTTTTTTGCTGAGTCCATAGCAGAAAGTACGGATTCCATTTGCAAAACCAACAGCCGTAATGGTTCTTCTATAAAACTGCCGTTTGATATCAATATACCGGACAATCGGACCGGCAATCAGTTGTGGAAACATCAGCACATAGCTGCAGAAATTCAGCAAATTCCGTTCCACCTTCAACCGACCAAAGTAAACATCCAGTGTGTAACTCAATACATGGAAAGTGTAAAAACTAATTCCCAGAGGAAGAACAATATCCGAAATCAAATGTAACGGCGGCTGTAAGCTAAATATCGAATTCAAGACTTCAATCGAAAAATTAAGATACTTGAAATACCATAAAAGTCCAACACTGACACACACACAGAAAAACAACGCCACTTTCTGCCCTTTTGTTTTCCTGATATACGTTCCGTCTTCGAGCGTCCCGCTGTCTACATATAACGCAATTCCCCAGTTCAAAAGAATAACAAAATACATGATGAGTATTTTTTGTTGCTCTCCGTAATAGTAGAAAAACGAGCTGGCTATCAGCAGAAAAATATTCCTAATAAAAATACTTCGGGGAAGAAAATGGTATAACCCGATGACCAGCGGTAAAAAAATGAACAAAAAAATGGGGGAAGTAAAAAGCATATGTATTCTCCTTCAGGGAATTAGGGAAACACTGATTAAATCGTTGTCAGATTTCATTCTTGGATTTTTATACAGAGCAAGAAATCATCTGACGCGAATAGCGAGCTATTTGAGGAAGATGATGACGAAGCTATGTATAAAAATCCATATAAAATCCGGCTCTGCTATTTAATCAGCGTTTCCCTAGGTCTTTCTATTGAAATAGACAGGGAAACACTGCATACAATGTTTTCCTCTTAGTATACCACAACTCTCTATGCCAAACGGTAGGATGTGATCCTGCCCTCTGGGCTGATCCAATAAATCGGATGCCAGACTGGATATCAAAGAGTCTTTGTTCGCAATCTTATCGTAGCCAGCACTTCTGCTCAATTAGGGGCAACCCTGATCGGGAACGCACAGCTGACTTCGTTGTCTGAAATGATGCCCACTTTATTCATTTTAGAATTGACATCCCGTCTTTTTACTTTTCTTGCACCTTTTCTAGGAAAAAGCTCTACGACTTCTACACATAGCGTCGAAAAATCATGTAAAAGTAATTTTGAAAGCAGAAATAAGGTATGAATGGCTACGGATTACGAACCTCGAGGGACTGGAGACTAGGGATGAGTAGCTAGGGATTAGGTTTGCGATATGAGAAAACCGCTAGTTTCAAACTTCCGCGGCGCTTCCATAATTTTATGCGACGCACCACCATCTCTCACTTCTAATTTCTCATTTCTAATTTCTCATTTAAGCGAGGCTTTCAAATGTAATCAAAGGGCACCACGCCCGAGGGGCTAACCCTGTCTTTTGGAAAAACTATGTGCAAATTCAGGAAAACGCTATTTCCCACTGTCATACTGAGTGGACAGAATCATCGTAAGTGAGACTGCCTCTGCCAGAACCAGCGAGGCCTAAGTCAAAGGATCTATCCGATTTCCCGCAATGAACAATTCGCATACAGATCCTTCGACTCAGTTCCCCAACATTTTTCACACCGCCCCCACTTCCCCTATTTTCTCCGCTCCGAATGATGATCCTAGAAAGCCGATATTCCCATACGTCTCACTGAGCAGGCAAAAAAGTAATGAAAATTCGGTCTATTCCATCATAAAGTGCATATGTCATTATAATGTGTATATGTTCTTCATGTATATTTATCATAAATCATAGTATATTTCGGTTATAGATCTTGTGTCTAACAGACTATGTATTGTAGATTATCACTTTTCCCACTTGCTTTTTCCTCTAAAACATAGTACCATATAAGCATGAAACAGGGACATATCTGAACATGTTCCCCGGACGGACGGTTTCTCTGATTTCCAGAATTCTCTAAGCGCTACAAGATCACAGGGAGAGCCGCTTCTGAAAGGGCAGATCTGCAGAATGCACCTTGCGTCATCGGATGGGTCAGAGGAAGCGTACAGCCTGCTGCCGATGCCCATTTTAGGCTGACAAGTAAGACAAAAGAATATCCGGAAGCATGGCTTTTCCACTTCCCTGTCCTCTGCGAGGCCGGGTTCCGACGATAGCACAGGCCCTCCCGCACTTCGGTGCTCATGGACGACCGTCACCGATTCCGAGCTCCGCCTGCATCGGGCACAGGTGGGAAGCCTTTTCCGGATGTTTTTTTATGCCTTTGTAAGAAAAATCCCCATGGGCTATGGCATGACACATGCCGCAGCCCATGGGGATTTTTCTATTGACTTTTTGCTTTCACTCATTCATGGCTTCTTCTCAGACGGAGTATCCTGCTTCTCGCGCTATTTCTTTCACATACGGGATCGGACTTTCTGTCGCGGCAGCAATGTTGTCGATCGGCATGTTTAGTTTGAGCAGATTCATGATCACTGTTCTACCTTTTTTCTCCATGCCTTGCTCCATCCCCTTCTCCATGCCTTTCTCCATACCTTTCTCCATACCTTGCTTCATGCCGATTTCGATCCCTTCCTGCATGCCTTCGGTTTTATATTTTTGGAGTTCCATCAAAAGTGTCATATATTCTCGCCTCATTTCTTTATGTTCTTTGATCCGGATCACTTCTTCGTTGATTTCTTTCGTCAATGCACCCTCTGCTGCTTTCCCGTCCACATAGCGCAGGAAGGCTGCTATATCCGGGTCAAGGGTATCACTTTCGCCTTTCGCGTTCAGGAAGATCTTTGTCGAAAGATCCCCCAGCTCCAGACCTTCCTTTTCGATGCAGCGATGGCGGAAGGTATACATGGGGAGATTTTCGCCGAAGGGGTCGAAGGTACAGATGAAGATGATGAAGGACTCTTTCAGCTCTGTATAGTACTGCCCTTTTTTCAGCTCGTCCATATCGATCATGCCTTGATAGTAGCGGGTCCGCTTGGGGAGTTCCCCTTCGCTGCCATTCGTACATTGCATCTCGATGTCATAGACATGGCCGTTTTCATCGTGCACATAGACGTCCAGGCGGATGCTTTTGCTGTCGTAGCGGTTGTCTATGGATTTTTCGCCTTCTGGAAATGTGATCTTTTCGATCCGGATGCCCAAAATCTTCTCGATCAGGTATTTGCAGATCCGCTGGTTCTGCATGACTTTCTGGAAAAGAAAATTATCCTGGATGGTCAGCTCTTCCCATTGTTTGAATCGTCCCATGGCATCACCGCCTTTCTACCTGTATTGTAACAAAAAATAGAGAAAAAGCGAAGAGAAATTCCGCAATATACGAGCAGAAAAGAAGCATTCTCTCATCATATTTTGTGTCTGTATTAGGGAAACAGGCAATAGAAAAGCAGTCTGCCAATGAAAACCGACAGGCTGCTTTTCTATGATTTTTATTTTTCCAGCTTTTTGAAAAGGCTCGCCATTTCGAGTGCATCCATCGCACATTCGAAGCCTTTGTTGCCGGACTTGAGGCCGGCGCGGTTGATGGCCTGCTCGATGGTGTCAGTGGTGAGGACACCGTAGAGGACGGGGATACCGCTGGAGAGGGAGGCCATAGCGACGCCTTTCGTGACTTCTGTCGCTACGTGTTCGTAGTGGTCAGTCTCTCCGCGGATGACAGCGCCAAGGCAGATGACGGCATCATATTTGCCGCTTTCTGCCATTTTCTTCGCCGCGAGCGGGATCTCGAAGGCGCCCGGCACCCACGCGAGGTCGACTTTGTCCATGTCGACGCCATGACGGGCAAGACCATCGGCTGCGCCGTCGATGAGTTTGGAAACGATGACTTCATTGAAACGGGAAGCGATAATGCCGACGCGGATGTCGCTTTCATTGAAAAGTCCGGAAATGATGTTCATGAGGGAATCTCCTTTGGGTATATGTAACATACTTTGTAAGTGGTAAAGTCTAGGGTTCAAGGTTCAGGGTTCGGGGTTATCCCCTAGGGCGTGCTGCCCATGGATTGTGGATGAAAGCTTTGCTCTCTAGTTAGAAGTTAGGAGTTAGGAGTTAGGAGTGGTGGTGCGGCGCATTTCGTCATCCTGAGCGGAGAAAAACGTCGTATGTTAGAAAATGGCTGATCTGAAAATATGAGAACTGAGTCGAAGGATCTAAGCGCCGCAGAGTATAAATAGGGCGATGTCCGAAGGTGGCATTTCAGTCACCAGTTACTTTGCACCCCTAATCCCTAGATACTAATCCCCAGCTACCAGTCACTAGTCACTAGTCACCACTCACTAAAATCCTATGCCTTCGGTTCTATGATGTCCTGGTCGAGCTTCAGCATGTGGCCCATTTTTTCCTGCTTGGTTTTGAGGTAGAATTCGTCTTCTCTAGTGGGCGCGATCTCGATGGGGACGCGCTCGGTGATGGTGATGCCGTACTCGCTGACGTCGTCGATCTTCTGCGGGTTATTGGTCAGGAGGCGGATGTGGGTCGCACCGAGATTTCTAAGGATCTGTGCGCCGGTCATGTACTCGCGAAGGTCGGCCGCGAAGCCGAGCTTGAGATTCGCTTCTACGGTGTCATAGCCTTCGTCCTGCAGGGCATAGGCGCGGATCTTATTGATGAGACCGATACCGCGACCTTCCTGACGCAGGTAGACGAGGACGCCCCGACCTTCTTTGGCGATCTGGCGCATGGCTGCGGAGAGCTGCTGTCCGCAGTCGCAGCGCAGCGACCCGAAGCAGTCACCGGTGAGACATTCCGAGTGGATGCGGCAGAGGACGGGAGATCCGTCATCGACCTTGCCCATGGTGAGAGCGACGTGGTGCTCGCCATTCATACGGTTCACGAAGCCGTAGATCTCAAAGTCGCCGTACTTGGTCGGGAGTTTGGCGGCGGTGATGCGTTCGACGAAGATCTCATGCTTTTTCCTGTATTCGATGAGCTCCTGAATGTTGCCGATCTTGAGGCCCTTTTCCTTTGCGAGGCGGAAGAGGTCTTCGCGGCGGGCCATGGTACCGTCTTCATTCATGATCTCGCAACACAGGCCGGCGGGCTTGAGCCCCGCAAGGCGGGCGAGGTCGACGGTCGCTTCGGTATGGCCCTGCCGTTCGAGGACGCCCCAGCGGCGAGCTTTCAGCGGGAAGAGATGCCCCGGGCGGCGGAAATCTTCCGGCTTCGCGCCGTCTTTAATGGCTTCCAAGGCTGTCATAGAGCGGGCGGCGGCAGAGACGCCGGTACCGGAGTCTTTGTAGTCGATGGACTCTAAGAAAGCGGTCTGGTGATTGTCCGTATTGTGACGGATCATCGGTCCGAGGTACAGAGATTCTGCGATCTCCTCGGACATCGGCATGCAGATGACGCCTTTCGCTTCGGACGCCATGCGGTTCACATTCTCAGGCGTGGCGAATTCTGCGGCGCAGATGTAGTCGCCTTCGTTTTCGCGGGACTCGGCGTCCTGCATGATGACGATGTGTCCCTGCCTGATCTCTTCTAAAATATCTTCAATCGGGTCAAATTTAAATTCCATAGTTTCCTCCAGAAAGTGTCTCAAGCATGCCCATGGTGAGACCTTCTTCCGTGTCCTTTTTCATGAGCTGCTCCACATATTTCCCCAAGTAGTCGCACTCGACATTCACTGGGTCTCCCGGGTGCTTCCCGAGAAGGATGGTCTTCTCCCCCGTATGTGGGATGAGGGAGATCGTGAAGCGGTCTTTCCCCCGCTTCGCGACAGTGAGGCTCACGCCGTCGATAGCGACGGAGCCTTTTTCTACGATGTATTTCATCCATTTCTGCTCGACGGAAATGGTGATATTGACCGCATTTCCTTCTTTGATGAAGGAGATCAGGCGTCCCGTGGTATCGACATGGCCGAGCACGATGTGACCACCCAAGCGATCCGAGAGACGGAGCGCACGCTCGAGATTCAGGGGCGAGCCGACGCGGACCATGGAAAACGACGTGCGGGAAAGCGTCTCCGGCGTGACGTCGCAGTCGAAAGAGTGCGTATCCATCCGCGTCACGGTGAGGCAGGTACCGTTCACCGCGATGCTGTCGCCGAGCTTCGTCCCCTCGAGGACTTTTTCACAAGAAATGGTGAGCGTGCAGGAAGATGCTGTGGGTTTCATCCTGCGAAGCGTCCCGATTTCCTCTACGATCCCTGTGAACATGGCTCTTCCTCTCTCTTCAGCAGGTCGACGTCTGTCGGGCGCGTGGACTCTGCCTTTTCTTCTTTGGCTTCTTTTTCTACATACGCTTCGATGACGAGATCCTTCCCCGTCATCTGCGTCTGGATGTCACGGAGACGGATGGCCTTCGGGATGGTCGGTGCGCCCTCGCCGCCGATGAGCCCGGGCGCAGAGACGCCGCCAATGATCATCGGCGCGGTATAGATACGTACCTTGTCGACGATACCGGCATCAAAGGCAGACGCGGCGAGCGTCGCGCCGCCCTCTAAGAGGATGCTGTCGATGCCTTTCAGAGCGAGCCCCGTCATGGCGGCCTCGAGATCGACACTGCCTTTCTCTTCGCCGTCCGTCATAATGATATCGACGCCCATATCCGAGAGCGCTTTGCGCTTTCCCTCATCCGAGGCCGTCGTGGTGAGGATGATATTCTCCCCCTCTTCGTGAAATACCTTCGCTTTAAGCGGCACCGAGAGATGCCCATCCACGATGATACGGACGGGGTCGATCATCCCCTCCGTGCGGGCAGTGAGCTGCGGATTGTCCGCAAGGATCGTGCCCGCGCCGACCATGATGCCCTTGTAGCAGCCGCGCAGGACATGTACTTCTTCCCGCGAGTCTTCACAGGAAATCCACTGGGAGTCCCCCGTGTGGCAAGCCGTCTTGCCATCCAGAGACATCGCAGCCTTGTAGAGGACGAAGGGCTTGTGCTGCGTGATGTATTTCAGGAAAACTTCATTCAGCTTCTTCGCTTCCTCTTCCATGAGACCGACCGTCACAAAGATCCCCGCTTCTTTCAGCTTGCGGATCCCCTTGCCGGCGACGAGAGGATTCGGATCCTCCATCGCGACGACCACGCGGTCGACACCTTTTTCCACCACGAGGTCAGCGCACGGCGGCGTCTTCCCATAGTGCGAGCATGGCTCAAGCGTCACATAGAGCGTTGCCCCCTTCGGATCTTCTGTCGCGTGAGCGAAGCAGTTCACTTCCGCATGCGGCCCGCCATATACTTCATGCCAGCCCTCGCCGATGATGCGGCCATCTTTTACGAGCACCGCCCCGACCATCGGATTCGGACGGGTATGTCCCATGCCGCGCACCGCCAGCTCCAGCGCACGGCTCATGAATTTTCTGTCTTCATCGATACGCAAAAAATCCACCTTCCTTTCCTTCAGGGAGGTGGACAGCCAAAAAGTCTACCACTCTTCTTTCATCCGGACTCTAACCGTCGGCTCTGGGTTCTCACCAGATCTACTGCAGGACATCCGCAGCTCGTGGGCTCAGAAGATCTTTACCACCGGTGGGGAATTCCGCCCCGCCCTGAAGAGATATATTTCTACGTTTCTATTATAACAGATGACGCAAGGGGGATGCGTGGCTGGGGACTAGTGACTGGTGACTGGAGACTGGTGGCTGGTGGCTAGTGGCTAGTGGCTAGTGGCTAGTGGCTAGGGACTAGGGACTAGGGACTAGGGATGAGAAAGGAGAATACCGCTTTCGCCGTACTGCAGCCTTCCCCGCGTGGGCAATGCTATTAAGGAAAATATTAGCGCCGTAACGACTTGCTTCCCCCTTCGGGGGAAGTGCCGAAGGCAATAGGGGCATGCTAACGGTATAACGCTCCATGTGGAATAGTCCGATGCTATCGATATTCCAACATTTCAGGCAATACCGCTACGTAGCCCCCTCATCTCGCTTCGCTCGAAATGGCATCTCACTTGCACAAGCCCTCCGGGCAGCTCCCCCAATGGGGAGCCAAGTAGAAAAGAAGAAACCCTTAGCTGAAAAAGATCCCTCGACTCCGCTCGGGATGACGATACGGGAAAACGGACTATCTCACATTTCTTTTCATACCGCTGCGGAGCCAACCTCCGCCCCTTCGGGGCACCTCCTTCCAAGGGAAGGAGGTAGAATACACACTATCCCCCGCACCAAAAGCCTTCCCCGCGTGGGGAAGGTGGCGAGCATAGCGAGCCGGATAGGGTTCTAGCGGGATGAAAAACAAGAGAGAATGATCGTCTCAAGCCAGCGTTTTACGAGAGTACCCGAACGCCGCTCACCTCACATTCCCTTTCATCCCTTCCCGTAGAAGGCTGCCCCTGCGGGGCAGATCTATCCTCCGACTTCAGCGCGCCCCTTCTTAAAGGGGCTGCTCAGCGGTCATGCAAAAGCGCGACATACGAGAATACTGCTTCTCCACACCACAGCCTTTCCCGCGTGGGGAAGGTGGCGAGCATAGCGAGCCGGATAGGGTTCTAGGGAAACGCGAGAGAACAACTGTCTCAGGTCAATGAAACGAGAATACCGCTTCCCCGCACCACAGCCTTCCCCGCGTGGAGAAGATGGCAAGCATAGCGAGCCGGATAGGGTTCTAGAGGGATGAAAACGCGAGAGAATGACCTAATCCCTAGCTACTAATCCCTAGTCACCAGTCACTAGTCACGAATCCCCCAACCTCCCTTGCGTAAAACCCGCGTACCATATATACTAGAAAAGATAATTCTATTTTTTATTAAGGAGATGGATGTTTTGAATTTTGTTGACGCCGTAGTGGCCTTTTTGAACATTGGCATTTTCAGTACGCTGATCTGCCGCTTTACCGGAGCGAATATGGCAATGCTCGTTTTCTGTGCGCTGCTCTACATGGGGAGTGAACCGATGGAAACGGTAGGCATCATGCTGACGTACTTGGTCTTTATGCGCCTCACCATTTACACCCAGAAGCGCAAGCTGAATTTCAAGAAGCTGCAGGTCTTCAAAGGAATGCGAGTCTTTGTCCCCGTCCTTCTGATCGTGATCTCTCTCTTCCTGTATCCATTCGCAGCTTTGGCGATCTTCCTCCTGCTCTTCATGGTGGAGATCCTTGCGCAGATCAAGACGGAGATCCCGGAGGACAGACAGCTTTCGAAGGGAGAACTCACCAAGTACATCGTGATCGGTTCCCTCCTGACCACTGTCTCTATGATCGCAGTCAAATTCATCCCCGCTGCCTGGTACTATGCACTGGGCGGCGCTGTCGGTCTTTTCCTCTGCGGCTTCGTATGGTGGCTGGGACAGGACCGCGACAGACTTTCCGGCATTTGGGATACGGTCATCCTGCTCTCCTTCATTCCTCTCGGCCTCTTCGGCTTCGATATGGCAGACTGGATGGATGATATGCGCCGCAGCGTGAACCCGACCCGCATCGCATACAATCTGCCTTTCATTTTCCTGCCAGTCTTCTATGTCGGCTTCCTGATGGCGAATATCCTCTTTGGTGTCTTCTCCCTCTCCGGCATGTGCATCACCTTCTTCGGCGCACTCGGTCTGCGTCTCTTCGGCTACTATGAAATGTCCGGCAAGGGCAAGGCAAGCCTCATCGCGATCGGCTTCACCGTCCTCGGCCTCTTCCTTCTCTTCCTCACCGCACCGGAGCCTATCGGTGTATCCAAGTATGTGGATGCTTTCCTGCCGACCAATTACTATGGCTTCAAGGGCATCCTGAATATGTTCTGAGGCTTGGTGACGGGTGACTGGTGACTAGTAGCTAGGGATGAGTGGCTAGGGATTAGGAAGTTTGCCTCACATTTCCCGCTACTCCGCTATACCTGATCCCAAAAGAAAACCGTCATGTTCGGAAATGGTCATGACGGTTTTTGTTTGCCCAAAACAGATCGTGAAAAATATAACACGTAAAAAGCGAGGCCCGATGGACCTCGCTTTCGTATCAATTTCATAAACCGATAGTATGGAGAAATGGTAAGAGGGAAAATTCCTAATTCCTAATCCCTAGCTACTAGTCACTAGCTACCAGCTATTAATCCCTACCCACTAAACAGCTACTCCCCCGCCTTCGGCTGACGATACGTGAAAACACGCTTCGGTTCCTTGCTTTCTACCTTATGATCGAGGAGATTTACATCAAGGATCGGGCAGACGCCACAGCCATTGCAGGCCTGATGGCGACAGTCATGGGTGAGGATCCCCTTCTCGGCCATGCGCCATTCTTTCAGGAGGTAATCCTTCGTGACACCGCTGTCGATATGATCCCACGGTTCGCATTCGTAGAAATCACGAATGCGCGCTGCGTACTCATCGGGATCGATACCGCATTCCCGGAAGCTGTCCATCCAGACGTCGAAGTGGAAAAATTCCGTCCAGCTGTCATAGGTGCAGCCTTTCTTCCATGCGGTGTAGATCGCAGAAGAGAGCTTGCGATCGCCGCGAGCAAGGACGGCTTCGATATATCCTGTCTTGGCATCATGATAGGCGTACTTGATATGGCGGTTTGTGAAAAGGCTCTTCAGATACTGCTGTTTGCGCTCGATCTCCTCTACGCTGCACTGCGGCATCCACTGGAAAGGGGTGAAAGGCTTCGGCACGAAGCTCGAGACGCTGACGGTGATGCGCAGGTCATAGCGCCCCTTGATCTCATGATAGAGCTCGTGGATGCGGTTTGCCAGATCGGCGATGCCCTTCAGGTCTTCATCCGTTTCCGTCGGAAGCCCCATCATGAAGTAGAGCTTCACCTTTTTCCAGCCATTTTTGAAGGCATTCGCACAGGCGCCCATGATGTCTTCCTCCGTGACGCCCTTATTGATGACATCGCGCATACGCTGCGTACCGGCTTCCGGTGCCAGCGTGAGACCGCTCTTTCTGACCTGCTGGATCTTTTTCGCGATGTCGATGGAGAAGCTGTCGACACGCAGTGACGGGAGACTGACGCTCACGCGCTTGTCTTTGAAATTTTCCAAGAGGTGATCGACAAGCTCGGGCAGGCAGGAGTAGTCTGCCGAAGAGAGGGACATGAGGGAAATCTCATTATAGCCCGTATTCTTGATGAGGGTATCTGCGATCTCCTGCAGTCTCTCTTCGCTCTTCTCGCGCACAGGGCGGTAGATCATCCCCGCCTGGCAGAAACGGCATCCGCGGCTGCAGCCGCGGAACATTTCCAGAACGGCACGATCATGCACGATCTCGATATGCGGGAGGATCGGCTTGTCATCGATGTGGACATGGTCGACATCACGGATGACACGCTTCTTCACAGGGAACTGGGCCGCTTCGTCGATGGGTCGGATGCTGCGGAAGACGCCATTCTCATAGTAAGAGACCTCATAGAGGGACGGTGCATAGCAGCCATCGATCTGAGCGAGACGGCGGATCGCCTCTTTGCGGCCGCCGGGCTTCCCTTCCGCTTTCCATGCTTTCACGATATCCACCATCTCTCCGATGGCTTCTTCAGATTCTCCGATGAAGAAGACGTCGAAGAAATCAGCGACCGGCTCTGCATTGTACACACAGGGGCCGCCGGCGACGACGAGGGGATCCTCGCCTGTGCGATCCTTCGCCCAGACAGGAATGCCTGCCATGTCGATCATGTTCAGGATATTCGTGTAGCACATTTCATACGGCATGGTGAAGCCAAGTACATCGAAGTCCTTGACCGGGCATTTGTTTTCAAGAGAAAAGAGCGGGATGTGCTTCTCTCTCATCATCGCTTCCATGTCCACCCATGGCGCATATACACGCTCTGCCAGCGCATCCTCTCTGGCATTCAGGACACTGTAGATGATCTTGAGTCCCAGATGGCTCATGGCGACTTCGTAGACATCAGGGAATGCCAGCGCCACTTTCACCGGGATCTCATCGTGGTTTTTCACCACACTGTTCCACTCTCCGCCAATGTAGCGGGCAGGCTTTTGGATATGCATCAGCCATACGGGATCGATAGTTACACGGTTCATTTGATACTCCTAAAAAAAATGGGGTTACAGGTTTGTGGTTGTATTGGTTCAAAGGATTCAAAGGGTTCAATGGGTTCTAAGGGTTCTAAGGGTTCTAAGGGTTGTGGTGCGGCGCATAAAAATAGTGAAGCGCCGCGAGTATACTTAGCCTTCCCCTCTAGGGGAAGGTGCCCCGAAGGGGCGGATAGGGTGACTATGGTATGAAAGATCAATGATCGGATGTCTAATAGTTCCTAGTCCCCAGTCAATCAAACATCAATTTCTTTCTTCTTAAATAGATATTCATCAAAAGCCCGACGCAGAGAAGATTCATAAGGAGAGCCGAGCCGCCGTAGCTCATGAAAGGCAGCGGGATGCCGGTGACAGGCATAATGCCGAGGGTCATGCCGACATTGATGAAGATCTGGAAGAGCCACATGGAAAAGATCCCACAGGCGAGCAGGCTGCCGAAGGCATCCCCCGAAGAGCGGGAAATCATAAGTGTCCTGTATAAAAGAACGAAAAATAAAAAGAGAACGAAAATGGCTCCGACGAAGCCCAGCTCTTCCCCAATGACGGAGAAGATGAAGTCAGTATGATTTTCCGGGAGGAAATTCAGCTGGCTCTGCGTGCCTTCGAAAAGACCCTGCCCGATGAAACCGCCGCTGCCGATGGAAATCTTCGACTGGATGACATGGTAACCGGAGCCATACGGATCGACGTCCGGATTGAAAAGGACGAGGATACGCATCTTCTGGTAGCTGTGCAGGACAAAGAACCAGATGAACGGGAAGACCACGACGAATGCAAGAAAAGCGCGTTTCACGAGCTGCATCTTGAGTCCGGAAATATAAAGCATGCCGAAGGTGATGGCCGCGAAGACAAGGCTCGTACCAAGGTCCGGCTGGATGAAGATCAAAAGTGTCGGAAGTGCCATCATACCCGCGACAGGCAGAAGGCTCTTCCATGTCTGGAAGCCGGATTTGTCATTCGCCATGAGCCTTGCCAGACAGATGATCATGATGATTTTCGCAAATTCCGAAGGCTGCAGCGTGAAAGGGCCGATCTGGATCCAGCGCTGCGCCCCAAGCGCACTCGTTCCGGCGAATTTGACGACCAGAAGCAGGATCGCATTGATGCCATAGAGGATGGGTACGAATCGATAGAGTTTCCTGTAGTCAAAATAGAGCGAGCACCCGGCGATGATAAGACCGCCGACAAAGAAGATCCCCTGCTTCATGACGAAGTCATACTGCCCCGGTTGTCCATCCATATTCGCATGAGTGGCACTCGCAATGATCAGAAGACAGATGACGCCAAGACCCAGGACAGCCATCAGCAGCGTGCTGTCGATGCGCCGCCAATACCGAATGAGATTCATTCTGCTATCTCCTCCTCTGCCATTTATACGAGCGGCTGCCCGAGTGCCAGGAAAGGCCGGCCGGTGCCGTCTTCACAGGTGCCTTCTCCCGCGCATTCTCCGCCTCTGCTCTCCGAAGCAGCTTCTTCCAGCGTGGAAACGGGATCTGTTTCTCTTCTTTGTACGATTTCCAGAAAAGAGCGAGTGCTTCTCCGAGCGCCCCTTTTTCGGAAAAATCCGAAAGCTCTCCCTGATGCGCGAGACGGTCTGCTTCCTCCGTATACGGGATGATGGCAGAGACGGACTCTTCATCGAGCGTCTCCAGCATATCCGTCAAGGAGATCTGCGTATCCCCCGAGAGGGAGAACTGGTTCAGCACATAGGTCATGTACCGCTTGCGCGGTCCCGTCATGAGACGCTCTGCATTCCGCTTCGAGGCCCAGGACGGCGCCACGACGAGGAACATATGATCCGAGAGATGCTCCGCAAAGCGGATACCCTCTCCTCGCCCCGCCGGACAGTCGAGAAGGATGTAGTCATACTTGTCCTCCACGTCTTCCAGCACGGTATCCATCGCCGCAGGAAAAACAGTCTCCCATGTATCATTCTGCGCCGCCGGCAGGAAATCCAAATGGTCATTCACTTCCAAGATGACATCCTTCGCAAAGCAACGGCCTTCCGCCAGATCCATCACATGATAGAAGCACTCATTTTCCAGTCCCAGCACGAGATCCATATTTCTCATGCCCATATCCCCATCGATGAGGAGCACCTTCTTCCCCTTCCGAGAGAGGAATATCCCCAGAGCAGCAGTGAGGAGCGTCTTCCCCACGCCGCCCTTACCGGAAGCAAAGGATACGATCTCAGCCATTCTTTTTGCCTCCTGCCTTTGCCTCATCCGCTGCCTTCAGCTTTGCCGGCGAATAATCTCCGATATGGAAATAGGCATCCATCATCTTCTTGACGACCGGTGCCGCGGACTCCGAGCCGAAACCGCTGTGCTCGAACATGCACAGGATCACGACCTCCGGCTTGTCGAAAGGCGCATATGCCACGAACCAGCCGTTATCGAGACCATTCGTTTCCGCCGTACCAGACTTACCGGCGATCGAGATCGGATAATGTTCGAAGATCTGTCCGCCTGTCCCATCCTTGCTCATGACCATCCGAAGTCCTTTGTGGATCGCATCAAGCGTATCCTTAGATACCGGAAGCGTCCCCACCTTCTCCGGTGAGAAGATCTTGAGCGGTGTCCCATCCAGCTGATCGATGCGGTTCACAAGGTATGGCTGGTAGCGGAAGCCGCCATTGGCGATCGCCGAGTATACCATCGCCATCTGCAGCGGCGTCGTCAGGGTGAAGCTCTGTCCGATCGCGGCATCCATCGTCTCCCCGAGGTACCAGTCCTGCTTGAAAACTTTCTTCTTGTAGGCTTCGCTTGCGATATTGCCGTCCGATTCACCGGCAAGGTCGATGCCTGTCGTTTTCCCAAGACCGAATTCCTCCGCCATATGGGAGATGCGGTCGATACCTGCACGGCGTCCCATTTCATAGAAATAGACATTGTCCGACTTTTCGATTGCTTCATAGAAATTGATCCATCCGAAAGCTTCGCCCCCAGAGTTTCTCTTATCGACGAGCCAGTGCTTGCCGTTATCAAAAATGCGTTCCTCTGGTGTCGTCACCTTCGCTTCGAGTGCTGCCGCGCCCGTGATGACTTTGAAGAGCGATCCGGGCGGATACATCGACTGGATCGTGCGGTTCTGCATCGGATGATTCTTATTATTGACGATCTCATTCCAGTCTTTCGAAGAGATCCCCTTGCTGAAGCGGTTCGGATCATAGCTCGGCCAGCTAGCCATTGCGAGGATCGCTCCGCTATTCGGATCAACAGCCACCGCGGAAGCCCCCGTCGGCATGACACCGCCATGGACGAGCGTCTTCACCTGTGCTTCCATCGCGTCCTCTGCCGCTTTCTGCAGATTCGCATCCAGCGTCAGACGCACACTGTTCCCCGTGACAGACGGCGTACCACCCACATAGCGGACAGGCTGACCCGATGCATTGACCTCGACCGTCTTCGAGCCATTCTTGCCTTCGAGATAATTGTTATAGCGGCGCTCAAGGCCCGCACGACCGATCAGTGTCGTGGTCTTGTACGGATTTCCTTCCGCGTCCCTGTCATCCGGCCCCGCTTCGCCGACATAGCCAAGGACCTGCGCCCCCGCATTGCCCAGCGGATATACGCGCAGCGGATTCACTTCTATTTCGATGCCGGGAAATTCATCCTTCTTCTCTTCGATCTGCGTCGCGACATCGATGCCGACATCGTTTGCCAGATAGATCGCTCCGAAGGCCAGCTTATTGTCTTCGATCTTTTTCTTGATATCGGCAGTCGGCACATGAAGAAGCTGCGACAGGCGGCTGAGCGCCTCATCCGACAGCGTATTCCCCTTGCGATCGACCGGCATGACGACGCTGTATGCCGAGCGCGAGCCCGCAAGGATCAAGCCATTCCGGTCATACATGACACCACGCATCGCCTGCATGGGAAGGTAACGGATGCGATTTCCATCCGCTTCTTCTTTATAATACCCGCCCTGAATGACCTGCATATAGAAAAGACGCAGTCCCAGGACGAGCAGGAGGAAGATCGCCGCATAGATCATACGCGCATAGCGGGACTCCTCGGTATTTTTCAAAAGCCCACTGAGAATCGAGGGCACATGTTTATTCACCACTTCGGTTCTCCCTCCCGTTTCATGGCCCATAGCGGCCTGTGAAGAAAGAGCACAGCTACTCCATTCATGAAGGTGGTGCTCATCACAAAGTACAGGATATAAGAAATCGAGAAGACATGGCTGCCGGCTGCCAAAAGCACCAGCCATGACAGCAGGGCATAAAGGAGCGAGGCCAGCGTCATCGCAAAAAGCGAAATATACCAGTGACGGTTGTAGCGCTTCCTACCCAAAGCGAGATACAGCGCTGCAATCGCCAGGTATGGCAGGAGATGCAGTCCGAAAAAATTTCCCGTCACAAGATCCGTAAGGAGCCCGCCCACGAGTGCAAGCGTCATCGCCGTCTTGTTGTCAAAGATCAGCGTCGCAAGGACGATGACAGCCAGCCACAGATCCGGCTGATGCAGCCCCGAGAAAAAGAATGGCATCACCGAGGACTGCGCGAGGAAAATGAAGAAGCTCAAAAAAGCCAGTGCATAGCCGCTCATTCCTTCTCACCTGCCTGATGTTTATTAGGATTCATCGGCGGTTCCTTCTTCGGCGGCTTCACCAGAATACTCTCTGGCGTTGCCCTCTGAATATGGTCTGTGATGATGAAGACCTCTTCCAGATGAGAGAAATCAGCCGCCGGAACAATGCGTGCCACCTGCGTGCCGCCGATGGAGTCGACATCCACCTGCTCGACCGTACCGATGACCATCCCCTTCGGATACACCCCGCCATAGCCGGATGCCACGATGGTATCCCCCTTGATGACATCCGCCTCTCGCGGCAGATTCACGAAAGAAAGCTTGCCGGGTTCACTGCTGTTTCCGGAAACCATCGCCACCACGCGCGAAGCCGGACGCGCAACGATTCCCCCCACCGATGTACGAGGATCCAGAAGGAGCTGCACGCGCGCGGAATTCTGATACACTTCACTTACAAAACCCACCAGCCCCGTCGGGACGATGACCGGCATATACTTCTTGATGCCGCTGTCACTGCCCCTGTCCACGACCAGCGTCTGTGTCCATCCGCCGTAGTCGCGCGTGATGACAGACGCCCCCGTCAGGTGGTACTGCTTATAGCCCTGCTTGAACGAAAGGAGACTCTTCAGCCGGATATTCTCCGCGAGAATCTCTCTATACTGCGTCTGCTCCGCGCGAAGACTTTCATTTTCCTTCCGGAGCGCATCCAGCTCACTCCAGTTCTCCCACACACCGGAAAGTATGCCAAATCCCTGTGTGAAAGAGAGCGCCGTCTTGCTCGCGGTATAGTTGAAAGGCGCCGCACCGATAGAAAGCGGCTGCGAAATGAAAGGGATATACTCCCTATGCCGCCAGAACCAGCCGCATGCGCCCATGAAAACAAAGAGTGCGACCGCGGCGGCCATCTTTTTTCTGCCAAAAAATATCACGATCAAGCGCCTCCATAATATTTTTCACCGTTCTCAATGAGAAGCGGCAGATCCTTATACATACCAAGAGCCTGATAGCAGCCCACGGCCAATACATCCCCCGGCAGAGCCGGTACAAAGACAGGCATATGCAGCTCTCCGGCGAGCCAGTCCTTCAGCCCATCCAGAAGCGCACTGCCCCCTGAAAGAAGCAGGCCATTCTTCAGAAGATCGCCCGCCATCTCCGGCTTCGCCTCGCGAAGGACACGACGGATGAGCTTCAGGACCGGCTGCAGGATACGCTGCATCACCGGCCTTAATTCCTCCGTGGAAAGCTCCACCACCACTTCCACGCCGTCACGGATCCTACGCCCGCGGATGGTGAATGTCGCCTGTCCATCCGCCGTTTTGAGAGAAATCACTTCACTCTTCAGCTTCTCCGCCTGATCCAGCCCGATCATGATCTGGTACTTATCCTGCAGATACTGACAGATCCCCTTATCGATATGATGCCCGCCGAAAGGGATCCCCTCCTGCGCGACGATCCCCCCGCAGCTGTAAAGCCCCGCATCAGCGACATCACGCCCGATGACCAGAGAAAAAATCACAGACGGTGCCAGCATATCCTTCCCCGTCCCGATGGCCGCAGCCGCCGGCGAAGGGAGAAGATACACATGCTGCGCGCCGGCATGGATCAAAGCATCCACCAGCGCATGGCGCGTGACCGAGCTCGTCTCGCCCGGAATGGAAATCATCACCGTCGGACGCGACACCGCATGGTGAAGCGATTTGCGAATGAAAAAACGAAGCATCGCTTTCGTCATGTCATAGTCAGCGATGACGCCATTCTGTACCGGCCACTCCAGAGAAATATTCTCCGGCGCCTTGTGGTAATGAATGAGCGCCTCCGTGCCAAAGCCCAGTACATGGCCGTCGATGTTATCCACCGCGACCGTACTCGCTTCAGCAAGGATCACTTTATTCTCCCGGTAGATACGGACTTGGGACGAGCCCATGTCCATCCCGATCCAGTTCGATAGTCCTCGAAACATTTTCATGGTAAACCCTCACGATATATAAAGGCCGGTACAGAGCTCCCCACGGTCAAAGACCTGTGAGATACAGCGAAAATCCGCGGCGCATCCTAAAGCGCAGTGATCTTAATAAGCACTACGCCTCATGAAGCGCAGCCCCTGTCTCTGTCCGATGTATTCAAATGAAACGTCTTATTATTATAGCATGTTTACCATGGAGAATACAGTAGAAAGAGACGGTTTGGAACCACCATAGCCAAGGAAATATACGATGACGAGCCATCGGACTGTAATCAGGGATTTGCTGCTAAAACAAAGAAAAAGGCATGATAAAAAGCCGGGGCATACCGCCTCGGCTTTCTGACCTCCTCAAAGGTCGATTTCCCCCATGCATTACCCCACCTTCATGGGTGTAACTGGACGAATTATATTTTGTCCGATATGATCGGAGAAATTCTGGTGCGTCTAGAGGGATTCGAACTCTCGACACCTGGTTCCGGAGACCTTCAAATGAGAATGACAAATTATATGAAATTCAGCGAATCAGATAACATCGCATTTCCTGCCGTTCCTATGCTGTC
The DNA here is from genome assembly GCA_900543455.1 of uncultured Dialister sp. GTDB lineage: Bacteria > Bacillota > Negativicutes > Veillonellales > Dialisteraceae > Dialister. The sequence goes on from UQRR01000002.1 coordinate 25,292, forward strand.
CCATTCTCATTTAGGAGACTTTCGGGCCGCCAACTGCGCCCGACTTTGCGCCCAGCTATTCTTTTTCTTTCCCATACAGGCGCTCCATGCCTGCCTTCGTTATCAGCCATGTGCAGCCGGACTTGCGGAACTCCTCGCCTTCTTTAAAACGAGGCGGAAGCCCCTTTTGTCCTGAGCACGCCTGCTTTACTGTGATCGCAGAAATTCCCCAACGTTCTGCAGCTTCCGCTGTCGTCATCACTTCGTCGATGATTTTCATTTTCTGATTCTCCACACTGCGTAACCACAAAATACTGCCGCCGTAACTGCGCCTTGTATAAATTCCTTACTGATATTGACGAAGGACAGTGATGTGATCCAAAGTCCCAACGCGATAAAATCATAGAATTTCATTTTACTACCTCCATGTGATATAATGAGGTTGCCAAGAGGACGTTCGCCCTCTTGCACCTCAGCTCTTTAATCGTCTGAATCATTTGCGGTGATGGTGACGTTTGAAGAGCTCTTTTTGCTTGATGTACTCAACGAGTATTGGAACTGCGATGATTAGCATCATTTGGATTAGCCATTTCATATCTTCCTTGTTTATTTTGACCACCTCCCTTCCTTAATTCTGTATTTATTATACACCTTATTCGACGTAATGTCAAGCAAAGAAAAGCTATTTTCTTCGATTTTATCGCACTTTTCAGCATTTTTACAAAATAAAAAAAGATGTCTTGATTTAGCACTGTGCCAAATCAAGACATCTTTTTTTTATTGCTTCACAGCATCCGCAATCCGCTTCCGCGCCGCTTCGAAATATCCCGGATCCTTCTCAATGCCGATAAAGTTGCGTCCGAGGTGCTGACAGGCGACGCCGCAGGAGCCGCTCCCCATGCATGAGTCCAGCACTGTCTCTTCTTCATCCGTGTAAGTGCGGATCATGTACTCCAGTAAGTCAACCGGTTTCTCTGTCGGGTGGATCTTGCCAACGCTATTCCCGCTCGAAAATGTTACAACGTCTCGAGGATATCGCATCCCGTCACGGTTTATGGTCGGGGTCAGCTTAAAGCGTCCATCTGATCTAAGCAGTCACCTTGATAAAGATCGATCATGCGCCCACCTACTTTTTACTCAATGCATACAGCAGACCACCCGAGATTGCAATCCAGAGGTTACGCTGTTGAGTTTTCGTCTCAATGTCCTTCTTCGCCTCGTCCTCTAATTCTTTCAAGGATTGATTTGCACTCTCTAATAATTTCCGCGTCTCGGCGTTCGTTTTCTTCGATTCTGCCAGCTCTGTCTGCGCTGTTTCTAACTGCTTCTGCTGCTCTGTCAAGAGATCCTGCTTGGTCGCGTTGCTCTTCGTCAGCTCGTCTAAGTTCGTCTCGAACTGTGTCAGTTCGCTTTCCGATATTTGATACATCGTTTCTGCCTGCGAAGTAAAACCACCCGCAAGCAAGAAGGATAATACAAGCAAATATACAGTATGTTTTGTACTTTTTGTAAAATTCGTAAATCGCATACATTCCATACCTCCTTCATTCCGCCCACTGATCTTGATAAAATAACGCTTTGCCACGGATGAAGTCGCCGCCGCTCCCCCATTCTGGGGACTGTGGGAGTGTCCATAAATCCCACCTTTCGCAAGTTGTGCTCGGTCCATATTCATCCAGCTCGGCGGCTTCAGCATGCGTCATGAAAAGAGACTTCCGAATCGGTAAATGCAAGGTATCAGAAATCACAGCAATGACCTGCGCGAGGCACTCAATCTGCGCATCGGTCGGAGGGCAGTCGCCAAAGTCGGCATGACCATCGCCATAAAGCGCTGCGTCTTTGCAACAATCAATAGCAATGGCCAGACTTCTATAATTCCGGTGCCAAGTAGCTGCTGGCTGCTCTCTGAAATCTTTAGTACGGTAAATCGTGCCTTCATCATTGATGTTGATGTGATAATCGTCTGGATGATAATTATAGCTGCCGGCCGTCCAATGGATGTATACAACGTCAAACGCATCGGCCGCACGTTCAATACAATTTTTCAATTCTTCCAGTGTAAGAGTATCCATTCATCTATTTCCTTTCTGTATAACCGCCCGGAGCGCTGTTGTATTTGCTATTGATCAGCTTATTTACAACCTGCGTAGCCGCACCACCACCACCGGTAAAGCTTGCGAATGTATCATAGTTATCCCATTTTTGATGTGTATACACTAAATAAGCAGATACCGCCAGGAACGCCAGCCAGCCGATTACCGCAATCACTCGTGTCAGCGACAGCTCATCATTTTCATAAAGCAACATTTTCAAATACTTCATGTTATCACCTCTTTTTATTTTGATGGAAGTTTTCGGATATCATTCAAAATGGCTGTTCCTTGTCCATTGCCCCCTAGGCCGTGGTAACTGGAGTAAATATGTTCAGCGCTCGCTTTGTCTGCATATGAAAGCCATTTTTGCCGCGCTCCGCGTTCATGAATCCGCCGGAGTTCCAATAGCAAAATGGCTTCTACTCCTTTCTCTAATGCTCTATAGTGTTTTGCATTATCTTGGCTTTTCCGCCAGAAAAAACCAATTAAAAAAGTACCGAGGCCATAAATGGCTTCTGGTACTAATGCTATAATCCAATCCATATAATTACATCCCCTGTGTCACCTGTATGCAAGTTTTTTTAGACCCGCCGTATTGCCTCGCGTCAGCTGCACCTTGTTTTCTGTAATCTTTAGCATTTCATCGTCCCTCCTTGCTCCCGCACAAATCCCATATACCTTTTTCCAGGAGGCTTCTGTTCCTGAACTTGACCAGGCTGAAACACTGCAACGCATAACCGTTTCCGGCGGCTGTGATATTTCCTTTGTCTATTATCACCAGGGAATAGTATGGCCGGCTGAGCATCACCGCATACCGGTCCTTGTCAAGACGGCACGCAATCATCTTCTCCCAGTTATAGAGAAAGACCGACCACCAGCTTGTGTCGTCAATTGTTACCACCTTTTCCCTGTCGGGCCCGATCAAAGTGAGTGCCTTGACGCCTAATAGCTGCGACTCGTCGTAAAGGTCAAGCATTACCTTGAACCCATTCCGGATGTCATACTCCTTCGGGAAGGGGTTCCTCACGAGGGTATCCTTCTCAGAGCTTACCGGCTCCATCTTCGCATCCCTGATTTCATTCCGGATTCTTTTCACGCGGCTGTCCCCTATAACAAGACCGGTATAAGCAATGGAATTAAGCGAGAGTATCACCCAGTTTTCAAAGCTTGCAATCTCAGCACTCGTTGACGCTCTTCCGGTATAACGCGTAGCGGCAAAGCGGTGGCCGGGAAGCGGATTAAACATGCTCATCTTCGGCTCAGGCTGCGGACCCAATTTAGCTACGGCACCGCCATAAAACGCACCTGATACGGAATGCGATACACTATAGGAATACTCGCCCTCCGTCCGTCCGATTCCTGTAACCCTGCTTAGACTTACAGTGGTTGTGAAGAAATCTTTCACCATTTCCCTCGGCGTTTCTCCGGGATCTATACTTAAAAAAGACTTGTTTGTTTCCGTTTCAACGACCGGATACGCCAATGCGTAGGCAGAAATATATATATATCCCATGTAGCTCCCATCCGGATATATCTTAAGGTTACTTGCAGCTGCAGACATGCTTTTTAATACAGGCGCCGGCCTTGGTATTTTCCCAGCCTGGATGCGGTCATTCCTCCCATCCCAGTGAAAAATGAAAGTACGCCCGTCGCCGCGCCCGCCATTCATATCATGGATCCTTGACGCACGAAAGAACGCCTCATTTCCTGCCTCCTTCATATACGGATCAAGTTCTATTGTCTGAGTTACCCTCCCGTTCCGCCGTAAAACCACAGTCCCCTTTGCCGACGAGGAAGGGGATGGCGTTGCTGTGTTTTTCTCACAACACATGCCGGATATTATCTTCACCTCTTTCGGCCCCTCAGTGCCATAATCGCCTGCCTCTTCAAAGAAAATACCCGCCTTGAATTGATAGGTTTCTGACTCTACGGTTCCTGCGTCGTACCGGGAGCCATTTTCCGATTCGATCGTAAGAAGATCGCCATTTTCTGCAATGCAGGCATCCTCCGGCCTGAAATGTCCTAAAAAGCCTCCCGTGATGAGGTTGTACCAGGCGTACCCGTTTCCATTGCCATTTATACCGCCATAGGCATGTTCTTCATCTCCCACATATGCCAGAATCGGCTTGTCTTTATAAGTGAATGAGACAAAGTCCCCCAGTGTTCCATCCGCCTCAAGATCCATGACCTTGTAGGTGCCATCCTGGTAAGAGAAAAAGGGGACAGGGAGAACCGGTCCCGAATGCCCTGAGAATACAGGGGGCGTGTAGCCGGCTTCTCTGTGCCCATAAATCGTAGTGCCGTTCGTCCATACACAGTCCCCCGCCCGCGGATTGATGTCCCCCATCGTAACGAGCCTTCTTCCTCTGGCATCCCAGAACACTCCGTTCTCCCCTCGGACAATCTGTACACGTTCCATTTAGTCTCTCCTAAGCCCCAACAATCACGGCCTGGTTTCCGCATAGCTCGCACCAGACATACTGCCCGTTGTGGATGTTGATGTCTACGGCGAGCGTATACCGGTATCCCCGCCCGTTCACATACGCATAGTCCCCGGAAACCCGCGCCCGTAAAATGCCGGTGTCTTCTTTCCGCGCCCTTGCCTTATCTGTTTTCGATTGAAAATTTTTCTGCAGCAAGACTTCACGCAGCCCGGCGAGTCCATACATCAGTACCACCTCACAATCTCTATCGTCTGCTTCAATTCCGTAGGAGTCCGTATCACGCGGTTGGATTCCAGATAGTAGTCATGCCCCTCATAGCGGATCCTGTCCGTAAAGTCTATGAGATGCGGATACTGCCAGATGTCCATGGATATGCGTTCCTCCGTCTTTCTGTTCAGCCATTCGATGTCTTTGGTGAGCTGCTTCAAGAGCGCATCACCTTTGACAGGAAACTCCGTATCAAAAAGAGCAGCTCCTTCTGACGATACCCCGGAAGGATACTTCCCGCCGAGTCCCAGATTTGACTGGTTCATGACATAGCGGTTGGCTCTGCCTCCCGGCTTGCCGTTTCCCACCGATGACCCCTGATAGACATCATCTACGTACACCCGCGTGCCATACCATCCGTTTCCTATGTACGAATGGCGGGTTTCCCTTTTCGTCCACGCTATGGCTCCCTCGTCAGAAGCGCTGCTGCCCTTCTTTGGCTTTGCTGAGATTTCTGTTTCTTTCGCAAGAAATTTCTCCCCCGCCGCAGAGATGGAGTAGTCATAGGTAACCGTAATGGTTTCACCTTCCTTGGTACGAGTCACTTTCTTTCGAAGATAGTCATCGAAGTCATAGTCATAGGAAACTGTTTCGCCATTGTTTGACTCATAGACCAGAAGGCCGTATCGGTAGCTGCATGACGATCCGCTGAAACTGATCGTTCCTGTAAACCCAAGGGGCTCTACAGTGATACTGCCTCCACGGGCGGTATGGCTACCTTTCCCCGACCAGACCGACCGCACGAGCTTCCTGTCAATGTCAGGCCTGCTGTGCTTCGTTCCCGTGATGTCTATCGTCCTTACCTCGTGCCCTCTCTGGATGATGCAGAGTGTATCGTTCCGTAAGAACACATTGATCCACCTCTGCGGCAGGTTTCCCATCCATCCAAAGAGGCTACCGGCAAGATTCTGTATGGTAGCCCCGATTCCTTCATAGGTGGATTCCGGAGTGAAATCGTCAATAGCAATAACCAGCTTCTTTTTCAAAATAGAAGCGATCTTCTCCGCATGGTCTTTGGCTGTCGCATTGGCTGTATGCAGCTGGTAATTGAACGGCGTATAGAGGAGCTTATCCACGTCATACATCCCGGTGATGGTGCGCATAAGCCCGGTTCCGCCTGTTTCGTATACAAGAAAACGGTAAGGAAAATCCAACAGTTTTCCTTCTATGACTGATTCAAGGGGAAGATCATAAGGCGTCACCATTTGGAAGGTATCGGACAATGTCCCACGTACCAGGCTGATGGAAATCTCCGATGGATTCAAACCTTTGGCGCTATAGGGAAGCCGCCGGACAGTATCACTGTCTGCCCGCTGTCGGCTTTTCACGAACATCTCCGTATCCGCCTGGTTCTCAAGCTGGTACACCAGGCGTCTTTTGGTATCCGCGTTCAAAAAGATGTGGTTTTGGGCCCGCCGGACAGTATCCGAATGGACATACGTCATCCCTATCGTGCCCACAATCTTTCTTGCCGTATCGGCATTCTGCTTTACCCATCCGGCGGCATTCCTGTCGGTATCGGCGTTGAGGGAAACCCTGATCCCAGGCTTATAGGTCACAAAGACTTCAAGGGGCGGGTCATGCCTCGATGTATCCGGCGGCTGATGCGTAACATACACATCAAGCGGCGATTTGGTGGCACTCATAGGATCACACTTTCGCTGATTTCAAACTGAAGCTCGCAGCCTTCACTTCATCCAGAGTCATATCCTTGATGTACGACATGCCGTAGACCATGCTGGCCCCAGAGATTTTCTGCGTGCTGCTGTACACATCCTTCTTACCGTCATTCACGGTGCCTGTCAGCGCGTTGACCTTGTCCGAGTTGAAATGGATATCCCTTGCAGAAAGTGTGACGCCAGTGATGCAGATGCTTTCACTTCTGGCCAGGATTTTCTTTTCCAGGTCATCCGTATCAATTTTCTGCGTCAGCACCTGATTGACATCGGAGGCCTCTGCCTGCGCCGCCCCGATGCCCTTCCACGTACCCTCCGGTTCTGTCAGCCTGGCTGTCACAACTTCTTCATGGCTGATGTCATAGTCGGCAATAATCACATTGAAGAAATAGTTCTTCCCGCTTTCTGTTTTCAGCCATACTCCATTAAACGGCTTTCCATCATAGCAGTTGCCCTGGCGGACAGCCACCTTGTCCCCGTTCATCCAGACCTCGATGATGCCGTCATTAACGCCGGATCGCACATGCATGATGAAATCAATCGATGCCCTGTCTGCATACTTGGTGGTAAAATCTTTTTCATTCCCGCTGAAAAAGACCTTGATGTAATCGCTTTTATCCAGGCGTACCCCCGTCGGCCATCCCGTCCCCGTCACTGAAATGATCCCGGAAACATACGCCCTCTCCATAGAGAGCTTAATCCACACGTTGGTAAGGGGCTCCGGAAAGGTGACCGATCGGTCATCGCTGTTATTGAAAAATGCCACCCCGTTTACCGCATTGATTTTTGTATCGTTTACAGTTGTACCGGCACGGTCCAGTAATTCTCCGTAGCCGGGATTCACATACTTGTAAGCCATATCTTTTCCCCCTTAGACCGCCTGCACCACGACTTCCGTATGGATGACCGTGCTGCTGTCCCTTTCAGGCGCTTCTTCCGAAGACGAGCTGACCTTGATCCAGAAGATGACATTCTTATCCCGTATGATATCCGTAATGCTGATCTGGCTCCCCCAGACGCCCTGCTGAGCCATCTGCTCAGGAACCGCGGCAAAGCTCGAGCGCGAATCCGTCTGCGAGCAGGAAAGAGTGGCAGTCTTGGCATCAGATCCGCTGCCGGGGCCTGTGATATTTTTGATGTAAGGCGTATGGCCGCCTCCCGGGTAAATTTCAGTGATGGTAATCAACGCACCGGATACAGTTGTCGTAAACTGCTCTGATCTTGCCTTGATGGCCGCCGCGATATTGCCGGCCGTCGCTTCAATACTGCTCCCGACAGAAAAATCCGTCCCTGCCGTCAGCGCTACGTCGCCTACGGTGATCGTATCCCCCGGCGAGGCATTGGCCGTGACCTTGATGACAACCTGCCCGGAAATCGATAGATCCTTCGCCACCTGCCAGCGCCCTACATTGCCGCCAGTCGGCGTATAATTTGTCCCATCATAGTGATAGGGCTGGATAAACGAGGTACCGCTGCTCTCATAGCCTTTCTCGCACCGGATGGCGCACTTGATGACCTTCGATTCATTCTTCGTCGCATCCAGCGTCACGGAAATAGGCGCCGTCATGAGACCGTTTTCCGAAACTACAGTCCCGTCCTGAAGCCCTGACGTCGGGCTATCCGTATAAATGTGATAATAGTTTGCCATGCTGCATTCTCCTTATGCTCCCCAGAACTCAAGCTCCAGCCTGTGATAGCTTTCGTGATATTCGATGTAGCTGTCCTTTTTGATGACGACCCTCATGTTCTCCCAGGTATTCCCCGCATGATCAATGACGGTGACTTTTGTTCTCTGCACCCAGTAGTTGTACACTTTTTCATAGTCTCTGTATGCCAGGATGACCGTGCAGCTGATCACATCCCCGGTATCCACATGCCCGTAGTCTTCCACGACCACGCCGTCTATCGTCTGGTGCTTTTCCTGCCGGTCGTCCGGCGTAATGCTCCAGTCCTCCGGCCGCCGGAAAGCCGCTGCATCCCCGATCCTAAGTTTCAGTGCCATCATGCACCTCCGTAAGCAAGCTGCGATCTTCTCGCAGCATCGGCGTATACAACCTTGATCCGGTCAGCCACATTGTCCGCCATCTTCTTCATCCCGCTCTCATCCATGTAGGTACCGCCCTGGATGGTAACATTGGCAGTAAATCCCGGAATGTCACGGTTAAGTTCGCTCCCGCGGTAAACAGGAATGGTGTTCTCCCCCAGGCGCTTTGCCCAGAGGTCGGTTTCAAGCCCCGGCACCAGATTGTTCTTGACGCTGTTCATAAGCTCGGCAAACCGGGAGACTTCTTCCGGGCTTGTCATGTCATTCTGGATGCCGTACTTTTTACGCATCGCCATAAGGACTGCCATTTTCGCATTGTTCATCCTGGTCTGCGTATCGCCCTCCCCCGCCATGGCCTGTCTCATGATTTCAAGGTACTGGCGGTTCTCCTTCAGCATGGAAAGAGCCTCCTGCTGCCTTGCCTTCGTTTTCTCGCGTTCTGCCCAGCGGGTGGCCGTGACTTCATCCACCCCTTTCTGGATCCATGCTTTCTTCTCGCGGTCTATATCATCCAGACGGTTCTGCAGTTCAGACTTCCACGATTTGTTAATCTGGGAAAGCGCCCCTTCATTGAAGTCCCTCATGACCTTGGCTTTGGCCGCTTCCGTGTATCTTACGATGTCGGCTTCCTTAGCTCCTTCGGATTTCAGCTTCTCCGCTTTGAGGTCAATATCATGAAGCTGGTTCTCAAGGTCGCTGTGCGTCAGCTTGTAGATTTCATTCGTGAGGCCTGCCCCGCCGCCGGACGCTGCCTTCTTCGCCTTCGCCATGGCGTCTTCTACCTTGCGGCGGGTTTCCTCAGCGGACTGGGACGCATCGCTTTTCTTTGCTTCCTGCTCTTTAGGCTTTTCTGCATCCTTTGGCATGTAGTCAGCCATCGCCCAATTCCAGAGCCTGCTGATGCCGTCTGCAAGAGCTGTATCTCCCAGTGTCTCTTTCATATCCGCCAGGGTTTCCCGGCAGTCCTTGATCGCAGCTTTGACGAAATTCGCAACGGCTCCGGCATTCTTCATGTTGATGCCAAGACCATCAAAGGCTTCGCCTGCGAGCTTGCAGGCATCTACCGCAACACCCCCGATGCTTCCGATGGTCTTTACCACAGACTCTATATCCGACTTGTTGTCCTTGATACCCTTCACGAGTGTTTCAATGGCTTCATTGATGTCCGGCATGAGATCGGATACAACAGGCATGAAGGCTGCCCCGATAGCCCCCGAGAGCTGTCCCATGGAGACTTTCATCTCGTTCCATTCCATATTCATTCTGTGCGCTTCATCCGGGTTGAGAAGCCCAGTGGTAGGTATTTTGGCTGCGCGTTCCTGGAGCTCTGCCATGTCTTTCAGGACAGGCACAAGCTCGGCGCCGCGGGCGCCCAGAAGCTGCGAAACGAACTCACTTTCAAGTCCGGCCGCTGCGGCATTCCTGTAGCCTTTGGCAAGGGCAGTCAGCTGCTGATTGACCGGGAGCAGGTTTCCGGCAGAATCCTTCATCACGACACCAAAGGCAGACAGAAGCCGCGTTGTATCATTGCCGTCTTCCCCTGCACTCTGGATAGCCTTGTCCAGACGGATGATGGCAGGAACGGCAGCCCTTGCATCCGCTCCTGCCAGTTTGAAGACCATGTTCATTCTGGCGGCTTCTGCATTCGTGGTATGCATCCTCTGCGCAAGACCATAAATGTTGTTTCCGGCGGTCATGGCACTCTTGGCCATGGCGATAAGCCCTGCACTGACCGCTGTCGTGACGCCGACCGCTTTTCCGATGGGGCCGGACATGAAGCCAAGAAGGCCAAGATCGCCCGCCCCCTGTGCCAGGACCGACATGGCGCCTGCACCATTGGCAACGCTGTTTACCATACGGCCGGCAATCGAAGTCTGCGCGGAACGTTCCTTTCTTACCGCGCGCAGCTGTACCTCCAGGTTGGCATAGGCCTTCCTTTCATTGAGAAGCCGCGTTTCGAGGCGGGCACTCGCTGCGCTGTCGGCGCCTTTTGCCTGTACCATCTCCCGGTAAGCCGCCGCAACCAGCCTGATTTTCTGCCGCTGGAGGTCAAGCTGGCGGATAAGCGCCTGCTCCCTTGTATCTATGGAGCGGGCTTTATCCTTGGCTCCGTCCAGCTTGGAAAGGTCGATGTCCGCCTCAATGCGGATCTTTTTGTTCTCATGGTTGATCCGGCTGATCGCCTGGTCTACCGTCTTTCCTGCCAGGGCAAAGTCGCTTGAAAGGGACGACAGGTCAAGCCCCAGCTTGGTATAGAGCGCTGCCACAGTTTCTCCCTTTGCCACAGTCTCTCCCCCTTACCTAGAAAAAGCCCGCCTGGTCAATCGGTGTCAGGCGGGGCGAATTTTCAATCTTTTCTTTGATAACAATGAGGCTCAAAGCATAAAGCAGGTCCGTGTCCATCAGCTCGCTTTCCGTCCAGTGGTAGCGGGCATGAAGAAACTCCAGCCATCCCAATACGGCTTCCATCGGGGCAAGCGTCAGTCCGCCTGCCCCGCTTCCCCGTTTGGGATTTCTGCCATCTTCTGGTTTACGAGAGAAACGATCCATTGAAAAATTTCCTGGTACAGCGGACGGATGCGGGTAATCGGAAGCTCATCCTCGATGACCTTGGCCGTCACTGGCGCATCAAAAACGCTCGCAATGAGCTCGGCCATCCTATCCAGGAACTCCTCCGCCGGAATCTCCCCTGTGCCTGTTTCAAAGGCCATGAAATCACGCCATGCCCTGACTTTAGGTATCTTCGCTTTGTATGTCTTCCCGCCGATCACAATCGTTGGTCTGTTCATCTATGTATCCTCCCTTATCAGGTTTCTGTTGCTTCCACGCTCTCATACCATTTGGTACCCGTGGTATTCTCGAATCCCTCTGCATCTTCATCGGCGACGCGCTTCCAAGCATTGTCATATTCTCTTACAACAAAGTGGCCGACGAGCTTTGGTGTATTCCAGTGGACGGAGCTGTCCTTCCCCTGGAAATTATCCTCGGGCTCGGCAAACTTCCCCTTGAGAAGTTTTACATAGCGCTTCTTCGTATTGGACTTCACCGATTCGAAGAGGATTGCCACATACGGTGCTTCATCCGTCGACTTGTACTCCATCACGCCCTTTTCCACGGTGTGTCCCAGAAGCGCTCCCAGGTCCTTTACGGAAACCTGCGCCGTTTCAATAGTGACCTCGATATCCCCGAGATAAGAAGCAATGTCAAAAGGGGCATCATCCCCGTAAAGGGTATTCACCCCGGACGACGGCTTCACGTCGATTGTCTTGACACCTGCAATGCTGACAGGCGTTTCATAGGTCACTCCTGTGCTGTCATCAGTCTTTAGTACGGCATAGTGCAGGTTTCGCACGCCGATCAGTACTCCCTTGCTCATCTGTTTTTTCCTCACTTTCTGCAATAACAAACCGGAGCGCCGATACACGGATCTTCCCGTCCATCATCCGCTCTGTACTAATCCTCGTCCATCCGAGGTTCTCCATAATTTCACGCACCCGCTGGATAACCGGCATGTCCGATCCATCCTCGGATAGCACAGAGAGCTGCACAGTGACACGCCTTGCCAGCTCCTGGTCATCCCCAAAGAGATGGGGCACATCGGAAATCACCTGGAAGCAGAGAACGGGATAGCGCCCTGAGTAGGACGTCATGTCCTGCCGGATGCTTTTCTCTCCCTCTGCCAGAAGCGACGTCAGCTCTGTGTCGGCTCTCAGTGTAAAGAACACTTGTTCAATTAGATCCATTTTTGATTCCTTTCGATATCGCCTTTCTCAAGGCTGCCTTGAGTGCTTCGCGATAGCTTTCCCGGTGTGCATCCATGGCCGGATAGAAAAATGGCTTGTTGATCCTCGGGGAGAACTCAACAAACCGTCCGTATTTCACACCGTTCTTTGGATTTGGCGCATCCGCCAAAATTTCGATTGCCGTCTTATTCTTGTTCCACCGCCAATGGATAGAATCCCGAAGGCGCCCCGTCCTTACAGGCACCCTCGACTTCATATCCTGGACGATTCTGTCCGCTTCGATTTCCATCTGCCGCCGGAGCGTCTCTACCACTTCCGTGCCATACATTTCTTCCAAAGCAGCAAAGTTGATATATCTCCCTTTTGGCATACATCACCTCAAAGATTGGTGTCTTCAGTCACGCACTCCATGTAGGTCAGCTTGTGCCTTCCACAGGCATCGACGGGCGTCCCCATGCACTTAAAGACAGAGCCGTTCACTTTGAAGCGGCTCGCCGGGCTAAGATCCCGCCGATAGCGCACCACTATAAGCACTTTCCTTATGATGTGCGACTCGGCTGTGGTTTCATACATCTCCGATGCATGATTCTCGACATACGCCCAGACTGTGCTGCCTTCCTTGTAGGTGATACGCTCATTACCGTAGGAGTCGATATCACCGGAAGGAATCAGGATCGTGACGCGCTGGCGAAGATTGCCGGCCGTGACTGCCTGCAAGATCCGTTCTTCTGTCGTCATTTCATGCGCCACCTTTCCAATAAGAAAGCTGTGTGATCATGGACCTAACTGGATAGCTGTAATTCATTTCCACCTCTGCGAAGCTGCCACTCTTTACCCCGCCAAGCTCATCTCGCTCCGGGGCCATAGGCTTCAAGAGCGTGACTTTATGTGTGAACCGTCCCGGATTTCTCTTGAACACTTTAAGCGCCCTGCTTGATGACAGTGAAGGCGGCGGTATAGGTGTTGATGTCGGTGAATCTGCAGATAGCACGGACAAGTACGGAGTTGTTGCGGAAGCCTGCAGATTCATCTGCCGCTACTTCCAGTTCCGGGTAAGCGATATGGTACATCGCGCGGAAATCGCCAACCAATACCGTGTTGTCACCCAGTTCATCATTTTCCACAACGATGACCGGACGACCTTCGAGCTGGCGGATGGTGCTGCCGTTCGCGTCTCTGGTGAGCAGGTAGCGGTCTTCTTTGTCAGAGACTACGGCCATAGCAGCGAAGGTCTTCTGATTCATGACGATGGTCGCATTAGCTCCCGCATCCAGCGGCAGGGAAATAACCGCAGCCTTAATCGCATCCAGTCCTTCTTTGGACGCTACCGCGGTAACAGTTTTAGCGGTGGCGTCAACAGCTGCCTTTGCGGCGGAAAGGATTTCTTTATTAACAGCCTTCACATAAACGCGATTAAACAGTTTCCCGATCACCGTCATGACATCGGTCTTTGCGTCCATCAACAGTTCGCGGGACACAGGAATGATAGCGCCCTTAGATGCCAGGTTGAACTTGGTGGAGGTGAATACGGCCTTCGTCTCCGCGATCGCGTTGTTTTCGTCGAAATCGGTCAACGTTACAGTCTGAGAGTAGTCGATGATCGGAACGGAGCCGGAACGGGTACCCACAGAGATAGCAGTGGTCAGGGAGCGAAGGTCGTTATTGATACCGTTATTTTCCTTCAGGTCGAGGAGTTCAGATGGGATCAGCACGCCGCCGTCTGCGTCTACGGCCCCGTTCTGACCAGTAGCTGTATTGAAAAATTTCGCGGTATCTTCATTCTTAATACCGAGAAGGTAAGACTTCAGTGCTGCATTAAAAGATTTCTTGTCCATGTTGTTTTCTCCTTTGTTTTTGGAATTCTTCGCGGCCGCTTCTGCTTCGAGCTGCTTTTCATAATCAGACAGTGCGTCCTGCAGCTTATTCTGCATTTCAACCGGCACAGCCTCTTTCTGATCGATCAGTGCCTGGATCTTTTCCCTCAGAGACTTGATCTCTGCTTTCATTTCAAGACTTTTTAACATTCGATGTTCCTCCATCTAAAATAGCGAGCCAGTACGCCTCGGTCTCTTCGTCCAAATGGTCGGGCGGCTTCGCGCGTTGCGCCATATTCCTATGAGCAGTGAGCTGTTTATAGCTCGGCGCCTTATTGCCGTAGGCCGCTCGGTAAGCAGGCTTTCGCCCAGTTCCTTTTCCAGATTGAAATACTTTTGACGGTAAATCGTACCTTGTACTCTTTCCCACCAATCTTCATCTTTTCATCAGCTTCAAGAATCATCAGTCTTTCCTTCTCCTCCCTCGTTTGTTGCACTGTCCCCGAGAAGCCCAGTCCCGCCGCGCTGGCTCAATTTGTCCGCCGCCGGATCGTCACTTTCAGGATAGCTCAAAGAAATGCGGGCTTCATTTGGCGTCAAGATGCCCGCGCCCGTATAAGCGCAGAGCACGCTAGCCTTTGCACCCGCATCTAAGAAATCAAACACGTTATTGCAGATATCAAACCGGAAGCCTTTCTGCCTCTGGCGACGCGTCAAAAGCTTGATAGTCAGCTCCAGCGCATACTGGTTTACGATCGGTGCAATCGTATTATTATAAAAAGACGTCATCTGCGTAGTAGAAAACGTTGCAGTCCCTGCCCCACCTACCACGTTCAGCATGAAAAGCGGAATGCCAAAAAAACTACTGATTTCCTGCGTGTTGATGGTCTTCAGCGTATCGAAATAGTCCTTGATATTATTTGAGATGTTCGAAGCGCTCATTCCGGCGGGCAGAGGCAGGATCGTGCTATCTGTATTCGACAACAGCTCTTTCACCTGTTTCTGCAGTACCTTCTGTTTGGATACGGAAAGGTCGGAAGTATATGAGAGCACGATGGTCCCGCTAAATCCATTTTCCACGCTGGTCCGCAGCGCGCTTTCGACTTCGGCATTTCCATCTAGTGTACTGCGGATCACTTCTAGGGCGCTTCGTCCCACAAGGCCGTTAGCCGAGTAGGCTTTCACGTGCAGCATCTCTTCGGGCAGAATCGTGTAAGTCCTGCTAGTCACTGGATCCGTGTATTCGTAAACAATGCGCCTTGCCCCATCAAGGATGTTTGCATCATCCCAATACATGCGAACTCGCGCCGCATCCAATGGCACCAGCGCCGTCAGCGCGCCGAGAGCGTCGCAGCAGATATAAGCGAAGGCGTTCCCGCACCCGAGCCGCTGCTTCTCCATGTACTCCCAGAAGGAATAGGCATTGATACCGGGATACGGCTGCAGGTTCAAGACTTCCTCGAATTCTGCCATCAGTCGGGTGATTTCCTGATGGTCTTTCCCGTACAATCCCCATCGAGTTTGTGCGATCTGCCGGGCAAGTGTCTCTATGCATGTCGAATACACGGCATCGCCATTCGCATCTACTGTTACACGACGACCGCGTCCGATGGGAATCACGCTCGCACTTGGGCCGTCCCGTTTCCTGTTCGCGGCGAAGCCGTTAAAATACGCCTTGATTCGGTTGAACATGACACTACACTCCTTTCGCCTGTTCCATCAACGCTTGCAAGTTTTCAGGCACGGTATACACGTTCTTACTCCGCAGGTCTTCTACCTGCTTTTTCAATTCGCGGTTTTCTTGTACAAGGTTCACCAGCGGAGCCTCCGCTGCCATGCCGTCTTTTCTCTTGGTGGCCACCAGAGAGACGTGGTCAAAGGTGGCAGCGGCTTCCTCCCCGGTCAGATACACATCACCTTTTTCGATCGCGTCAAAGATATCCCCATTGTCACAATGTTCGTCGATGATGTTATGCATCACTTTATCGATAGCCTCCATGCCATCCGCATCGCTACGAAGCTGAGTTTTAGATCCGATAGAAATCGTCCAGCAGTTGTGCAGCATGAGCAAGCTGTTCTTGTCAATTTCGACCGCATCACACGCAAGAGCAATGATAGCCGCCGCGGATGCCGCAAGAAATCCGACACGCGCCGTCACCTTGCACTTCGCGTTTGCGATGCAGTGCGCTGTTTCCAGTCCCTCGAAAGCATCGCCTCCCGGAGAATCAATATGCAGCACCACATCCTCTGCGGCGTTTTCAATTCGCTCCCGAAAGGTCGACAGATCGTAAATTGTACCAGTAATAAATAAGTCCATCATCATTCCTCTTTCCTGTACATTTGAAGCTGCGTCAGCATCGCTCGCGCCGTGTAATCCATCGTTACCACGCCGGTAACCATACCCTCGCGCCGATCATACACACTCGGCATCCACTGGGTCAGTACCCACATATCGCATTTAGCGGAAAACACGGAATCTTTGGCATAGATTTCATCAAAGTCATCCACCGCATCACGGATATAGGAATAGCCCTGACTAATGGCACTCGCGATATATCCGTCATCTTCTTTGTAAGGGATACGCAGGTAGTCTTTTGTCTGGTTTATACTAAGCATTCGTACCTCCCACCTCTCTCATCCATTCATCGACCATCTCATCGCCCGTAGGCAGGTCACTATTGAAATCAATATACGGAGCGATAAATCCAGTGATCGCAGCATCTACGGGGTCGATACGGATATTGCTGTCAGCCCGAAGACTGACCTTTTCCACGGAATAGAACCCGGATGGATTCCTAACGAGAAGAGAGTTGGTCACCGCTTTCTCGAATATGTCTTCATGCCCGCGATGGTAAGCGAGCACCCCATCTTTCAGATATTGCCCGAAGGCTTCGATATATTGGCTAAGCGCCTTTGGACTTTGATTCTGCAGTATGAAGGTATCACACACAGACTCCAGCCGATCCTGAATCCCCGCCACGTTATACGGGTCCGACGCAATGGTCACGAAGTGAAGCCCATTCTTTTCCCGCAGAGTATCCAGCTGCTCGAAGATCTGCGGAGTATCGATATTGTCGCCGCCTGCCCCGTTGCATAAAAAAAGCTCAGTCCCGACATAATCGGTGTAACTGAACTTGTCTTTCTCTATATGCGCCTGCAGTTTGTTCTCTGGCATCCACGACATGACATGCATGAACAACCGATGCCGCGCCGCCGGACTGTTTTTCTTCAGCAGCTTGCCCGTCTTGCTTTCGCCAACGAAGCAGAGAAGCACAACGCTGGAAAGGTCAAGCGTCTGAGATAAGTCGACACCCAAGTACCAATCTATATACCCCTTAGTTATTACATCTTCCATGCCGTAATCCACGCCGCAATCTTTTAGCTGATCATAGGAACACAGGCTCCGGTCCTCGGCAGAATACCAGGCATTACATTGTTTCGTCACGAAGGACTGGAGGGCGAATCCTTTTTCCGTGCACGCCGCACGCGCCTTTTGCGCATACTTTTCTTTAATATGCTTCTTTACCGTAAACCCGTCTGCCTCAAACAACAATACCGGGTTCGCCTTCCCCCATGTGGTAATCTGCCCGAATTCTTTCGCCTGCAGCTCCTCCTGATTCGGTTCCGCTAGAAATAGAAACACGTTGTCAGGCAGCGCATCCTCGTAGAGCATTTTCCGAAGCGTCAGCCATTTCTTATGGTTGTCACTTCCCACGGAAAACTGCGCCGTCGACATGGTCACCAGCAGGGAGTCCTTAAAATGTGCCTGCCCATCTTGGATGGTCTTCGGGATAATTTCATCACAAAGCATCTCTTCATCAATGACCGCTACTTTGTTGGTATAGCCGTCGAGGGAATTCTTCGCACCCCCGCCGGTACGGAACATGTCAAGCCGGTTGCCAGTGTTCTTATTTTTCGCCCAGCAGGCCGTCTTATTGACATTGCTGAACGTCTCGGCAAGATACGGGTCGTTTTCAATAAACTTCGTGAACTCATTGAAGCAGATGGTCGCGTTCTGCCCTTTGCACGACGCTAGTACAATCAATTCATTCCGGAATTTACTCATCCCCATCAGGTAATGAAGCACACCGGATAAGAGAAAAGATTTACCATTACGCCGCGCCATGTACAGGTTCGCCGTATTGACCACGTAACCACCATCAGGGGTCCTCAACCCGAATACGCCACACATGATGAATTTTTGCACCGGATATAACTCTAAATGCCGGGGCTTTCCATCTTCATCAATATAAATCAGCATATGCAAGAACTGGAATAAGCGCCGCATAGCTTTGCCGGCGAACTGATACCTGCCACTGGCGTACATGTCCAGGAAGCGGGCGAAGCAACGAAATTCAGATTCACCCAAGAGATCCATATCCGCTCTTTTAACTAGAGCTTTATAGTAATCACCGATGAATTCAGACAGTTCATGGGGGATGTGCAGATGTTTCACTGCGTCTTCTATATTCATGGCTAAACCTTTCTTCGTACACCTCTTTTCCCTTCTGAATACGGACGAGCGCTTCATTGCGACGCCCGTTGTTATACCAGACATGGATCTCTTCGTGACTGGCATGTCCTACCGGGATCAAATTGTCCTCATCAAAAAATCGATCCGGAGCGGCGTCTCTTTCAGCAATATGATGAACGTATGCCGGATTACACTTTTTCCAGATACCGATACCTAGAAGCCACACGTCATAGCCTGAATACTTCAGTATCACAGCCTTGCGGCACCGCTGCCAAACGCGGGAATGATAGCGTCTTGTACTCTCATTCATACACAGACGCCTCTTCTGGTAAGCCGCAGCCATTTTGGCCCTGCATACGGGGCATTCTTTCCCAGTGAATAACTGGTGACAGTTACTACACCGCTTAAAAGTCGCCATCTTTCTCCGCCTCATTCAGAATCCGGGTATATGGGTTACCATAATCCGCAAGCTCATCCTTGATTTCACTGAACCGCAGTACCTTGTACAGATTCAGCGCAATTTTGTTATATTCCTTGTATAGGATAATTTTATTTTTCAATGCGGTGATTTTGACATCATCCTGCGCAGCTGCTATCTCTTGGCTGATTTCTTCGGACATCACCATAAAACGGCAATATTGAAGGATCAGCTCCCGGTTAATTTGGGTGACAGAACTGCATTTATGATTCAACGTCCAAATGTAGTCATTTAGCGCCTTAATCGCCCTATTTCTCTTAATGTTTGCCATTTTACCTTAATTTTCTACCAATGATGAGAAAAAAAGAAAACTCCCCCACCGATACGACGCAAGACAGGCCAAAATTTTCAAACATACCCCCGCCTTGCCAATGAAAAAGCCATCCGATTTCTCGGACAGCTTTTTACTTTTCTAATGCGCGTCGTATCAACGCTTTATATTTCACGGCATCAAGCATAGTCTTGAAGCAATTATGCATTCGGGCATTCTGCTCGTCCATTTTGTTCCCCTGATAAATCGCATGTCTGGCTTCTATCTGCCCCGTTTCCCCATTAAGGACTAAATAGTGATAGAAATCTCCCTTTTGCGGGGTGAATGTGTATTGATTGACTGCGGTATCATCTTCAAGCATCATCCCGATGCACATAGGCGCAGGCTCTGGGGTTCGGGTATAGAGCTCGCCGGCGCGGACCACATACTCATGCCCGTTCAGCGAGAACCATTCACCTTCCCTGGCGCCCTTCAGTTTTATCAGCGCCATCAAGCATTTCTTTTCTGCCCAGCTATTCATAGTTAGCCTCCTATTTTTAATCAGGTATCCTGCCCTATTATACTACAGGCTGCCACGCAAAAGAGCGCCTCTCACGAGACGCTCTTCTACGGCAATTCCTAAATATGAAAGGAGGCCAAGCATGGAAACGATAGCACAGATCGACTTATTGGGAATTTCTCCCCTGTGCGATTTCCCTTTTACTATTATATCATCATTCGATGTAAACTCATGTAAACTGTCAAGAGGTATTTTGAGAAATCATACGGATAGCGCGGTCTCGCATGCGAGTCAGCCATTGCCTGGTGAATCCGCGTTTCTCCTCGATCTCTCGCCATGACATACCGGCCAGATATCTATCATAAAGTATCGTTTTCGCCTTCGTATCACGACACAGGGCAAGCAATTCATACGCTTTCTTTCTCATGCTGGTGAGGATGTCCATGCATTCCAGCAGGCGCTTGTCCAGCTTGTCGCATCGTTCGATGATCCGCTCCAGTATTTGAGACAAGTCAGAGTTCACCGTGCCAGTGATTTTCGGTTTATCGTACTGCACCGCCTTCACGGCGGCGATGTCATTTGCCACATGTTCCCTTTCCTGTATCAGATCATAGAGCTCCTGCCGCTGACTGCGCAGCTTCTCGAAGAAATCACGCACCTCTTCCTCCGTCATCCTTGTTTCTCCTTTTTCTCACGCCGGTGCGCCTCCTGCCAATACCGCTTCTGACAGCCTATGCTGCAGTACTTCTGCTTTGCGGTGCTCGGCTGAAACAGATGACCACACTCGACGCAGAGCCTTGGCTTGTATGTCTTCCGGCAAAGTGCCTGCCCTTTCCTCTGTTTTCGCTCAAGCGCGTGTTTCTTCTTCTCTGCCGTGTCGCTTGCTTCGTAGTACTTCAAGAGGATAACCGCTCCCGGATAGTCGTCTGCCTCCCACCCGCGGTCAGAAAGCTGACGCGCCTTCGTCCAGAAGGCAGCGCTTGCCATCCACTCCAGATCGAAGTGCTCTCGTTCGCTGGGCATGATCCCGATATGTCCACGGGCGTCGCTCTCGATCACCATGAAAAGGTAACCATTTGTAAGCATACCAGGCCTCAGGGTATCCTTCGCCAGCAGAAGCTCGATCGTGCGAGTGCCTTTTCGGAAATAGAGGATCATACTTTAAGCGCCTCTTTTCTCCCTGATGTTGGTGAACAGTCGCTGGGTCGCTTAAACCGCACCCCAGCTTCCTCGAATAAACATTGCCTCAGCTCCGCCGGTGTTACAAACCCTTTCTCTACGGTGTCGTAAAGTTCGAGACACATCTCTGCAAACCGTTCTTCTCGGCCGTCTTTTTTCATGAGCTCGCCGAAGTGGTCATGGATCACCATCACCGGGATCGCGATCAGTTCTTCAAACAGCCTTGATACCGCTTCATTTTTTGCATGTGCCGCTAATTTTTCTGCTTCTTTTTTGACTGCCTGCGAGCACAAGTCTTTTAGATACTCCGGCTTGACCGTGAGTGTAGCGTTTTTATTCTTTTGACGCTCGATCTTCCTGCGCACCTGTCTGCTGAGCAGGGATCCGGTTGTGTCGATCATGCTTAGCCCCTCCTTGTTAATAATACCCGGTTGCATTATCCGTTTGAATGGACGTACACCCACAGCCCCGGCAAATTGTTTTTGGCTGTATAGAATTTTTTGCACTGAGTCAGAACTACTTGCTTGTCGTCCTCATAGGCGATGCCGTTCAGTCCGTCGAGTACGACTTTCAAGATGTTGTCAATGTCCGGCTTTCCCGGCGGAAGTTTCCCCGCCAGCGCCTCTGCCTTCTTTGCCCGCGGCCATGACTTCGGGATCGGAAAGACCGCCTCGATCACGACTGTCACAGCCCCCTCGAAACAGGGACCGTCCTGTGCTTCGTAAGCCTCCTTGATCTGCCGTTCATAAGACTTTGTTCTGCCCGGCGTGTAGACAGTCCCGCTTTTCGAAGAGAACCGCGGTCTTGCTTTGCCCTGTACCTTTCCCGGTACGAAGAAATATACCATACTCATCGCTTCCTCCTGAGCATCCATTCGAGGGTAAGAAGGATGGCAGCAGTCGCTACCAGCGAGCCCGTCAGCACACCAACGAAGAACCACACCGTACTACTCATGAGATTCTCTCCTCCCTTTTCTGCCTTCGAGCCTCCCGCGCTGCCATAGCATCCACCTCTGTCTTTAAGACCATCAGGCCGCGTGCCACTTCCCGCTGGTCGTCCTGCAGATCAGCGATGGCCAGCCAAAGATCCCCGATCTTCCCGAAGAGGAAAGCAATCGTCACCAGCAGCATCATTCCAACGATGCAGATGAAGAGCAGGACTTCCCACTCAGTCATGAGACCCCTCCATGTATCTATTCAGCACCTCTCTCATACGGATGACGTAGTGAGGGAATTCGTCCATATAGAGCAAGCTATTCATCTGCTCATACATCGCTTCGAGCATCTGCCCCAAGTCTTCCTTCGAATAATCAAATACAGTCAGCTTTACAGCTTTCACTCGATCCGTACTGGACAGATCCGCGTAGATATGCAGATGTCCATCCAGATCCTTGTCGATATAGATTTCTTTCGGGTCCGTGACAATAGCCCCATCTTCTGTCTGAATAATAATCATGATTCCTCCACTGTATAACCGTGAAACTCCATCCAATACTGATTGACTTCTCGCATTTTCATCAAAGCCTCTGCCTCGCTCTTGCACAGGAAGTCTTTGTTCGTCCATTTATCATCCTTCTCGTGGTAGTGATGCACCTGCAGCAATACTTTTTTCTTCGGCGTCCGCCCTGTCTGGTCCGTATAGCTCCGGATCGTCAGTTCGATGCGGTCAGCGCCTTTCACAAGATGGCTTCGCATGACTTACCTCCTTCCTAAAATACAGATCTGTATTTTTCTGACTTTTTCTGACTGCTTGTAAATCAGTTGGTTTGCTATCATAAAAAGATATGTCTAAATCCCGAAAACTCTTTTTACGGTGAGTGAAGGGGTGGAAGGGGTGGGTGTGTATGTTAAGGAACACCCACCCTTACACCCCCATTCACCGCGTGAGATTAAACGTGGAAAATATATCTATATTTCTTATATAGAGTTTTCCACGTTTATTTCCACTTTTACTACCGCTCGTCTAGTCGTCTGATCCTTCCATTGCGTCCGGCAATCACTTCATAAACTTGAATCGGCTCGTTTGCTCGTTTCAAGTAGTTTTGAATCGTCTTTGATGAAACCTGCATCTCATC
The DNA here is from genome assembly GCA_900543455.1 of uncultured Dialister sp. Taxonomy (GTDB): domain Bacteria; phylum Bacillota; class Negativicutes; order Veillonellales; family Dialisteraceae; genus Dialister. Next base: position 48,327 of record UQRR01000002.1, read on the forward strand.
CGCAAGATTGGTTTTGTTCACTACATCCCCGTTCGCGAGATGATGCTCCAGCGTCCGGATGAATTCTTCGTAGCGATCATTTTTGTTCTGCGTCTGCGTGATATTTCCCTTGACGCGGTTCCCTTCGATGCTGCCCTCAGTACGTTTCGGATCGATATCAGGAGCGAGCGTGTGGAGCGGGTACTGGAAGAGGATGGCTTTCGGCTTCGGCGTCTTGAATTCGCGAAGGATGCATGTGACGCAGTAAGCGACATCGCACCCATACTGTTCCTTTTCCTCTTCTTTCAGCTCGATCGCCGTCAGGTCGATGATGGCATCTGCATCGCGGGAGAATACGCCCGAGCCGCTGCCGCGGTCGGTCGCCCGCTTGGCGCCCTGCGCGCCCTTGGAGTGATGGTGGCAGTAGATGACAGAGCATCCCAGCTCGCGGCAGATGTAGTCAAACTGATTGCCAAAGTACGCCATATCGCTGGCGGCATTTTCGTCACCCGTGATGACCTTGTAAATAGGGTCGACGATGATCGCTTCCAGATGCATATCCTTACACCGCCGGACGATGATCTTTGCCAGTTTGTCCATCGGAAGCGCCTTGCCCCTGAGATCCCACACGATGAGATTGCTGGAGCTTGGATGCATCGGCATGCCCTTTGCCCGGTAGATGTGCTCCAGTCGGTCGATGAAAGATTTCTCGTCGATTTCCAGATTGATATAGAGGACTTTCCCCTGCCGGCATTTCCACCCCAGAAACTCACCGCCGGACGCAATGGCAAGCGCCAGCTGCATCAGATAGAAAGACTTCCCCGCCTTCGAGGGGCCGGTCAGTATAGCCTTGTGCCCCAGTCGGAGAATGCCGTCGATCAGGACCGGATTCAGAGGCGGCGGGTCATCGATGACCGTATTGAGCGGGAGGAAAGGCGGCAGGTCATCCTGCTGCTCCTCCGTCCATGCGAGCCAGGTGAGATAGTCCTTCTGCCCCTGATTGACGCCGATCAGGAACTGCTTCTTGCCGTTCCGCGTGACGCCCGGCATGCGGGACAGGCGGGAAGGGTTCTTGTTCTGCTCGTCGACTTTGAAGCCGTTTTTGTTGCAGATGTCGTACATATGGGCGACGCGCTCATAGTATTCCTTCTGTGTCGCAGCATCGACATGGACGATGGCATGCACTGACTTCCCGCCGGAATAGACGATGGCAGCGCATGGCAGCTGCATCTGTCGGATGAGCGCCAGCTGCTGGCCGAGAGGCAGCGTATCCGACTCCACCAGCGCATAGCGATAATCAGTGACATTCGCATTCTTAGCCCCTTCTCCGTCCAGCGGATTGATACGGATCCATGCCCCTGCCGCCTCATTCTGCAGGCTGCCGATAGCACTGGATATCTTTTCGGCATGCTTCAGCGCCTCGACGATCTCTCCGCACGTCCGCTTGCACTGGCCATTATCGACAGGCTTCCATTTCCCGTCCTTAGCCAGGAAGGAATTCACTGCCAGTCCGACATACTCATCCGGTTTGAAGAGCGCCTGCAGATAGGAGATGAGGTCTTCTTTCGGTTTCCACTCCTCATCACTTGGCTCATGGAAATCTTCCGGCTCGACCGTTGATGGATCGATCAGGAAATCGGAATCCGTGAAGGTGAACCCCGTCACAGTGTGAACCGGCCCTTCATGACGTCCGGAGGGCTTCCACCCGCCTTCCTTCGCCCACTGGGTGATGACGGCACCGGTGACTGGCTGCTCGCGGTCTTCATGGAAAGACTGCCACTTCTTGACGCATTCCCCTTCATGAAACTTCCCGCCCCTACGGCTCCACGTTTCCCAGACAGACAGGGGATAGCCCTCCTTCTGGAGAGCCATGCCCACTTGGATCCATCGTTCATAGCTGTAGTCTGGGTCGATGAAGGCCAAGAGCGGCACTAGATCGATTTTGCTCATAGCCGTTTACCGTTCGGGCTTGTAGTACTTCTTGATGACATTGCGCGTGGTCTGCTTGCCGTTCCATTCGGACGTTTCATGATCGACCTCGAAGTCCCCTTCCAGCCCTACGGCGGTCGTCCAGAGCGGGTCATCCGCGCCGCCGATGCCGTTCTCTTTGAGTGCATCACCAAGACCGATGGCATCGAAGAAGCAGGCGAATTTCCACTTCTGATTGCTCTTGTAGACCAGGTAATCTGTAAGGCGTGTCTTTGTTCCGTCTTCGTGATGGATGTCCATCAGGATGGTTTTCATGAGCGTGTTATCCTTCTTCGTGAAGCTCGTCTGGCAGTCATAGACTACGAAGTGGTAACGGCCTTTCGGGATAGGGTCGAAGAGACTCCCCTTGTCCTTGAAATCATCGTTCGTGAAATCGGAAAACCCGGTCACCACCATTGCCTTTTCCTTCTCGGTATCCGGCGTAGCATTTCCAAACTGTCCAAAATTCGGCATAGTATTATTCCTCCTAAAATGTAAAAATCGTAACTTAATGTGCGAAAATTGAGAAAAAATCTCTCAAAACCATGGTTACAAACAGAAATCGTGGTTATAGACTAAAACGGAGTGCGGATGTTGTTCAGCACATAGTATTTGAATCCCGCCCATGTATCAGGCTTGATGAGTGCTTCTACATAGTCCGCCGGGATCTTCGCCAGATTCTCGGCCTTCGCTGCTGGTTCGTTAGGATCTACTTCGCGGATCGCTTTCAGCAGTTCCCCCTCCGTGATCGGTGAAGGGTCTGCCTCCGATACGCCGAGCGCCATCAGACGCGCGAGCTCGTCATACACATTCGTGGGCGGGTCTGGCTTCGCTTCTGCGGGCTCCGCGGCCGTTTTAGGGGTGATTCCCTTCTGTGCCTTCTTCTTCGCCTGATACGCCTTTTCCATGGTGGTTTTCGGCGGCGTGACAGGACGGGCGGGGATGATGGACTGGATTTCCTTGAAGTCGAAGTCCAAAACATCCGCAAGGCCGAAGCGGTTCTTCGCATCCGCGAATGGCGTGTGCGTCGCGCGCATTCTCCGCTGGCCGCCTGCTGCCTTGCCTTTGCCGTCTGCTCCCTGTCGGATGATGACTTTGTAGTCCGCAAAGAGCAGAAGATCCGCCCACTCTTTGAGAAGAGCCCCCAGTGAATTGTTCTTGCTCCCGGGGAGCTTCATCTCCCAGTGGTCATAGCTCCCGGTGTCATCCGGCCTTGTGACCGTGCGCTGCATCGCGTGTGCCAGGAATACGACATTGAAGCCCATATTCACCAGCACCTCCGCATTGACCAAGAGCTTCGAGAATTCTTCGGCGAGGATCACATAGCCCTTGCCATAGCCGAATTCTTCGATGCTCTTCTTGCTGCCGTTTGCCTTGCAGATGTAGGCGCTCGCCAGTTTTGCCGCCATATCTGCCGTGTCGATGACGATCGTCGAATAGGGAAGCGACGGGTCGCGCTGGATCTGGTCCAGCGTACCCATGAGGGCGGGCCAGTCCTGAATGGAGTCGATGCGGTCGACGTCCATCCGGCGGCTGCCGCGGTCCAGGTCGAGGAAAAGCGGCGCGGGGAAATGACTGGCGAAAGTCGTCTTCCCGATGCCTTCCACGCCGTATACCACGACCTTGACGGCACTCTGCTGGATACCCTTGTTAATGGTAAGCATATATACCTCCTATGATGTATTTCTAAAAGTGAATCGCCGGATGGCTATCACTTAATAGACAGATTCTGCTTTTCTTCCAAAGAAGCGCCGGGGACGGCCTTTCCTGCTTTCAAAAGCTCTTTGATAGCCAGCTTGTCCGGCTTGGTCGTGATGACCTGCTTCATGAAGCACATGGGGATCATATTCTCATCCGGGATGGATACCGTCACGGACTTTCGCCATCGGATCTGGGCACTAGGCACATCCGCCTTCTTGCCCGCTTCCAGATGCATGGCCAGATAGGTCTTAAGGCTCTCCAGCTTCTTCTGCGCCGACACGGCTCTCGCCGTCAGCTTGTCGACTTCTTCTTTGTACTGCTCGATATCCGACTGGAGATTCTTGATATACCGGCAGATGTTATCCACCTTGGCCCATTTCTCCATCTCGAGATCATCCAGTGCTTTTGCATCCAGTACTTCCCCGGTGCTGCCGTCTACGGCAGTGCCTTCCGGAGTGACGAAGATATTTGCCAGCTTTTCATCGATTTCATACAATGTTGCCATTTCTTCTCTCCTTCACTAGTACAATACGTCAATAAGTTCTCGATAGACGCCTTTCGGCATCTTGATCGGCCGCGTCTTTGCCGGAAGATCCAGCAGATCCTCCGCCACATCCACCAGCTCTGCGAGCGTATCCAGCTCTTCCTCTGAGCAGCCCTCAAGGAACGGCCAGTCCTTCTCACAAAAGTCGATCATCATGTCCCATTCATAGGAAGACATCAGGTCGATCATCTGCGTGCTATCCCCTATTCGCTGCTCGATGGATTTAAACATCAGCTGCAGATGCTTCATCAGCGCTTTCGCGCTCTTCATCGGGTACAGCTTCAGCCTGCCGGTGATTTTTGTGTCGATCATGCTGCAATGCTTGCAGCATGTGCCCTGTTTCTTACTATTGCGTGAATTGTAGTAGGTCTTACCGCAGATCCGGCACTGATGAGGATACATCGGCTTCGGTTGCTTCGTTTTCTGTTTCAATCGGTTCACCTCCCACCCAGTCATCCCATGCGTCATCCGCGTGCTCCATCTCGTATTCTTCCCGTTCAAGGCGGCGGCGGGCGGCTTCTTCATCGAAGTACCCAATGCCGCACACCATGTGATTTTCAAGCTCTGCCATGATTTCTCCATTTCTGCTATAATAGAGGCAGGAATGAGTACCAAAACCTTCCTGCCCGAGCCTTAGCAGTAGCCGCTGCCAAGGCTCTTTTTCTTTACTCTTTCACCTGCAGCTCGATGACCTGCATCTCGCCATTGCCATCTTTCAGATCCTCGGTGTTTGCGAAGATCCCGGTGACGACCAGATGCGGGACGGGTTCTTCTTCATTGATGGCGCTCTTGTACCCGAAGAAATAATCGTCGCCATCCTCATTGAACACGTGGACAGGCTGATCCTCCATGAGGAGCTCGAGCGCCTGCTCCAGTGTGACTTCGTCTTTCATTTAGTCGCTCCTTCCATCCACGAACGGTCGGTACTTCGACCGTTTCCTAGCCTTCTTTTCTTCGGCGGCGTTCTGCTTCTTCCACATCAACGCCATGTGCTTATGCTCTCGGCAGCAGTACATGGCCGTTGCCGACTGTGTGCCAAAGGCCTTTCCGCACCACTTGCAGCATCTCTCAAAGTAGCCACCGCCGAAGCCTCTGCCCGCCGGAGCTTTCGAAGCCCTTGCAGCCTTCGGCTTATTCCGCTTCCAAAATGCCTTTTCGCATTTGGCGCTGCAGAACCGGAAGCGCTTGTCACTTTTGCTCATGACGCGGACCCAGTGTCCGCATTGCTCACACTGGAACTCGCGGAGCGGGATGCCTTCTTCCGCTTCTTCTTTAGCGTGGTCCTTATCGCGGCGCCCTTCGTAGTAAGAGCGCCTCTCACACTCTGCGGAGCAGAAGCGTTTCCGCGGGGCGGCATCCGCAGGGAGCGGCTTCCCGCAGCCCTCGCAGCATCTCATTGAGCCACCGCCATTAGCAGGGTGTATGCCGCGGCGCATACCAGCGTCAGCGGATAGACCGCTACTTCCTTCCAAAACTCCCTGCGAGTGTTAGCAGGATCGTATTTCTTCGTGACTACTTGAGAGGCGAGAGCTGCGGTTCTCGCCTCTTCTTGCTCGCGGGAGTCCATCATCTGATGAACGACCTCTACTGCTTCTGCGCTGGTCATGATTTATTCATCTCCCTGATTTCCGTGACCACTCTGGATGCTGCCATGTATCCGGCAGCTTTCCCCTCGTAGATCCGCGCCATCATGTCCTTCGCACACAACCTAGCGCTTTCCGCCAGATTCATATTGCGGGTTTCCTCGTGGCACAAGAAATTCGCCATGCTTTCGAGCAGCGCCTTCGACTCCATCATCTGCATGGAAACGGCGAGGGCGTCAGCCTTCCCCGTCAGGTAGTCGCCGACGCAGGTGTCTTTGCACGCGACAAGCTCGACGCCTGCATCAGCGCGAAGAGCGCTCAATTGTGCGAGGATCACTTCTCTCATTTTTGTTTCTTTCATTCTTTGCTTCTACCTCCTTTAGGTCGTCTCCATGGCCTTCTCCTCATTCTGTCTGGCTTGCCAGACAGAAATCCTGGTCCCTTCCTTCGCCTTTTTCACGGCTTCCAGGAAGGTCCCCGGTCTATCTTTCAGCCCCTCGCGTGCCTTCCGCTCGAGGAAGGCGTCCATGTCTTTGGGGTTGAACATGAACCGCTGGCCAATCCTAAAGCAGGGGATTTCTCCTGCCCGGCAGTACCTGCGAATGGTACTGACTGGGAGACCGTGGGTCTCCGCGTATTCCTTCGCGGAGATCCACCTTTTTTCTTTGCCCATGATGGCACCTCCTAATGGTTACCTGAGCTCCGGGATCTGTCGCAGAATGTCCCAGAGCGCCGTCTGCGGGGCGTCCGTGCTGATGTCCGCATAGCGAACTCCCCAATGGCGAGCTCCATATTTGAACATTGCCTCGACCGTGCAGTCGCTGCCGTCCTCGATGATTTTCAGCGATAAGAGCGGCACGCCGGCTTTCTGCAGCGCCTGACAGAGCAGGGCGATCGCCTCTGCGCGTGCTTTCTTCTCTTTGGCGATTCTCTCGTTCCATTCTTCGTCTGTCATGGTTCCTCCTTTAGGCAGTCTCATTCTTTCCTGCCGCCTCTTTTTGTAGCCGTTTGAGCTGGCTGCGGAAGTCAAATTCATTGCCGCGGTCGCCGCCTTTGATGACGCGGCAGGTACGCCGCTTCTCTTCGGCGATCTTCCGCTTATCCACTTTCGCCTCCGCCTTGAGGCGCGCCATCCCTCCTTTGAAATCAAAGGGGCGCGCCCCCAGCTGCTGCTCCTCCCACTTTTTCTTTGCGGCGGCCTGCGTAGCCTCCATTTCCGCCTTCATGGCAGTCTTGAGGTCTTCAAGCTCAAACTTGAAGCTCTTTCTCCCGTTGTGGTAAAACGGGAAAGCTCCCTTGGCGATGAGCCGCCGGATCTCACCGTACTTGTAGCCGGTGAGCTTGGCGGCCTGCGAGATGTTCACCCACATTACTACCTCACCCTCTTTTTAGCGTTTGTCACATTTCGTGACCATCTTGCTTAAAAAAAATCGTTTCTACTGCTTTCCCATAAAATCTCGCGAGCTTCACCTTGATTTCGTCCCTCGGCACGCGTTGCCCAGTTTCATACATCGTCAGTGCGGAAACACTGATTCCACAGGCACTCGCTACTGTAAGGCGGGGAAGATTACCGCGTAATTCTCGCAGAGTAGACCCAATCGTTGCTGCATCTGGCATTCTATCACCTCCATCCATTTGTCACGTATCGTGACTACATGAATACTATACCACTCGTCGCGATATGTGTCAACACGTTTCGTGATTTTTTCCTAGACGCTTATCACGTTTCGTGATATATTATTGGCAGATGCTATGTTTTGATAAGGAGGTTTATCATGAATTTTCACGAACGGTTAAAAGCTCTCCGCCAGTCAAAGAAAGTAACTCAAGATGAATTTGCTAAATTAGTTGGTATAAGTCGAAGTGCTATTGGTATGTATGAATCGGGGAAACGGCGTCCTGATTACGAGACACTGGAAAAGTTAGCTGATTTCTTTAATGTTGATATGGATTACTTATTAGGCAAGAGCGATACCAATACAGATATTTTCAAACTCAAAAACATTGTCCCCATTGAAAGATGCATGGTCCCCATCATCGGGCAGATCGCCGCCGGAAAGCCGATACTCGCGGATGAGCATATAGAAGCCTTTCTGCCCTGTGATACTGGCGTGCACGCAGACTTCGGGCTTGTGGTAAGCGGAGATAGCATGATAGGCGCCGACATCCATGACGGTGACGTCGTATTCATCCGCAGCCAGCCCATCGTGGATGATGGCCAGATCGCTGCCGTCCGTATCGACGACGACGCCACCCTGAAGCGCTTCTACAAAAATCCAGACGGCTGCACCCTCGTGTCCATGAACCCGCAATATCCGCCGATGATCTTTAACTCTGACAACTGCGATTCCATCCAGATCATCGGGCTGGCGGTGGCGAAGTACTCGGTGATTAAGCAATAAAAAGAGACCATTTTCGCGAGGTCACGAAAATGGTCGAGGCGTGAGTTGGTGTAAAATTTGCAACAACTGCCTCGGATACCTTTATTTCCATAGGCGAAAAAAGGTATTTCCTGTATAGGGGGATTGTATAAAGGGGTATTCTGAACGAAAGGAACGTGATATTTTGAAACAGTTATTATCCACTCAAGATTTAATAATGCATATGAAGAACAAAGGCATACAGTTTAATATTACGAATGAGCAAAGTGCCTCTGAATATTTAGAGCATAATAATTACTTCTTCAAGCTGGCATCCTACCGCAATAATTATACCAAACGCCAAAGGGGACAGTTTGCAGGACAATATGAAAACCTTGAATTTGCCTATTTGAAGGAACTTGCTATCATTGATATGCATCTTCGCTATTTGATTTTACAGATGTGCCTAGATATTGAACATCATATCAAGCTACTCCTTATTAAGGATATTGCAGATAATCCTGATGAAGACGGCTATACGCTTATCAATAATTTCGATCCTTCTAAGGATATCCGGGAAAATTTACTAAAACAAGCTAATAGTAGTTATGCTAGTGATTTGATATATAAGTATAATCAGTCGTCAGATTATCCGATTTATGCATTTTGTGAATTGATTAGTTTTGGTGAGCTTATCAAATTGTATAAATTTTATTCTAAGATGTATCCAACGAGGAACACTCTCCCGAAATCCAATTTGCTTTATCCTATCCGTAATTTGCGAAATGCTTCTGCTCACAGCAACTGCCTTATATATAAACTTCATGGAGCGAAGCATACATCGGTTAAAGATATTAGTCAGGTGATTTCACAAATTCCAACTATTTCGGCTTCTTCCAGGCTGAAGTATTTATCTATCCGCCCTATCCATGATTTTGCCGTATTGCTATATTGGTACACTTCCAATGTCAAGAGTGACGGTCTCCTAAGAAAGCGAAAACGTGGCCTTTATCGGTTATTCTTCCAAAGAATGCGTGAGCATAAAGAATATTTCTCTTCTAACCAATACATATCCAACGCATATCGCTTTTGCGCAAAAATGGTTATTTACTTTTTCAAAGATTATTGACAGGACCCCTATACAAATGTATAATGTAGATACATTGAAAACGATTTAGTCGTTTTGCAGGGGACGTGTTACGACATGTTCCCGATTTTTCGTTTATAAGAGGTCTCTGTCATAGAGACCTCTTTTCTTATACTTTGAGACGAAAACGCGAAATCGGACATGCTCGGGCGCTTTCAGACAGCGCAAATTTTCCTATTTTTCCTACGGTTTCCTATTTCATCTAATTTAGTTTCAAAATTGGCCGTTTTTGAAACTAAAGGCTCTCTGATTCATCTCTTAGTTTCAATTTCCCTACTTTTTAAAACTAAAGACATGTTGACAAGGTGGGAGAAAGGAGCTCGCTATGCCGGGACGATATAAAGAAGGGACGGTTCACTGGGAAGAATCACGGCAACGGTGGCGAGCCTTCGTCTCCGTGGATGGACGCCGCTATTCGAAGCGGTTTCTTAGCCGCGATGAGGCACTGGCGTGGACACAGAAGATGCGGCTCGCCGCGCATGATGGATCTTTCGTAGCACCCTCCGCCATTTCTCTGGGCGAATGGCTCATCAAATGGCTGGGAACATACAAGAAGCCCACGGTAAAGCCTTTGACTTATGAGCGCTATCTATTCACCGCAAACAAAGCGCTGCCGCTCGCTGGCATCTCTCTGCAGAAGCTGACGCCCACCATGCTTCAGGAGCTCTACAACGCCCTGACGCCCGACTGTGCCAAGAAGCTCCATGTGCTGCTCCATGGTGCCATTCAGAAGGCATGGGAGCTGGGAATGGTCAGAAAAAACGTGGTCACCTTCGTGAAGCCGCCCCGCGTCATCAGGCAGGAGAAAGGGATCTTTACCAGCGAGGAGCTGAAGAAGATGATGGAGCTGGCGGAGTCAGATCCGAAGCTAAAGCCCTATGCACTCTTTCTGCTTGTGGCCATCAATACCGGTATGCGCCGAGGGGAGCTGCTCGGTCTTCGCTGGTGCGACGTCGACCTCGAAGAGCGCACCCTTTTCATCCGCCAGCAGGTGCAGACGCTTTCAGGTGGTACGCTCATCATAGACACCCCGAAGACGGCCGCCGGAAGAAGAAAGATCTCGATCCCTCTGAAGGTGTACCAGAAACTCAAAGAAGCGAAAGCAGCGCTTCCCTCTATAGACGAAGAAGAGCACAACCTCGTATTCCTAAACCGCGCCGGGACGCCTGTCCGTCCTGAAGCGATAGAAAAGATGTGGAAATACCTCATGTCCAAGTCCGGCCTGCCCTACAGGAATTTCCACTGCCTGCGGCATACCCACGCCACGCTGCTGCTGGCGAACGGCATCCCCATCATCGAAGTCTCTCGCCGGCTGGGGCATAGCAGCGTGACACAGACGCTCGACATGTACGGCCATGCGATCCCCTGCTATGATAAAACCATCGCCGAGAAGATCGACGCCATTTATAATTAACCAAACGAAAAGAGGCATCTCATCGCGAGATGCCTCTTTTCTAGTCGGCAAAGTCCTAACGGGGACCAACTGCGCCCAAATTGTGCGCCCACTCCATGTGCGCCCAAATGCGCTATTTTATTTTATCCGATACGATCGGAGAAATTCTGGTGCGTCTAGAGGGATTCGAACTCTCGACACCTGGTTCCGGAGACCAGTGCTCTATCCACTGAGCTATAGACGCTTAACAAGCGTTATTATAGCATATGGAGCGAAAATAAGAAAGGGGAAAAGATGTCCCGCTTTTGCCCGGCAGGACGATACGAACAGATCCCGCTCTCCTCCAGTACCTGATCCTTCAAACTATTTTTCTACAAATACTCTCGGGATACGTTTCAGGTCGCACATGATTTCATGCGGGATGGTTTCAGCCGTAGCAGATACTTCATCGACGGTGATCTCTTCCTCGCCCTGCTTACCCATGAGGACGACTTCATCACCCGGGCGGACTTCGTCATCGCAGGCGACCATGAACTGGTCCATGCAGATGCGGCCGACGATCGGGCAGCGCTTGCCATTGATGAGGACGACGCCCTTATTGGAAAGGCTTCTGTGCCAGCCGTCTGCATAGCCGATCGGGACGGTCGCCGTCTTCATATCCTCTTTGGCGACGTAGGTTCCGCCGTAGCCGATGGCTTCGCCCTTATGCAGGGTCTGGACATGGGTGACATGGCTCACGACGCTCATCGCATACTGGAGGTCGAGCTTGTTCGTCATGACGTCCGACGGCTGCGGCCCATAGATGATGATGCCCGGGCGGGCGAGGTTATGCCAGCTTCTCGGGATGTCGATGACGCCGGCGCTGTTGGCGGAGGAAATCACGAAGTTTTCATCGACCGGCATGTAGGAGATTGCTTCATCGAAGCGGTCGAGCTGCTTCAGTGCGGCATCCTTCTCCTTGTGATCCGCCGTTGCCATATGGGTGAAAGTACCATGTGCGTGAATGTGCGGATAGCCTGCGAGCTTTTTGAGGAGCGCAGGTACGTCCTTCGGATGGGTTCCGATACGGTTCATACCGGTATCGATCGGCAGCATGACTTCGATGGTTTTCTTCGAAACAGCCGCAATGGCTTCCAAAGCGTCAAGATCGACGGTATCATCGATCGGCATGATGAGGTCTTTATTCACACCGATGGGCATATCTTCCGGCAGCGGCAGGCCGAGCACGTAGATCGGGCAGGTGAATCCTGCGTCGCGGAGCTCCGCTCCTTCTTCCACGCGGGCAACAGCAGCAGCGACGTAGCCTTCCTCGAGGGCGATGCGCAGCGTTTCCTTCGCGCCATGTCCATAGGCATTCGCCTTCACGACAGCGAGCGCATTCACTTCCTTCGGCAGATGCGCGCGGATGACCTTGAGATTGTGACGAAGCGCATTCAGATTGATTTCCATGTAAGAAACCGGCATTTGTATTCCTCCCATTCTTTTCTGCATCGGCAGAAATGAAAAGCACCGCGCCAAAAGCATCAGGCGATGCCTGATACTTTGAAGCCTCGGTGCTTCCTTTTATTTTTATGCATCTATCATACCGCGATTGGGAAGAAATGGCAATGGGACCGATTAAGAAAACAAGCCTCCCACAAGCGGGATCCATGCCCATGTCAGGAAACTATAGAAAAGCAGCCCAGCGGCCAATCCCACGATAGCCCCATTAATACGAATACCTTCCAGCTCATGATGCACCTTCGACTCAATGAATTCATTCAATTCCTCTTCCCGAAAACTTTCCAGGACTTCTATCATAGACCATGATAAGAAACCATGTTCATAGGTGATGATCTCTGCGATCAAATCTCTTCCGATAGTGTCCAGCTTCTGTCTAAATTCTGAGTCTTCTATAAAAGAAATACTTTGCTCTATAGCTGGTTTCAATTTTTCTGCCAAAGCCGGCACACCCCAATGGTCCTGAAAATCAGAAATCCCCTCGTCGATCCGTTTTTCCAAAGGGAAGGCCTCGAAGAGACCCCGCCCAAATTCCTGCAGCGCCTCCAACGTAGCCGGCTCTTGCAAGAAACGAGCCACCAAAAGGTCCCACTGTGACAAAAGCTCCTGATGAAACGGATTGTCCTTCTGTTTCCAGGCTTCCATTTCCTCGGCCAAAGCATCCAATGCCGCCTCAGCCAACTGGTCATAATCGATCGCGCCAAACCATTTCCCGAGCGTATAGCCGATAGATCCCAAGAAGCCTTTCTCTTCCCGGTCGCCTGCCTTTCTCAGCTGCTCTGCCAGTTTGTGTCGAAGGGATGGTTCCTCGATTTTCCGTTTTCCCTCCTCCAAAAGACGAAGAAGCCATTTTTCCCGATTCATCTCCTGCTGTAACCGCCCTTGCGCGAAAGAAATAAAAACAGGCAGCCATTTCTGCGATTCACTCCGTCCCCAAGTGGCTATGTCTTCTCTATGGCTAGACAGAAATTCTACTGCATAGGTGGCTCCCTTCACTGCCAATGTTTGAGAAATAGATTCTCTGTGACTGGTAAGCCATGGAAGACATAGATCCATCAAGGAAAGACGGGATATCTTTGCCAGCAAATTCTTCGGGCTCAAAAGGCTCTGATTCATTTCTACCACTTTTTGAATAATCCGATCCCGGTTGGCTGGAACGAGCGGCTTGATAGGGAGAAAATGTTTCCGAAAGAGTGCCTCTACGGCAATGAAATCTGCTGCGCATCCGATACAGCAGGACTGGGCCATGAAATAAACCAAGTCTGCCCAATACGTGCCCTGCCAGGGACTTCCCTCTTTGAGCCAAAGAGAAAATAGCAGAAAAAGCAGTGAAAAGAAACAAATCCCATTGGCCGTTTTATATCGTTTCATTTCTACGCCTCCTTATATTACGGTTGATGATTGATGGTCGTCAGTATGCATAAAAATCCAAGAGTAAAATCTGACAACTATTGCATCAGTGTTTCCCATAGGAGTGATACAGCAAAAAAGGCCGCTCCCAAGAAAGCTCCCCACAGAGAACCATTGATACGAATGGCCGCCACATCTTCAGATACAGATTTTTCTGCCAAGGATGCCATCGTCCGGCCATCATAACCAGCCAAAGCCTTCTCCACCACCGACGCCGCCATGCGATGCATCCATCCCACATGCGGCCGCACCAAACGTAAGAAGAAGGCATCGAAATCCCGCCGCTTCTCCTGAGCAGAAAGCTGTCCGTCCACCAAAGAAAGTAAAGCCTCTGCCAACCGATGCGCCAGTGGCTCTTTCTTTTCCTGCCACAAGGAAATGAACCAATTCCGCCCTTTCCCAGACAATAAGCGACGAATCAACTTCTGCGCAGCACCATTGACCTGCCGCTTCCAAACCTCATTGGTCTCTAGCTGGACGATCATTGCATCATAGGCCTCTCCCATCTTTTGGCGAAGCTCACTTTCCGGATCCGTCAAAGCCTCTGACAAGGACAACATCTTTTCCTGCACCTTTTTTACCATCTCTGCATCCCGATCCTCTACCGCATCCCGGAAGAGGGAATGAAGCCAGCCCTTATCATTATATTTCCGCCAAGCCAAAAGATAGACTCGCTGGATTTCTTCCTGCGTCACCTCAGCCTGCAGAAAGCCCTTCACCTCGGCCGCCAAAGCCTCCGTCAAAAGCTCCTTCTTCGGATAATCGCGGAATGCCGCCATCACCTTGGCCATATGCCCCGCCCAGTCTATGTCTGCCGCTTTTCTCTCGATCGCCTCACTGGACATCGTCCATAACGATTCCGCAGGAAATGCAGACAGCACGGTGTAAATCACATCCGCTGCTACTTTCTCCGTCAAATCCCGATGGTTCGTCAACCAACGAGCCACTACATCAGAAGGCACATGCTGCCGGAGGATCTCCGATAGCCGTCCCCTGGTCAGAAGCTCAGTCACTACCATATCCTTCGCGATGGATACGATCATGTCTCGATTTCGAGCAATCAAATCGGTATGCCAAGAAATGCCAAGGGGCCTGCGAAATAAAGAAGTCACGCCGAACCAATCGGCAAAACCTCCTACCGCCGCCGCAAAAGACATATGAAACAACCCTGCGAGCCACGGGCTCTCCCCCTGAAACGGAGCTGCCCCTAAGGTAAGAACCACAGAGCTCGCCAGTATACCGTCAGCAAGCCATCTTTTTTTCAAAGAAATCACCACCTCCGATTAGGGAAACGCTGAATAAATCACAGAATCAGATTTCCCTAGTATGCAGTATACACCGATGCATATATTATTGTTCATTGTTTGCACCTAACAACCAGTTACCACTTATCGATCCATTTTTCCAGTTCATCCAAGGAATCAATGATAGAATCACAAGCCTTTTCCGTGACCGTATAGGCTTTATCTATCGCATCCACCAAGGTATCTGCCGTTTCCGCCAATTTCATCACAGCAGCTTCCTGCTCCTCTGCTGGCAGCTGCTCTATTTCCTGATCCACATACTCTCCCACCTTGTCTAATAATTGATCCAACATGGATGGCTCTTCCTCTGCCTGTTTCTCTTCCACCATCTTAGCATAAAACTGCTCTGCCCACTGTTGTAATGCTTGACTCGCCATACCATTCGCATCATCCCTGTTTCCAAATGGAATCTCAGGAAAATTGTTTCCATTGTCACTCATCTTATCTCCTCCTTATGAAATACTTTTTAGCTGCCTGATCATCAGCTTTTCTTCTAGTATATCCAAGAGGTTGGACAAGAAATGGGTATGAGACATATTTCTTTGAAAAATTTTGATGAAATAAAAAATGTTGCTAAACATCCGGCACACACCAAACATTCAACAACATTTTCTGTTATAACCCATAGTGATTAAATATTTCCCCATAAAATTTTATGATAAAGCATCATATTTTTTATGCCTATATAGCTCTATTTTTTTGATGCCACTCCTCTCATTCCAAATTTTAGTTTTTGCCAAAACCGTAAATTGCATCTGCTTCTGACTATAATCATATGTACCTTCAGGAAAGATAGAATTGACATAATACCTAGTATGATTTTGTACGAAAAAAGAAAATAGAATTAACTCATTCTCTATGTGACCCTTTGCCAAATAATTTGCCATAATTTTAGTGGCAAAAGATACTTTCCTTCTATCATACAAAAAGAATTGCGTTTGGTTACTATCCAATACTTTTTCAAAAATGCACAAAGCATGCAACCGCTCTTCAACTTTATAAAAATTCTGATCCTTAGAAAAAGACGACACAGAAATTGTTCCACGCAGAATATGGTCTAATACCCACTTACTGGTCTGCTGCTGAAACGGATATCGTTGTTTCAATTTATGTAACCCAGCCAGATGATAAAAATTATCTGCCCTAAAAGCAATTTCAATGGTATGGGCTTTCCCTTTTCTCCCTAAAACCACCTGATATTCAACGGTCATTAATTCTTGATACGCCCTAGCCGCTAATTGCAAAATATCAGCTTCCATAAAATAACCTCACTAAAACAAAATGGACGCTACTGAGAAAATAGCGTCCATTTTGCAATTCGCTATTTTTTATGTCTGCACATGACATGCATAAGTCAGGTTGAGGTATAAATAGCTAAACCCTACACAAGGCTACGCTGAGTCCCGCTTCCTGACACGCTTCTCAGCATCAACACCCATACTGACACACTCTGTTGCCAGTTCTCTACGTATAGAATATTCTATTTTCTCTATTTTGTCAAAGCTTTTCTTCCCTCTAAAAAATAATTTTTCAGCTATCTGTATATCAACTTTCAGTATATGGTAGCAGATTAGACAAGGAATGGGTATGGGAAATATTTCTTTGCATAGTTTTATTGAAATAAAAAATGTTGGTTGTTAGCCGCGAGGTGCTAACAACCAACATTCCATCTACAAATACAACCTACGGCTATAGAAACTGCGGTCAAAATATATTCTCACAAGACAAGTTTTCCTATTGTTACCCTTCTTCTATTTCTTTCAGCAGGGCCTGTAAATGCTCTTCGGCCTCCTCTTCTTCATCACCATGGCAATCAACCACCTTCTGATACCATTCGATAGCTTTTTCACGATTTGCCTGAACGCCTGCGCCATATTCATAAGACTGAGCCAAGAAATACATCGCGTCTTCAGAACCTTCTTCGGCTCCTTTGCTGTACCATTCAAAAGCTTTTTCCGCCTGTTCCTGTCTGTCATACATCATCGCAATGAGTAAAGCAGCATCTCCTACCGCCGTTCCATGCTGTGCATAAGCCGTCTGGTACCACTCCATTGCCTTAGCCTGGTCCTCAGAAGATGCATCATCTCCATCATAGCAGAGGCCAATGTCTATCATAGCTTCATCGTACCCTTCATTGGCACTCTTCTTTGTCCATTCCCACTTCTTTTCATCATTCTCTTCATCAGAATAAATCCCAGCTAATTGATAGGCTGCATCGCCCGCTATCATTCCATGAAGGTTGTAAGCTTTTTCGTACCACTCCATTGCTTTTTTCAGATCTTTAGACACACCTCCTCCATTGCGATAGCGATTAGCCAAAGAACGCATGCACCAATCTAATCCTTCTTCTGCCCCTCTACGATCCCAAGCAAAAGCGGTTTCCCAATTTCCCTGTTCATCATATATGCATCCTAAGCGAAAAGCAGCATGTCCAGCCACTTCTCCATGACATTCATAGGCTTTCTGGTACCATTCTATAGCCTTATCTTGATTTTCAGTGACACCTTTTCCATTCTCATAGCACTCAGCTACATAATACATAGGCCAGCCATATCCTTCTGCTGCCCACTTAGCACTCTGCTGGAATTTTTTATCATAATCTCCCAGCTCCTCATAAAGCAGACCGAGGCTTTCTACAGCATCCGATACATGATCTCCTTGCATTTGAGCCAGAACATCATACCAATAAATGGCTTTATACAAATCCTTACCAATATTTGTCTCGCCCCAATATGCATACGCCAAGTCATTGACCCCACGCCAATACCCAGCTTCTGCCGCCTTTTGAAACCAATGCTCTGCCTCTTTGGCTACATCCAAATGACTCAAAGAAGCATCGGTGAGATGATCCAAATTGGTCAAAGCATCACCTAATTCATCTTGTGCCGCCACATCTCCTGCTTGTGCCAAAGGAAATACCTTGGGAATGACAGCCTGCACTACATCTTCCTGAATGGTTTCTTCCTCATAAGCCAAATTCAGCTGACACAGCACTTCGCCTTTTTCTGCTCCTTCATGATGATACTGGAAACCTAATTTTTCATCGACTGGAAGACCTGCAAATCCCCAGCGATGATATTCGCCCAAGAAATATAATGTTCTGGGATTCCCCTCCTTTGCCAATTCCTGAAATAGCGGATAAGCCTCCGTAACATGATCTCGTACAAAGAGAGATACCGCGGTGTTTAATTTTTCATTTCCCGTTAAAGATATTGACATACTATTTTTGGGGGGTGCTCATGATATTCTCCTCCTTCGAAAATACATTTCTAGCTGCTTTGTATATCAGCTTTTCTTCCAGTATACCAATGAGAATGGACAAAGAATGGGTATGGAAAATATTTATTAAAATTATATGAAGTCATCAAAAACATGTTGCTGAGTATCTGTCCTAAGCTGAATACTCAACAACATTTTACTAATAAATAATCAAATGCTATATATTACCATTTTTTCAGTGGATTTTCTCTAGCCCCATTGCAGATATCCTTGAAATAGGCGTCACGACTTCGTTGTTTTTCGGTCAGTGGTATGGAAGCAACCGTTGTTGATTCTGGTACCTCTTGAGAGTTCCTAATTTCCTTGATGGTATCCTTCTTTTCAGGAAATGCCGATTCAGGCGTCAATAGCCCCTCCAAGTTTCCTGACAATTCTGCGGGGCTTAGGATATACTGATCCCCTGCCGAATTATCCATCGGGAATCCCACTTTGAGGCAAATTCCTTCATCCAGTTCCTTACCCTGCCAAATCCAATGGGCTGCACCTGAAGCATACCTTTGACAAAAATCACGAAGCTCTTCATAACTAAAGGAAAGAGCCTCTTTGACTTCTGGAAAAGCAATAGATTCCTCTTGGTCGGAAAGCACAAGAATCCCCAATGTACTAGTACTGGCATCCACCTGTAAATATCTAAAGATTTCCTTAAAGCTCCGGTCAGACCAAGGCGTTTCTGTTTCTCCTTCTAATCGAATTGGTTTCCAGTTTCCATTTTTCCCTTCTCGAAAGTAAGCACGAAACCTCTCACCTTTTTTCAAAATACCAATATACCACGTTGTCATTGCCTTAACTCCTTTTATTGCTTATCTTGTTCCATGTAATCTTTGATATGCGTAACTTTGATATTCAAATCCGCATCAGACAAATTTGGAAACTCCTTATGCATGGCTTCTTTAAGCGAATCGAAAATAACCATCTGCTCTTCCATGCTCGCTTTCCCATCCATATAGTTAGAGAAACTTTCTGCATTCTTTACGCCTTTTTCTTTCATGGCATCCATAGTATTTTTCAGCTGCCCAACAGACATATTTCCACTATTTACAGCTTGACATGCTCTTTCCCAGTAAATAGGTGGCATGTCCATATTGTATCTTTCTTCCATATTCTTGATATACAGTGCAGAACCCATAGCCGTACACATCACTTTATCCGCATCAGAAAGTTTATTGAGTTCCTCTTTATCCAATTGAATGTCATTTCTCAAATGAGCAATATATTTTTCTACCGAACCATAATCCTCAGGCTTTTCACCACATTTCTGTGCTTTCAGACCAAGCTCAGCTGGGTCCTCTCCTGCAGGTCTAATTCCCATAATTGTACTAATGGTATTAATAACCTCCAAAACCGGTTCTAACCACTTTCCCAGTTTGAGTATTCCGGTCCCAATGTTACCTACGGTTGTCATTATAGCACCACCAATGGTGCTGCAAGCGGTTCCAATAGTAGCAGCTGCCGTACTAACAGCCCCTGCAACAGCAGCAATTCCGCCTATAATCAATCCAAACATATTCATTCCTCCTTCAAAAATTCCCCATTCGTATAATTTTTGTCACTAAAACACGCATGTCATGCCAAGTGGTCAGAAAACTGTTGCTCCCAACAAGCAGCAACAGACACCCATCAATGTCTCTATTAGATATAAGTATCCTGCTTTATAATCCCACAGGCGTCCATTCCCTCAGCTTCAAAATCCCGCAATACTTCTATTTCTTCTTTCAGATACGATGTGAAGAAAATGACCAGCAGTTTTTTCGTCTTAGCTTTTACATAATCAGAATCAGATGTATTGTAGGTATCAAATACCCAATTGACTACTTCGTCTACTGACCACAATCCTGCAGCATGTACCTGTTTCCACAAGTTCCCATAGGCCGCATTATAACCGCTATTCTTCTTAGCCGTTCGACAATTCCAATATTGCAACATCCGAGCCGGTATTTTCTCTATAGCAAATTGTACGGCCTTGCCAATAGTTTCTGCGTCACCTTCCAGTGCTTGCTGCGGAAACGGCAAGAAGGAAAACCGACCTTTTTCCTGTTCCTGCTGATAGTAATGCATAGCGGCTTCTGTCAATTCTGCGTCTGCCAAAGGTGTCTTTGACGTATCTGTATCGTATCCAATTTTCACTAACACTGCTTTTTCATAGCCATCAGAGAAAACAACCGCCTGACCAGTAAGTAAACTGGAAAGGAAACGCTTCTGATCATTGTCCAGGGCCATAGTATTTCCTACCGCTTCCTTATCATCCTGGGCAAAAATGCGATGAATGATTTTGGTATTCGTATTTTTCAAAACGTCTGGAGCCATCTTATTGGGAATCTGGTCCACAATGATGAGGCTTTCCCCATACTTACGGATTTCCGCTAGCATATCCGAGAAAGTTTCTACCCCCAGTTTCTTATTGAGACCATCTCCCGGCTGCCAGCGGCTCAAGAGACGATGAGCTTCTTCCACCAACATGATATGGGCATGTTCCTGTCCATCCTTCGCAAATCGTTCTCGGATAGCTTCATTGAAAGCAGCCAAAATGAATCCCATGATGAGTGCCTTTTCATTGCCATTTCGGATATTTTCCAGTTCCAATACTACTTTTTTATCCAACAAACCAGCTATATCGATAGAACGAGGCGTATTCAACATAGCACCCTTAGCCCCTAAGATCAAACTTTGGAGCATAGCACGGATGGAACCATTGTATTCATCCCGCAGCCTATCATCAAAGCCTTGCTCTTCCACCACATGTTTCACTTCTACCAGCAAATCAGAAATAGTAGGAAATGAATCACATCCTGGTGCATAAGGGTCCTTGTACTTTGTATTGAGCGTGAGATTCACATCCCAACCTTTTTTCTCATAGCACCGATACAAAGCTGCTTCGATAAGTTGTGGTTCTGCTGCTTGCATTTCAAAGGCTGCTTCCATGCTGGCTTTGATCATATCCACATGAGCATCGATAGATTCTTTCGGCTGCAATTCAAAGGGATTCAGGCGGAATGGGGCTACTTGGTCATTTCCCAAAGTGAAGACCAATAAGTCCTTACAAGCCGCTTCCTGTTTCAAAATGCGATACTCCGTCTTTGCCGGTTCAATCACCAGGAAAGGCAGCTGGCTCTGCAGCAAAATTCGATGACAAGTGGTAGTCTTTCCACTACCCGTAACACCTGCCACAAAAACATGTTTATCTAAACTATCCTTATCCAGATAGACCGGCAATGTCTCGACTTCCACCCCATCCTGAAGCAGATTGCCCAAATCAATACAATCCTCTTTCTCTGGTTTTTCATAATTCAAACCAAATTCCACTTGTTCCCGGAGCTTCATACCGATGACTTCTCGTTGGGGAAGTCCTGCGATAAGGGCCAGTTCATTGGTAGAAATCCAATTACTCAAAGGCGAAATCCCATCCACTCTCACATCTTGTGACAAGAAAGCACGCTCTTTTCTCTGGTCTGTAGGTACTTTCCCTTCTGGGATAAGGAAATTCTTCATGCAGGTTCTTTGTGGATTGTACTCATTGATTCGGATCGCTTCCAAAGGCACTCTATTCCCTGCCTTTCCGGAATAGAGGGCCAGTGCTGTATTTTCCAACCGTTGCTGACATAAAGGATTATCAGACATCACATAGAAAGCAGACATATAGAGCCCTTTGCCTCGGCCATAGTCCAACCGTGGAAATAGGACTTCGTCACAATATTTGAGCCACTCCTGAGCACACTTATTGAGATATTCTTGGGTATAGGATTCAGATATTCCTTGGGAAGTTCCCTCTGAAGAACCTTCACTATAAGAGTGTCCTTGGCTGTGACTACTTCCGGTCTGCTGAGAAGTGCTAGATCCTTCCGACTGATTAAAAGAGTGCCCATCTGTATGACTGGCTGTATTCCCCTTAGTATCTGTATCTGAAGAACCTTCTGACCCATTTTCCGAAGTGTTATATTCAGAAGATCCATGAGATGTTGCCTTTCCAGTGCTTGTGCTCTTGGCATGACTATGACTATCGCTCGTCCCACGAGTATCACTTACGTTTGTACCATGAGATTCACTGCGATTTTCTCCAGTCGAAGTGCTTGTACTGGTAGACTCATTCTGATTGGTGCCTTTATTTATTGATTGACTCTGGCTATTACTTTCATTCTGTCCATGCTGCACAGAGTACTTGCTATAAGTACTCAGCATAGAATAGGCTTCCTGCAAATTCTTTTCGATAGATGCAATCCGTTCCTGATCCATAGATTCTGCCACAATAAGCACGCAGAAAGGACTGCCCCGCATGACATCCACCAAGCGATCTACTCCTTGAAACTCTTCTCCATCTTTGATAGCACCAGCCACACCTTCGATACGAGCAGCGTATTTCATTTTCCGCATGCTGCGAAGGACATTGTCTTTTTCAATCACTCCCAATTCATCTACCTGACAGCCCCGGAAATTGCCTTTTAAACTGGCCTGCAATACATGGCTTCCTAAACTAGGGATATTAGCCCCGTTCTCATCAGGGCGAGCACGAGATAAGCCGTAATAAAACTTCACCCCCTCAGGACTCCCCATGATGAGGTACAGAAAATTGATGCCCGGCATACGTACCGCGCTCAGCATATTTTCCAAAGCTTCCTTACGAGGCGCTTCATCGCTATCATCAAAGGTGATTTTCTTCACCTGATATAAGATGATATCTTGATCCTTGAAATCTTCCTCTTTGATAGGCATCACTTTCACATTCGGATCTTTCGTCAGATAATGGTGTTGCGGATCCTGTAAAAATGACAGCATAGGTGATTCTTTCATTGACCAATTTTTATCCATGGATTTTCCTCCACTTTTGGTTATTAGTTGCTACTACCTAACAAAATCTTCTTTGGTCCAAAGGTATATTCTCCCTTTTTAACCTTTTCCTCACTTTCCGCCACCACATATTCCAAAGCTTTGGGACCAATAGGACGCCAATAAATCATCGCATCCTCATCTACTACATCTTCCGGAATGATACAAGACGCACGCTGGATATCTGTATCTATGCTCTTCATTCCATTGCCATTGGATAATCCCGCCGATGGATTGGTGGTATAAAGGAACTCATTATCCGTTTCCATAGCATATTCAAATTCCTGCCATTTCTCATAAGGGGACTCTGGTGTCAAAATGGCCTGAAATACTCCATCCTCATCTTCACCTACGTAGAACTTGAACTTAATTTCTGCTGCTGAAGAACTATCCGTTTCGGAAATCACGTGGATTTTCCCCCCTTTACGGCACTGCAATAGTCCCACTGCTACACCAGTTTTTCCATTGGGTTCATAAAAATCCACGCAAGATGCCTTTGTCGATTTTGTTCCTTCTACTTGTTCTTCCATTTCCTTTCCTGCAGGATTCTTCTCTATATCCTTACTACCTAGAGGCTTATGCAGCGTAAAGAAATTCCCTTTCCCGATTCCCCGACCTGCTTCTTTTTCAGAGCTTTCAAAATTCTCTTCATATGTTTTGATCGCTTTATTCATAAGTTTCTGGAACAGTGGAGATTGACTGGAGCGACCTGCCAGTAGAATATGGCAAGTATCAATGCCGGCCAATTGGCTGCTATGCTTTTCTCGTACCTGTACTAGCAAATCAAAGAAAGATTTTATTCCTTCCTTGAGTTCCTTTTCCAATATATCTTCTAAGGAATTTTCATTCACAGTCAAGTCCACAGCATCTTCCTTTTCACCTGCTGCATTAAAGAAACTCATCGGATCTACCTTGAAATCCTTCGGTACTTCTTCTGTAGCCCTTTCCCAGAAAGGACGAAGTTTTTCCATGAGATGTTGTGTATTCGTTTCGGCTTCTTGGGATTCATTGACAATCATTTCATCTCCTGGAAATGGAGCACACTCTGGTGCCCGTACGAAAGGAATCTGTTTTGCACGAAGAGTCTCCGCATTTTCTTTAAATACCTGGTAAGCCAATTTTTTCAATAGGTTTTCCCCGCCCAAGTACTGCTTTCCGCCAGCGCCAAAATGATGAATCACATAATTATACCGTTTTTCCTTTTTATCCTTCTTTGCTTTCCGCCAGATACCGAAATCAAAGTCTGACGTACCGCCACCAAAATCAAAAACCCCATAGAATAGTGGCTGCTCATTAGATACTGAAATTTCTCCCTTTTGTTGCAATTCTTGCAATGCACATACCGCATAAGCAGCAGGTTCTCCAGCCCCCTTTTCTACTCGGAATTTTTTCATACGTTCTTCATCCTGTACCACCGTCAACGGCAGTGATTTTTTTAGTCCACGCTGGAAACTTTCCAAAATACGCTCTCTCACTTCTTTGGCATAAGTCACGGGGAAGGATAACAAATACCGCATATAGATTTTCCCTCTATGCTGATTGTTCAAATAAAGCCCGATATAGTATGCATAGAGTTCAATAGGATCCAAATCTCCTTCTTGCAGCGTAGTATAAGGTGGCAGCGTCTTTTCATGGTCCGCCTTATCTCGGATATGAAGCCGTTTTCCATCGGTTCCTGCCCATTGCTTCAATTCTCCTAAGAAGGCCGCACAATCATCCGAATCTCCATTACTTTTCCAGTTGTTTGCAGCAGTATGGGAAACATCTACATCCGCCCATCGTGTATCTGGCTTTCCCGCTCTCTCTTGGTAAACTTTCAAAAATGCATCGATATTGGTAAACTCCATGACCGTTGGATTCTCATAATCAGTCTCTCTTGCTTCTCTATCCCATTCCCCCGTTCCAATGCGAAGAGGAATAATCTGATTGGTATCTTCCAAACATGTCACCACGGTGCTCTTCGTGCCAAAATCAATGCCAATGACACCAAATTTTGATATATCCTGCCTTGGATCTCTGGCATAAAAAGATTTTTTACCTTTACACCGCTTTTCTCCTTCATGGTTGGGACGTTCCGTCTCCCATAAATCCCAACTACCGCGATTGGGATCCGTCAGCATTTGCATTTCATAAACAGGTAAATCACACCGCAACCGGTCACGTTCTAGTACATCTGCGAAAAGTTCAGCAGCCGGAATGGTACTCTTCTGAAACTTTTCTTCCACTTCTTTCTCTACTTCATCTGACTCAGAAACCTGAAAGTAAGACCTCAAAAGGCCTCCAGTCTCCATCCCAACCGCTAAGTCTTTTAGCGATTCTATAGAAATATCCCCTTCGTTATATTCTAAGTCATAACCCGTATTTTCTTCATTTGCCTTCAACTTCACTAAATTTTGAGAAAGTAGCAAGGCCAGCGCAGGCCAAAAATTAGGGTCCTTACCTTCCTGCGGCGTGAATCCATTTTCCAAAATATAACAGAGAGAGAGTTTGCCTTCAGGAATTGCTGAAACATATAAATCAGCAGTTAGTTGCTTATATGAACCATTAAAATTATGTTCGTCATCATCATCAAATTTATAGTACGTATTTTTCCCTTGCAATGTAAATCCGCCCAAAACTAAAGATACAGGTTCACCATTCCATTTCGCCTCGCCGTAGGGATTTGAATAGAACTGATATTTCTTTATTTTTTCCTTTAAATCTATGCTCCATTTTAGCGTTTTATAAAGGTGTTCTGCCTGCGTTTTTCTACATAATGACCATATAAAATTCCTCATTCTTTCTATCTTCTTTTCATCACCAGGCTCATAACCAGTGTAAGGTACTTGCTTCATAGTACCTACCGACATTATAAAATCACCCATACCCATTTTTACTATCTTATTTTCATCACCAGGTTCATGGCCCATGCAATAAGGACGATATGTATAAGCCAATCCCAATTTCAAACGATTCACATCTTCTACCAATAAGCAAGCCGCTGGATTGGTACTGAACACAAAAGGAGCTTCTTTAACCGGAATAAATGTATTTTGGGGAAGCTGCTGGATATGTTCTTTCATTTCAGAAAGTTTCTGATTAATCCTATCTTGAATAACCCCCTCACGTATCTTTCCTTTCATATCATCGATTTTTTCTTGACTGATCCACCATTCATGAATCGGATGAATTTCTTCTTTTCTTTCTTCTGTATTCTGTTCCATCATGTCACTCCTATACCCGAACCACACTTTGACGCTTCACCTCTCCTGTACTTACCTGCATAACGCCAGGTAGAATCACTTCTTTGATTGGTCCACTATATAGACTGCTATCTAGCGAACGACTATGGAATCGATTATCAAATCGTTCTCCTACCTTGTCTTGGCGCAACGCATATCGCGGTATGCCACAAGCATCATTAACCCGCTCGATGCTATAAGCTAAAAGTGCCAGCAGAATAGACTTATCCTCTACGGAGCAATTTTTATTTTCTTCTTTAGCTATATCCCATAATGAAAACAAATTATTTTCTTGCCCTGCACACACTATAAATGATATTGGCGTGTGCAATTTGAAATAGGCTTGCACTCGTTTCTTCAACTCCGGTGACAAGGACTGTACTTGCTGGTATATGTGCAATGCTTCTGCAAAAGGTGCTGCCATGGCTTCTTGTGTTTTCTGATTTTCCTGCCATTTTTCCACCTCCTGATGACACTGCTGGAGTTTTTGCTCATAAGCAGCTTTTATATCACGTAGTTCTCTTTGCCATTCTACACGAGACTCAGCAAATTCATTCTCCAGTTCCCTATATTTAGCAGATACCCTATTGTTATCAAGAGAAATACGCTTCCTTTCCTCGTCTATCAAAGAAACCCTCTCTTGCGCCTCTTGGAATTGTCTTCGATATTGCTCTACTAATTCCTTCTCCCTTGCTAACTCTGCCCTGTAACTATCTTCTATCTTCGGATATGAAGAAGCGATAGGAACCTCACTATCAATAGCTAACAGCGACTGCAACTTCTCCTGCACTTCCGGCTCATCCAAAGCGGCCAGCAGATCTTCCTTGAACATCTTCTTACAGCTCATGATATATCCTCCCTTCACCAATCAACAGCTATCACGCTATCCAAAACATCGGCTAACTGCCGCGCGCCTCTATATCTTCAGCTCAAACTTATCACAAGTGTTATGCCCTTTTGTCTTCCTACCAACTGTTTTCATACAACGGGCTTCCTTATCTCTATCGAACTCCCACCAATTTCCGGGCAGTGGCTTAATGGCCGAATTGGTCGGATCATACCAATGTTTACAAAAAGCACAATACCCCAAATGGAAATCGCCGGTATAAAATTTTCCTTTGCTCATTTTGAACACTCTCCTTTTGTAATAGGTAAGCGGTTGACAGTTAGCAGTTGGCGGTTAACAGGTTACGGTCAACTGCCTACTGAATGACCTTCACCTTATTTCCCTGGCTCCCCAGCCACATATCGATGCCGATCCCATAGGCTTCGGCGGTGATGGTGTAAACGCCCTCTTTTTCTTCCAGAATTTGTGCTGTAGGAAGTCTATCCAGCACGGCTTCTACGGAAGGGCCGCTGTAGGTGAATTTCACGCAGCGCAGAGGCCCTGGGTACATGAATTGCACCCGCTTGCGAAATTCCCCGTCTTTGAAGCGATCAGCGTAGGGGATCTGGAAGGTCTTTCCGGTCTTCTCCATCTCTTCGATGCGGTCGACGCGGAAGATGGTGGGGTATTCGCTTTCTTCTTCTTTGAATGAAACGAGGTAAAAGTAGTACTCGGAGAAGAGGATGGCGACGGGCTTCACAAGGTGTTCCCGATGGATACCGTCCATGCGGGTGTAGCGGATGTGAAGGATCTCCTGGCCGCGAATGGCCAGCGAGAGATCCCAGAGTCGATTCAAGAGTTTCTTTCCGTGCTTCAGCGGGACGTAGTAGAACGTCTCGCTTTTGATGATGCCTTCGATGATGCTCCGCTCTTCGGGCGGACACTCGGCGATAAGTTTGTCTAGGATGCCGTGAAGTTCAACTGGCTCCAGGGCGCGGCTTTCGAGGAGAATCTTCGCCAATGCCAGGATTTCCTTGTGATTCAGGTGCTCATAGGAAGAATGTACCAGTCGATATCCCCGCGCTCCCCTGTCGTACTGGATCTCCCCGCGTCCGCCACGAAGGGCGGTCTCGGACAGATGCGCGCGGAGCTCATCGATGTCACGCTGGATCGTTTTCGTCGTGACTCCGTAAGCCTCAGCAAGCGCTTGCTTCGAGAGGATTTCTCCATGGCTCAGCCTATCGTACATATCGAGCAGGCGCGTACCTTTGTTTTCATTTTCGTTCATGTATCTCTCCTTTGTCTGGAATTTGAGAGTGGCTAGGGAAACACTGATTCAATCGTTGTCTGATTTCATTCTTGGATTTTTATATAGAGCAAGGAATCATCTGACGCGAATAGCGAGCTATGTAAGGGAAATGATGACGAAGCTATGTATAAAAATCCATATGAAATCCGGCTCTGCGATTTAATCAGCGTTTCCCTAGGGATCAGGTTCAGGCGGGTTCAGATCACCGCCTGCTCTTACTATACTCAGGGCCTTGGACATTCTTTGGGATAGGGAAGTGAATTTTCCATTTCTTCCAAATGCAAAAAGACCGCATGACAGAAAGATAGACTTTCTATCATGCGGTCTCGAAAAGCAGAGGGCGGAACGTTTGTTTACCCCCCCCGATTTTTCTCTTGTTTCATCATTGCAACGTGGCAGCACAGCTTCATTTTTTCTTTCATATCCATGCGCCTCCGTTTCATACCCACGATTTTTGAATGGTTCTTGTGTTAAGGACACACTGATTGAATCGCTAATCAGCGTTTCTCTCATTATATCATGGATTCCATTTTTGAAAAATCCCCTTTTCCTCATTTTTCGTCCTGCTAAGAGATAAAAGATGTCTCTCTATAGCTGCTCAACTGCTCCCCAAAAACATTTCCTGCTATTCGGCAGTGGTCATTCACCATCCTGTGCAAAGTCCTTGCAGTAAAAAAAGGCGATGTGAAATAACGATCATCTCATTTTCGCGTTCCATCTGCCGCGGGGGGACTTGCAGCTCTCATAGGGATGACCGGGAAACCTTATCCCAGCTGTCTTTCATGCCATAGTCACCCTATCCGCCCCTTTCGGGCACCTTCCCCTAGAGGGTAATGCCATTAAGTTAAGCGGAAGAACGTTCTTGGCTCCCCATCGGGGGAGCTGCCCGAAGGGGTTGTGCAAGCGAACTGGATTTTTAGGAGTGAAGCGACGCGAAAATCCAGTGAGACGCCATTTCGAAC
>UQRR01000003.1 GCA_900543455.1 uncultured Dialister sp.
CGCCGATCGCGAGACGACCTTCATCCTCGCCGCCGTTGGCTTTGAGACGACGGCACCTGTCTGGGCGGATCTCATTCAGCGCGTCTATGAAGAGCACATCCCGAATGTCCGTTTCTTGACGGCGCTCAAAACGATGCCGGGGGCGATGTCGCTGATTTCGAGGGAAAGCCACATCGATGGTTTCCTCTGCCCCGGCCATGTCGCCGTCATCACGGGAAGCCGTCCCTTCAGAAAGCTCGCAGAAGAAACAGGAGAGACGATGGTGATCGGCGGCTTCTCGCCTGCGGACCTTCTCCGCGCACTGACACGTCTCGTGCTTGCGGCGTCGCAGAAAAAGAGGGGACTATGGAATGAGTATCCGAGTGTCGTGACGGAAGAGGGAAATCCGAAGGCGCTGTCTCTTCTTGCGGATGTTTTCACCCCGGGGGATGCCGTGTGGCGCGGTCTTGGGACGATCGCAGGCTCCGGGCTTTATCTCCGGGAGAAATACCGCGCGCTCGATGCGGGCAGCCGGGGACTCTCAGAAGACCGGATGCCTGCCGGCTGTCGCTGCGGCGATGTCCTGACAGGCCGCATCACGAGCGAGGAATGTCCCTGCTTCGGCCGTGCCTGCACGCCCGAGCATCCTGTTGGTGCTTGTATGGTCTCCTCCGAGGGCGCCTGCTGCATTACCTATCGGGAGAAGTGATTGCGTGACTAGTGACTAGGGATTAGAGATTAGGATTCTCCAGCATCGTCATCCCGAGCGTAGCCGAGGGTCTCTACTGCACTGTGGGAATCAGCGTGTATGCGCCGGGGGGAAAAGATGTCTTGGTGCTGCCGAACATCAGGCAATGAGCGTTCTGCTATAGAGATTTCTCGTCTACGCTCGAAATGACGACGGCGCGAAGCGCTATCAAAATTCTGCGGTGCTTCATTATTTTATGCGCCGCACCACGATTTCTCATTTCTAATTTCTCATGCAAGCAAAGCTTTCATTCGAAATCAAGGGACAGCACGCCTCCTGGGCGAACCCTGAACCCTGCACCTATTTCCAACCAACGATCAATCAACAAGGAGCCACTTATGAATATCGAACTTCGCCACGGGAGCGGCGGCGAGGAGACAGGGAAGCTGATCGCCTCTCTCTTTGCCAAATACCTGACAAATCCCATCTTAGACCGTATGGAAGACGGTGCGGTGCTGCCGCCCCTCTCCGGCGTGCCTGTCATGACGACGGACAGCTTTGTCGTTTCGCCGCTCTTCTTTCCGGGGGGCGACATCGGACGGCTCTCCGTCTGCGGGACGGTGAATGATCTGGCCTCGATGGGGGCAAGGCCTCTCTATCTGACGGCGGGCTTCATCCTCGAGACGGGACTTTCCACCGATGTGCTGGAGCCGATCGTCCGCTCCATGGCAGAGACGGCGAAGGAGGCGGGCGTCACGATCGTGGCCGGTGATACAAAGGTCATCGAAGGGAAGGGCGGCCTTTACATCAATACCGCGGGCCTTGGCGATCGCGCGCCGGACTGTGAGATCTCCTCCGGAAATCTTCACGATGGGGATGCGATCCTCGTCACGGGGACGCTTGGCGACCATCACGCCGTCATCCTCACAGAGCGCATGCAGATGAAGACGACGCTTGCGAGCGACTGTGCGCCCCTGAATCATCTGGTGGAAGCCCTTCTGGCGGCGAAGCTGCCCGTCCATACCATTCGCGACATCACGAGAGGGGGACTGGCGACCGTTGCCAATGAGCTGGCAGCAGCCTCCGGCGTTTCCATCACGCTCTCCGAAGAGGCACTGCCGATCAGAGAAGAGATCAAAGCACTCTCCGGCATCCTTGGACTTGATCCATTGACGATGGGAAACGAGGGCAAGATGCTGATCGCGCTCCCTGCCGCCGAGGCAGAGACGGCGCTTCGCATTCTTCGCGCGCTCCCCTATGGGACAGAGGCCGAAGAGATCGGGCGCGTCAGCACGGGAAGCGGCGTGCATCTTAAGACTCTCTATGGCGGATGCCGCCGCATCCTTCCGCTTCGGGGAGAGGGCCTTCCGAGGATTTGCTGAGAGAAAGTCGGGGATAAGTGACTGGTAGCTAGGGATTAGGGATTGGAAGCAAGCGGTGATTGAAATAGCGCAATTGTTGCGCTAATGGTTCTGCAAGGAAGATCCCTCGGCTTCGCTCGGGATGACGATACGTGCGAAGCACCATCAAAATTCCTCGGCGCTTCTATTTTTTTATGCGCCGCACCAAACCCTTTGAACTCGTAGAACCTACAGAACCCGCTGAACCTCTTTCAGCCGCAATCAAAGAGTATCACGCCCCACGGGCCAACCCCGAACCCATTCCATAAGGAGAACATCCATGATCCATAAATTTCACAGCCGGCCGAATGGCTGGGAGGGCATCACACCCCATATTTATAAGGAAAATCCAGGGGTCTTTCGCGATGTGACGAAGCAGATCCTTTTTGACAACGAAGCCGACCTTCCGGTGCAGTTCCGTTATTTTCAAGTGGAAAAGGACGGCTTCTCCTCGCTGGAAAAGCATGAGCACATGCATCTCGTCTTGATCTTTAAAGGGAAGGGCCATGCGCTTCTTGGAAGTGATGTGCATGAAGTCAGGGAAGGGGATCTCATCACCATCCCGCCTTGGCAGTGGCATCAGTTTCGCGCGGACGCAGGAGACATTCTGGGCTTCCTCTGCCTCGTGAACCATGACCGCGACATCCCCGTCTATCCGACGGAGGAGGAGCTCTTGGCGCTCAAAAGAGATCCGGAGATCGAGAAATTCTTGAAAAAGTAAGGAGCATATATGTTTGAGAACAAGTCGACGATCATTTTTGATATGGACGGGACGCTGATCGACTCCGTCGGCGTGTGGAACCAGGTGGATCTCCGGCTGATCCAAACGCTTGGCGGGCCTGCCATGGCAGAGGGCGATGTCCAGCAGAGAAGAGAGCGCTTCCTGAAGGAGCATCGGAATGCAGAAAAGCCGTATCTTTCTTACTGCGAGGAGCTGGGGAAAACGTATGCCTCTGCATGGCAGGCCGAAGACATTCTGCAGGAGCGTTACCGCATAGCGCAGCATTTCCTGAAGGAGGTCGTGGACTATAAGCCGGGCGCACCGGAGGTGCTCCATGCTTTCAAGAAAGACGGGAAGACACTCGTGATCGCCAGCACCACGCGCCGCGGCAATATGGAAGTATATCGGAAGGGAAATAAAAATATCCGCGGCAAAGCACCGCTTGATTCCTGCTTCACGAGGATCTACACGCAGGAAGATGCGCCGGAGATCAAGCCAAGCCCGGCTATCTACCTCAAGGTCATCGAGGATATGGGTCTTTCCAAAGAAGAATGCTTCATCTTCGAGGATTCGCTGGCGGGTGCGACCGCGGCAAGAAATGCCGGCATCGACTTCGCCGTGATCTATGACCGCTACTCCGACGCCGACCGCGAAGAGCTTGATCAGATGACGCCGTATCAGTTTGGGGAGTGGGAAGACGTGATGAAAGTCATTAGACGGCAATAGGTTCAAAGGGTTCATTGGGTTCTACCGGTTCAACGGGGGATGGGCGGCGCATCAAAATGAAAAAGCGCCGCAGGTTTTTGATTTAAGAGAGTGCGCTATTTCTGAAAGATGAGAACCACGCCCTCCCTTTAGAATCCGCAGAATCCATCGAACCGGTTCCATCCCTTTGACATCTGCCCTTTTTCATGCTATCATTCTCCAATAAGTGAGGGAGTAGCAGCCACTTCGGTGGAGCCCGTCAACATACTGGCAGTGACCCGTACATCCTGCCTGGCTTGCTTTAAAAATGCGAGACTCACGTGCATAGTTTTCGGCTGTGCGCGGGGTCTTTTTTTCGTTGGGAAAAGACCCCGTATGGGAAGATGGGGAATGAAGGGAGCGCAGAGCGCTGCAATGATAGATGACTGTAGTCTTGTATCGGCAGCTTTCGGTGCCCCGAAGGGGCGGATAGGGCACAGGCGGTATGAAAGAGAGCGGGAAGGAGTATCTCAAATCGACGATTTATGAAAGCACCCTATCCACCGCTCCGCGGTCCCCCTTCCCCGATGGGGAAGGCTAAGAGGTGCGACGCTCCGCGTCGATTTTTATAAAGGGCGATGCCCGAGGGCCGGCGAAAGGCAGGCTTTCTGATATGGCCTGACAGGTCGCGAATGAAAAAGATTTCTCGCTTGTGCTCGAAATGACAATGCGAGAAAGTGACTAGTCACTAGTCACCAGTCACTAGTCCCCAGCTACCCAAGCCGCACAGCCCATTTCATTTCGGGGAGATACCAATGAGTGGTTTATTTATTTTGAACAGTGTCCTGCTCGGCGTGGGACTTGCGATGGACGCCTTTTCCGTCTCGCTGGCAAATGGCCTTGCGAATCATTTCCTCCGCATCCGCACCATGTGTCTCATCGCGGGGACCTTCGGCTTCTTCCAGTGGCTGATGCCGATGGCAGGCTGGGCATGTGTGAACCGGATCGTCGATCTTTTTCAGGTCCTGCTCCCGCTCGTGCCGTGGGCATCGCTGGTCCTGCTCGTCGCCATTGGCGGGCTCATGATCCGTGACGGTCTCTCCGGAGAAGAAGAGGACGTCAAGGTCAGCGTGGGCCTGCGCTACCTCTTGCTCCAGGGGCTCGCGACCTCCATGGACGCGCTCTCCGTCGGCTTCACCTTGGCAGAGTACCCCTTCGCCAAAGCGATGCTCGCAAGTATCATCATCGGCATCGTGACCTTCGCCATCTGCATCGCAGGGCTCTTCCTCGGGAAACGCTTCGGCATGAAGCTCGCAGATAAGGCGACCATCTTAGGCGGCGTGATCCTCATCGGGATCGGGCTGGAAATCTTCTTCGGCGCGTGAGAATAGAGGGGTAGCCCTTAGGGGGCTGCCCCTTGATTGTGGAAGAAAGCTTTGCTCGAATTAGGAATGAGGAATGAAGGTGCGGCGCACCATTCATAGAGCGCCGAAGATTTAAGGACGTATTGGTTTTTTAGCCCCTTCCCATGGAGGGGCTTTTTTGATGCGCTCGCTGAAGTTTGAAAGCAGAGATGAGTAGCTAGGGATTAGGAATTGGGGATTAGGGGCGACTAGTGACTGGTGACTAGGGATTAGACGTTAGACATCAGACTCCCGTATCGTCATTTCGAGCGAAGCGAGAAATCTTCCTTGCACAACGGTCAAACGGAGAGCGTCAGATGAGGAGCAGCCGAAGCACCCACGCGATTTTATCATTACCTCATAAGTACAGAGTGCCGCAAGGGCGTAAAAGATCCCTCGGCTACGCTCGGGATGACGATACGAGAGAACGGGCGATCTCACATTCCCTTTCATTCCTTCACGTAGAAGGCTGCCCCTGCGGGGCAGTCTATCCTCCGCCTTCGGCGCGCCCCTTCTTCAAGGGGCTACACAACAGTCATGTAAAAACGCTGACCCTTCGCAAGGTCGCCTTCCCCATATCGTCATTTCGAGCGAAGCGAGAAATCTTTGTCATTCGCGGTTCAGTGGTCGATGTGTGGAGTCCCAAAAACGAGAAACCTGCTATCAGCTGAACCTTGAACCCTGAACTTTTCTATATCAATTTTAGAAGATGCCACTAGGCTTCTATGCCTTTCTCTCATATGCACTGCCAGAAGCATGAGTAAACGCAAATAACAAGCATATACTTGTTCAATAAACGCTTTACAAGCACTTTACCTGTTGTTTACGAAAAAACAGAATGATAAAATATTTCTGATAAACGTGCAACAGAATAGAGGGGCGATGAAGCCTTCAGAAAGACGGACTATCCTCTTGCACGATTTTGAGGTAGCATCTCGGAAGATGCGAGGAGGAAACCTATGAATAAGAAACTGGCATTGCTCGGTGTCGCAGTTCTTTCCGCAGGCATTCTTTTTGCCGGCTGCGGAAACAAAGACAAGAAAGCCGCAGGCGACGCTGCGTGGAAACCAACAAAGGACGTCAAGGTCATC
This sequence comes from uncultured Dialister sp., assembly GCA_900543455.1. Classification (GTDB taxonomy): domain Bacteria; phylum Bacillota; class Negativicutes; order Veillonellales; family Dialisteraceae; genus Dialister. The sequence continues at coordinate 5,967 of UQRR01000003.1, forward strand.
GTGGCGTACAAAGCCGGCTCCGGCACGGACACTGGTGCGCGTCTCTTGACGAACAGCGCGAAGAAATATGTCGGGCAGACACTCGTCATCGAAAATAAACCGGGCGCTGACGGCAAGATCGGCTGGACGGAGCTTGCAAAATCTAAGCCGGACGGACAGACCATCGGCTTCATCAACCTGCCGACCTACACCACGCTCGCGCAGATGGAAGGCTCTGCATTCACGGACAAGTCCATCGTCCCGATCTGCAACCACCTGACAGAAACGGCTGTCGTCGTGGTCAAGAAGGATGCGAAGTGGAACAGCCTGAAGGAACTCGTTGCAGATGCACAGGCAAACCCGGGACAGCTGAAATGTTCTACGAATGGCGTGCAGGCTTCGAATCACACCGCAGCCCAGCTCCTTGCACAGTCTGCGAAATTTGAATACAACGCAGTTCCTTATGGCGGAACTGCTGACCAGCTCCTCGCTCTCCGTCAGGGCGAAGTCGATTTCTCCTGCGCGAAAGTCGCTGATGTGGCAAAACTCATCAAAGGCGACAGCGCAGAGCTGAAAGTCCTCGGCGTCTATGCGGAAAAGAGAGACCCGCAGCTCCCAGATGTACCGACCTTGGGCGAACTCGGCTACTATAATAAATGGTACGGCTCCGCGCGTGCCCTCGTCGCTCCGAAGGGCACCCCGGACAATGTGATCAAGTTCTACGAAGATGCGTTCAAGAAGACCATGGAAGATCCGGAAGTCAAGAAAGCCCATGAAAATGCGGGCATGGTCATCGATTTCAAAGACAGCAAAGCCCTCGGCCAGATGATCGCAGAACAGATGGACTTCTGCAAGAACGTTGTTTCTAAGCTGTATGCGAAATAATTGAGGGTGCAGGGTTCAGGTCGATAGGTTCAGGATTCGCAGCGTGATCCCTATTCTCTGGAAATCACAAAAGCGAGAAACGAGAAGGTGCAAACGCTCGTTTCTCGCTTCTGTTTTCTGGTGACTAGGGACTAGTGGCTAGGGATTAGGTTGGCGATACGAGAAAACCGCTGGTTTCAATTTTTCGCGGCGCTTTCGTAATTTTATGCGCCGCACCAACCCCATGGAACCTCTTGAACCTATAGAACCCGCTCCCCCTCTTTCGCATGTAATCACGGGGCGATACGCCCCATGAGCCAACCCTGAATCCTTACCCCATTTTCCAAAGGAGTCAAACCATTTCATGAAAAAATCAGATATCTATATCTGCGGCTTCATGTACGCTTTCAGTTTCTTTTTCCTCTACCTGACACAGAGCTTTCCCCTCGGGGCGCGGCACTATCCGCACTTCGTCATCGGGCTCCTGCTCCTTCTCACCACTGTCCGCGTGGGGCAGATGGTGCGTGACTACCGGAGAGAAAAAGCTTCGGAAAACGACATGCCGGTCCTCTTCGACGGCTTTATGCCGAAACAATTCTGGACCATGTTTGCGGCCTTCATCTTCTACTTTGTCATGATGTACCTCGTCGGTTTCTATCCCGCATCCCTGGTCTACCTGCTCTTCTGTCTGAAATTCTTCAAGATCCGTCCGCTCTACATTCTGCTGGTCCTCGCCGGTATGGTGGTGCTGGTATTCGGTACCTTTGATCTCTTCCTGAATGTGCCCCTTCCGATGGGCATGCTCATTGAAGACTTGCTCTAAGGAGGAAATGACATGGATGCGAATACATTAGCACTGATGGCCCAGGGCTTCGGTAATGCTCTGGACCCTATGAATCTTCTCATGATGGTGATCGGCGTCACCATCGGCGTCATTGTCGGCTGCATGCCAGGCCTCTCGGCAGCGATGGGCGTCGCGCTCCTCCTGCCTCTCACCTTCGGGATGAAGGCAGAAACCGGCCTCATCATGCTCGGCGGCATTTACTGCGGCGCCATCTTCGGCGGCTCCATCTGCGCCATCCTGATCCACACCCCGGGCACTCCGGCTTCGGCTGCGACCGCACTCGACGGCTATGAGCTCACCAAACAGGGACGCGCGGGCAAAGCGCTCGGCACCGCCTGCACTGCTTCTTTCTTCGGCGGGCTTCTCTCCTGCATTTCCCTCTACTTCTTCGCACCGCTCCTTGCAGAGCTTGCGATGAAATTCGGCAGTCCGGAATATTTCTGGCTCGCCCTCTTCGGACTCACCATCATCGCCGGCGTCACCACCGGCTCCATGGTCAAGGGCCTCATGAGCGGCGCCTTCGGGCTCATCCTCTCCACCATCGGCATGGACCCGATGGAAGGGACCGCGCGCTACATGTTTGGTGTTGATGAGCTTTACAACGGCATCAATGTCACCTGCGCGATGATCGGACTTTTCTCCATGTCCCAAGTCTTTATCCTCATGGAAAAAGCCATCAAGGAACGCGGAAGCATTGTGAAATTCAAAGACTCCGTGCTGCTCAAAGCTCATGAATTGAAACTGATCGCGCCGACCGTCATCCGCTCATGGCTCATCGGGAACATCATCGGCATTCTTCCTGGCGCGGGCGCCTCCATCGCCTGCTTCCTCGGCTACAATACTGCCAAGCAGTTTTCCAAGACACCGGAGAAATTTGGACACGGCTCCATCGAAGGCGTCGCGGGCTCCGAAGCAGCGAACAACGCCGTCACCGGCGGCTCGCTCATCCCGACGCTGACTCTCGGCATCCCGGGTGAATCCGTCACCGCCGTCCTCATGGGCGGCCTCATCATCCAGGGCCTCCAGCCGGGACCGGAGCTTTTCACGAAATATGCGCCGATGACCTACACCTTCTTCGCCGGCTTCGTCATCGTACAGTTCTTCATGCTCCTCATCGGACTCGGCGGCTGCCGCATCTTCGCGCACATCGCCAAGATCTCCGATGCTATCCTCATCCCGTGCATCTTCGTCCTCTGCGTCGTCGGCTCCTTCGCCATCAATAACAGCTTCGTCGACGTAGTCCTCATGTTCATCTTCGGCGTCATGGGATACCTCATGCGTAAGATGGGCCTCAATACCGCTGCCGTCGTCCTCGCCCTCATCTTAGGGCCGATCGGCGAGCGTGGCCTGAGGAGAAGCCTCACCCTTTCAGGCAACGACATTTCCATCCTCTTCTCTACCCCGATCTGCTGGGTCCTCATCATCCTCTGCGTCCTCTCCGCCTTCTCCCCGCTCCTCATGGACTGGCTGAAGAAAGGGAAAGCAGCTATCAAGGGATGATTCGCTGCACGCAAAAGCACCGCGAAAACGGTGCTTTTTTGTTGCTGGTGACTTGACGAGGCACTTCAAATCTAAGGAAACGCTGATTCAATCGCAGAGTTAGCTTCTGTAAGGATTTTTATACATGGCCTCGTTATAGCCTTCCTTACATAGCTCGTTATTTTCGCCCCTTATTCCTCGCTATGCATAAAATTTCAAAAGTAAAATCTGGCAACGATCGAATCAGCGTTTCCCTAAATAACTTTTCGCTAAGACTGGAAAAAGAGCGGAAAGTATGGTATTATCTATGCATGAGTATGCGGGTGTAGTTCATCGGTAGAACGCCAGCTTCCCAAGCTGGACAGGAGGGTTCGACTCCCTTCATCCGCTCCATAGACATGTCAGGAGCCCTTGTGGGCTCCTTTTTTGTGTCTCAAATCGATTTCAATGCAACTCAATATGATTTCAATTCAAAAATGAATTAAAATCGTCAATTCAATTCATTGAAATAATTTAAATGAATTGAATTTATACAGAAATTGAGTTAAAATGAATTAAATTAAATTGAATTGAAATGATATTTCAATCAAAGGAGGGACAGCATCATGTGCGATTTGCCGAAGAAAGAGACGCTAACCATTGAATTCAAAAGCGACAGAGGCAAAGGATATTCGGATGAGAGTCTGGTGGATGAGATTGTCGGCATGACGAATACTGAGGGAGGCACGCTTTATCTGGGTATCGAAGATGATGGGCGAGTGAGTGGGATCGTGAAGCATCATCAGGATCCGATCGGGCTGGCGGCGCTTATTGCCAATCGCACGCGGCCTTCCTTGTCGGTGCGGACGGAAATTCTTTATAGCGATGATTTGCCCGTTATGGTGATTTCTATCCCCAAGAGCTACTCCGTGATTGCCACAGCGTCGGGGAAAATCTTAAAGCGGAGACTGAAAGTGGATGGAGGACCGGAAGTCATTCCCATGTATCCCTATGAAATCTACACGCGTTTGTCGGATTTGCGGAAATTAGATTTCTCGGCGCAGCCCATTCAGGATGGGACGGTCGAGGACCTAGATCCTAATCAGCTGATCCGCCTGCGGGAGACCATTCAGAATCAGAATGGAGATCAGCAGTTGCTTGCTTTATCGGACGAGGAACTCGAGCAGGCTCTGCGGTTGACGATGCGTGTGGGAGAAGTGGTATATCCTACGCTGACGGGGCTTTTGCTGGTGGGGAAAGAGTCGAGCCTGAAGCGGCTCATTCCGACGGCCAGTGCTGTTTTCCATGTGATGCAGGGAACTCGGGTCGTGATGAATGAATCATTTACGAAACCCATCATGGAACTGGTGGATCTGTTTTCCTCGTACATGAAGGCGTGGAACCCGGAGAAAGAATTCGACTATGGCATGTTCCGCATTCCGATTCCTGAGTTTTCAAAGCCGGCTTTTCGCGAGGGCTTGATCAATGCGTTTGCCCATCGGGATTACTCTATGATGGGAAGCGTGCGCATTCAGGTCAGTGATGAGGGGCTGACCATCAGCAATCCGGGCGGATTCATTGAAGGGATTACGCTGGAAAATTTGCTGACGGCGGAGCCCTGCGGACGAAATCCACTGTTGTCTGATGCATTGAAGCGAATCGGACTGGCGGAACGGACTGGACGTGGCATTGACCGCATCTTTGAGGGTTCGATCACCTTTGGCCGTCCTTGGCCTGATTATTCGGAGTCGACCTCGAAGCAGGTGACGCTTTTCATCCCTCGTGCCAAAGCAGATACAGAATTCATCCAGATGATTATGGATGAACAGAAATCTATGGGACATCCGCTGGCTATCCATACCCTTTTAATCCTCTCGGTGTTGTATAGTGAGCGTAAAGTCAGCATGCATGACTTGGTGGAGCGGACTCATGCTTCTCTGACGCGACTGAAGCCTCTGATCGAGACACTGATTGAACGTGGCGTGGTTGAGGAAATTGGTCGTACTTCGCAGCGAATGCTGATGCTTGGACAGAAAGTCTATCGCAAGACGGGAAAATCGAAGGAGTATACACGCCAGAGAGGAATTGATCAGGTACGTTTTCCTGAAATGATATTGAAACTGGCGGAAAGTCAGAATGGTGCTATCACGAAAACGGATGTGGTGGAGCTCCTCCGTGTTTCAAAACCGAAGGCATATGCACTTTTACAGCAGCTATGTGAAGAGCGCAAGCTGGTACTCACTGGACGAGGCCGCTATGCCAAATATGAACTATGCCAATGAAAGGACGAACGCTATGCCATACACCTACTACGATATCGGACTGAATCTTTTTACGAAATCCTTCCCCCATCCGGAGAAGATCATCGAGGATGCGCACGCCGCGGGGATCCAGTGCATCCTGACGGGCTCGGAGGCGGAGGAGAATGAGCTCGTGAATGATTTCACGAAGACCCATGACGTCTACGGGACGGCGGGGATCCATCCGCACAGCGCTGACGAAGCGAAGGAGGATGATGTCGCGCGCATCGAGGAAATATTGACTACGAATCCCCGCATCCTGGCGGTGGGGGAGACGGGGCTTGACTATGACCGCATGTACAGCAGGAAGGAGAATCAGATCCACTACTTCAAGGAGCTCATCGCGCTCGCAGAGAAATTGGGAAAGCCGCTCTTCCTTCACGAGCGGGATGCAGCGGAGGACTTCATCGCCTGCTTTACCGGACACGAATCCATCTGTCCGCGCTCGGTCGTCCACTGCTATACAGGAAATAAGGAAACGCTCAAGACGCTCCTTTCGATGGGCTTCTACATTGGCATCACGGGCTGGATCTGTGATGAGCGCCGCGCAGATGACCTGCGCGAGGCAGTGACGATCCTTCCGCTGGACCGCGTGATGATCGAGACGGATGCGCCCTACCTCACGCCGCGCGGATTCCACCTGCCGAGGACGAATGTGCCGCAGAATATCACGTATGTGGCGAGGACGCTCGCGCACTACATGGGCGTCTCGGAAGAGGTGGTCACGAAATGCGCGAAGGAGAATACGGAGCGGTTCTGGGGGATCCGATAGAGGGGGGAGGGTCAGCCTCGGTGGCGTTGTCCCTTGATTGTGACTGAAAGCTTTGCTCGAATGAGGAATTAGGAATGAGGAATTAGGAATGAAGGTGGCGGCTTTGCCGCGAATATATATTGGGCGATGCCCGAAAAGTGGTATTCAAGTCACTAGTCACCAGTCACTTGAAACTCCTAATCCCTGGCCACTAATCCCTAGCTACTCATCTCCCCCGTTGAACCCATTATCCCCCTATCATTTCCTTCTGCGAGAGCGTATAATATAATTACTGACCAATGGTCAAAAATATATTTCAAAGAAAGGAAAACGCTATGAACGAAGTCAAAATGCCGAAACGGCCCATACTGGCGTATTACATTTTGATCTTCCTTGCGATCTTCCTGTTCAACTCGATCTTCGTGCCGATGCTCCGTGAGAATGCCGTGAAAGAAGTGGACTACTCCTCCTTCATGACGATGACGGAGAATCAGGAGATCGACAAGGTACAGGTGGAGCAGGACAAGATCCTCTTTACGAAGAAGGACGACAAGCAGGCGTACAAGACCGCCATCATGAATGACCCCGAGCTGGTGGAACGTCTGCACAAGTCAGGCGCGGATTTCACAGGGGAGATCGTCGAAGCGATGAATCCGCTCTTATCGGCGCTGCTCTCCTGGGTACTGCCGATCCTCATCTTCTTCGGTATCGGCCACTACATGAATAAGCGGCTGATGAAGAACATGGGAGGTCCCGGCGCGATGCAGTTCGGCATGGGGAAATCGAATGCGAAGATCTTCGTCAAGCCGACGAACGGGATCAAATTTTCTGATGTCGCCGGTGAAGATGAAGCGAAGGACAGCCTGCAGGAGGTCGTCGAGTACCTGCATAATCCGACGAAGTACAGAGACATCGGTGCCAAGATGCCGAAGGGCATCCTTCTCGTGGGCCCGCCAGGCACCGGCAAGACCATGCTGGCGAAGGCCGTCGCCGGCGAGTCCGAAGTGCCATTCTTCTCCATTTCCGGCTCGGAATTTGTAGAAATGTTCGTCGGCATGGGGGCGGCGAAGGTCCGCGACCTCTTCAAGCAGGCGAAGGAAAAAGCGCCGTGCATTGTTTTCATCGATGAGATCGATGCCATCGGCAAGAAGCGCGGCGGCGCTGCCTTGGGCGGCAATGATGAGCGCGAGCAGACGCTGAACCAGCTCCTGACAGAGATGGATGGCTTCGAAGACAATGCGGGCGTCATCATCCTCGCAGCGACGAACCGTCCGGAGTCACTTGACCCGGCGCTCACTCGTCCGGGACGCTTTGACCGTCAGGTGCCGGTCACATTGCCGGACCTTCAGGGGCGCGTCGCGATCCTCAAGGTCCATGCGGCGAAGATCAAGACCGCGCCTTCCATCGACTACGACAAGGTGGCGCGCATGGCCTCCGGCGCATCAGGGGCAGAGCTCGCAAACATTGTGAACGAAGCCGCGCTCCGCGCCGTTCGCGACCATCGTCCTTATGCGACGCAGGAAGACATGGAGGAATCCATCGAAGTCGTCATCGCCGGCTACCAGAAGAAGCATGCGATCCTGACGGACAAAGAGAAATGCATTGTTTCCTACCATGAAATCGGTCACGCTCTTGTCGCAGCATTGCAGTCTCACACCGCGCCGGTGCAGAAGATCACCATCATCCCAAGAACCAGCGGGGCGCTGGGCTACACCATGCAGGTGGATCAGGGCAATCATTACCTCATGAATAAAGAGGAAATGCTGAACCAGATCGCTACCCTGACAGGCGGCCGCGCGGCGGAGGAGGTCGTCTTCGGCACATCCACCAATGGGGCATCGAACGATATCGAGAAAGCCACCCGCCTTGCCCGCGCGATGATCACGCGGTACGGGATGAGTGATGAATTCGGCATGGTCGCCATGGAAAATGTGACGAACCAGTATCTGGGCGGCGATACCACCCTCGCCTGCTCGCCGGAGACACAGGCACGCATCGACAAGGCCGTCTCTGATCTCATCAAGGCGCAGCACGAGAAAGCAAGGAAGATCCTTGTGGAACATCGCAGCAAGCTCGATGAGCTCGCGAAGTACCTCTATGAAAAGGAAACCATCACGGGAGAACAGTTCATGGGGATTCTGGAAGAGAAAGCAGAATAAAGTACATGCAAAAAAGGAAGCTCGTGAGAGCTTCCTTTTTGTTTGGGTTCGGGGTTAGCTCGTGGGCGGATCGCCCATGGATTGCGGATGAAAGCCTCGATTGAATGAGAAATTAGAAATGAGAAATGCGAAATGGTGGTGCGGCGCATAAAAATATGAAAGCGCCGCGGAGTTTTGACAGCGCTTCGCGCGGCGCATCGTCATTTCGAGCGTAGTCGAGAAATCTTTATTGCAGAACGGTCATCGCCTGATGTGAGGTAGCACTAGGACATTGTTTTTCCTCGGCGCATACACGCTAATTCCCGCAGTGCAGTAAAGATCCCTCGACTGCGCTCGGGATGACGATGCCGGAGAAATCCCAGTCACCAGTCACTAGTCACTCGAGGCTCCTAATCCCTAGCCACTCATCCCTAGCTACCAGTCACCAGTCACTAGTCACTTGTGACTCCTAATCCCCAATCCCTAATCCCTAGCTACTCATCCCTCATCCCTGCTTTCAAACTTCAGGGCTGTGGCGCAGCGAGGGAACAATAAGAAATGGCGGTGCAGTGCATCATAATAAGGAAGCGCCGCCTTCATTTGGAGTTTGACATCTGACGTCTCCCATTCACCGTATCCATGCTTCGAGCTTCTTCAAAAGTCCTTTGCAGGCTTTTTCCTCCTCTTCATACGCGTCTTCGAAGGTGCCGCCTTTGTGCGGGTTTGGAATATCACCCTCTTCTCCAGCGAATTCGGAGAGGAGATGGATCTTCTCATCGACATCGCCGCCCATGGTATTGAAGATGTCGGGATTGTTCTTATCATTCATGAGGAGGATGAAGTCGTACTCATCATAGGTCTTCCATGCGATGGGGAAGGCCTTTTTCTCTGTATAGGGGATGCCGTGGGCGGAGAGCGTCTCCTGCGCCGCCTTGGAAAGGGATGCGCCTTCTTTGGCAAAGCAGGCGGCGGAGACGGAGAGGGCTTCTGTCAGACCGGCCTTTCGGATGAGGTGGTCCATGATGCATTGCGCCATCGGCGGTTCATTATTTCCTGTGTGCGAGATAAAGAGAAGACGGATCATGATGGGACTCCTTTCTAGTGGGGTGCAATGGGTTCTGAAGGTTCAGGGTTCAGGTTGATGGGTTCAAAGGGTTGTGGTGCGGCGCTGCGCGCCGAATTTTTTAGAAAGAACAAAGAACACAGCCTCCTTCCTCTGGAAGGAGGTGCCCGAAGGGCGGAGGTTGGGCGATGCGCAGTATCGCAAAATTCGCGGAGCGAATTTGAATTGGGATGACAAGTTTCCCGTTATTCCTTCGTTCACATGAATTGTTTTACCGCGAACGAAAAAGATTCCTCGACTTCGCTCGGAATGACGATACGAGAGAGGCCTTAGCGCAGATGGTGCTGCTTTCCAGCTCTTGCTATTTTCTTTATTTTACTCCTTGAATGTAAATAAACGGTAAACCGGATTTCTAATCCCTAGTCACCAGTCCCTAGCTACCAGTCCCTAGCTACCAGTCACCAGTCCCTAGTCACCAGTCACTCATCTTCTACGGTGAAGTATGCTTCGAAGCGTACTTTACCATCCTCCTGTGTGAAATTTTTATAGGCGTGGTGGGTGTCTAAGAAGCGGGCGATGGAGACCATGCCGAAGCCATGGCCTTCCTTGTCTGCTTTGGGGTAGCCATTCTCATCAAAGCGGATGGGTGCGTCGTATTGGTTCACGATGGAGAGAGCGATCTGATTTCCCTTCATAAGGAGCGTGAGGTCGACGGTCCGTTTCTCTTTGGGCATGGTGGCAGAGGCCTGGATGGCATTCTCGAGCAGGTTCGCAAGTACATAGGCGAGCGGGCTTTCGATGGAGGGAAGGCTCTGCGGGAAGGAAATCTTGTGGCTGGTGCGGACGGAGAGTTCTTTCGCTTTTTCGAAATAGATAGAGATGATGGCGTTGATGATCGGATTCAGGCAGTAGGGATGGGTGGCGGTGCGCTCCAGGTCTTCGTGGCTGCTTTCCAGAAGTGCGAGGGCATCTTCCGTCTGCCCGCGCTGCAGGAGTCCGTGGAGCGCTAGGATCCGGTGACGCAGGTCGTGTCGGAAGATGGACATTTCTTTCCCGTTATCCTGCAGGAGCTGGGCATAGGACTGGAGGAAGGAAATGGATTTCTCCATCAGGTGGTTTGCGCTTTGGATATTCGTTATATTTTCAAAGTCTTTCTTTTCCCGAATGAGGTAGCGGTCAAAGGCGATGAAGAAAACGGTGAGGATGAGCCAGACAAAGAGTTTATCAGGAGACCAGAGCTTGCCCAAGAGGCTGGTCGGCATAGCGGCGGTGACAAGGAGCATCGGGATGATTGCTATGTAGTAGGAGTAGGATTTTTCATTCATGAAACGTTTCGAGGGCAGCATGGGAGAAAAGACGCAGTAGGCACCGGGAAGCGTCAATGCAAAGAAGATGTCATAGATGAAAAGATGCTCGATCAGGAGATTCTCTGTGGGTATATCCGAGAATCCAAGGAGTATACAGATGCCCGATATGCCGTGGAGAGCAAACATGTAGATGCCCTGCATGCCGAGGATGAAGATCTGCGCGGCTCTAGCGGTGGGAAAGATGAAAAGCATCGAGAGAAAGAAGGGAATCCAGCCGAGCGCCAGACAGCACTTGTAGGTGAAGACGTTGAGACCGAGCTGGTCTACGAGGAGGGCCATCCAGCTCATATTGATGAGCTGGATGAGACAGTTCACGCGAAAAAGGCGGCGTTTCGTCTTGTCATCCATGATGCCCGCAAAGGGCATATAGCGTACATAGGCCCCGCCCGCCTGAAGGATGGCGATGGCAAAGACCAGAAGAAGGATGTCGATCATGGGTTTGCTCCTTATGAAATGAGTGCCCGAGTCCGAGGGGCGTGCTGCCTCTTGATTGCGATGGAAAGCCTCGCTCGAATGAGGAATGAGGAATGAGGAATTAGGAATGGTGGTGCGGCGCATAAAAATCAGAAGCGCCGCGGAGTTTTGATAGCGCTTTGCGCGCATCGTCATTTCGAGCGTAGTCGAGAAATCTTTATTGCAGAACGCTCATCGCCTGATGTGAGGCAGCACCAGGACATCGTTTTCCCTCGGCGCATACACACTGATTCCCGCAGTGCAGTAAAGATCCCTCGGCTGCGCTCGGGATGACAGGGGGACGGGTGTTTCCCAGTCCCCAGTCACTAGTCACTCGGCACCCCTAATCCCTAATCCCTAATCCCTAGCCACCAGCCACTAGTCACTAGCTCTATCTTGACAGCAGAAACTGCATGTACTGCTGCTTGACTTCTTTCTTTTTCCGGCGGCTGATGGGGAGGGAGTGATTTCCTTTCATCAGGAATGTATCTTCCTTCATGGCGGTGACGGCATTCATATTGAGGATGAGGCGATGGTAGGACTCGAGGAAGCGCTCATCGCTAAGGAGAATGTCTGCCAGCTCCTGATAGCTGTTCTGCGAGGCGAGGGCGCGGTCTTCGAGGTGGAGGACGGCGCCGCGGCTGCCATGGCAGTCCATGTAGAGGATGTGGCTGTAGGGGACGGAGAGGCATTCGCCACCGGCGAGCTTTACGGTGAGCGTCTTTGCCGCGAGTGCATCCTCTGGGAGGAGACGCGTCAAAAGGGCTTCGAGCTGCGGCGCATTTTCAAGGAGCGGCTTTAGCACGTAGCCGGAGGCGAAGACGTTGTAGCTTTCGAGCGCGTGGTCGCGGCTGGTGGTGAGGAAGATGATCCATGCGTCCTCATCGACGGCGCGGACCTCTTCGGCGACCTGCATGCCTGTCATGCGAGGCATGTAGATGTCAAGGAGGATGAGGTCGTAGTCTCCTTTCTCAAAATCTTCCAGAAAGGATGGCCCGCTGGTGTAGGCCGTGATGGTGTAGTCGATGGGTATTTTTCCGGCGCGTTTCTTAAAATAATGCGAGAGGCATATCCTGATTTCTTTGAGGTCGGCCGGATTGTCGTCGACCGTTGCGATGCGTAACATAAAAAGATCCCCCTTCCTTTTAGTTATATCTATTATAAAGGAAAGGGGGGGATGTGTGAATGGAAAATGAGGAATGAAGGTGGCGGCTTCGCTGCAAGTATATATAGGGTGATGCTCGAAAGTAGTATTCAAGTCACCAGTCACCAGTCACTCGGACCCCTAATCCCTGGCCATGCATCCCTGCTTTCAAACTTCAGGGTTCAGGGTTAGCCCTTAGGGCGTGCTGCCCTTTGATTGTGGATGAAAGCTTTGCTCTCGAGTTAGGAGTTAGGAGTGAGGAGTGGTGGTGCGGCGCATAAAAATCAGAAGCGCCGCAGAGTATAAATAGGGCGATGCCCGAAGGTTGCATTTTAGTCACCAGTTACTTTGCACCCCTAATCCCTAGATACTAATCCCCAGCTACCAGTCACGAGTCACTAGTCACTCCAGGCTCCTAATCCCTAGCTACTAGTCCCCAGTCCCTCATTCTACTCAGGTGCAAAAAGGCCCGTCGGGGCATTTCCATTTTCTGGAAGATGGTCCAACGGGCCTTTCGTGATGGCAGTCAACTCCTGCTATCAGAATGCCGGAACGAGGCCGTCGCTGAAGTTGTCATTGATGTATTTCTTGACATCTTCGCTCTGGAAAATCTTGACGAATTTCTGGTAGGTCGGGTTATCCTTGTCCTGTTCGCGGGCTGCGATGATATTGACATAAGGAGAGGTGTTGTCTTCGGTGGCGAGGGCGGTCTTGGTGTCGAGGCTGGCAGCCTTTGCGTAGCCGGCATTGATGACAGAGATCGCTACGTCATCCAAAGAACGCGGGAGCTGCGGTGCTTCGAGTTCGAGGATTTCGAGGTGCTTCGGGTTGTCGACGATATCACCGACGACTGCCTTGGTCGGGTCGATGCCTTCCTTCAGCTTGAGGAGGCCTTTCTTGTCGAGGAGAAGCAGGGCGCGGCCGCCGTTGGACGGATCGTTCGGGATGGAAACTTTCGCACCGTCCGGCACGTCTTTCAGGTCGGTGACTTTGTTGGAGTAGATGCGCAGCGGAGCGAGGTAGGTGTTGCCGATGGAAATAAGTTTCGTGCCGTTCTTTTCATTGTAGGCTTCGAGGTACGGGCCATGCTGGTAGGAGTTCAGGTCGATGTCGCCGGATGCGAGCGCGGAGTCCGGGGTGACGTAGTCACCGAAGGTCTTGAGGTTGACCTTGAGGCCTTCCTTTTCCGCTTTCTTTGCGACGAAGTCCATGACCTGTTCGGAATAGCCGGAAGTGATGCCGACGGTGATTTCTTTCTTTTCCGCCGGTGCTTTGGATTCTTTCTTCTGATCGCCGCAGCCTGCGATGGCGCCAGCGGCTACGAGAGCGGCGAGGGACAGTGCGATTGCTTTTGTGAATTTCATCATGTTTTCCTCCTTGGTAGGAAATGCGGGGCAATAAAAAAATCCCGCTCCCTGAAAGGGACGAGATACTTCGTGTTACCACCCAATTTTATGTCCGAATCACTTCGAGACACCTTATGAGGTACGACGGCCGTGGCCTTGATACCTTGTCTCTATATCGGGAGATCCCGGGCTGCTTCATCATTCAGCATGCCAGGCTCAGAGGCCATCTTCCATGGATTCGTCTGCGCTCCTTCTCACCGGCCGGAGCTCTCTTTGCCAGCGTCCTTCATGTACTCTTCTCTTCACTGCCTTTATGAAGTTGAAACTACTATACACTTTCGGGAATGGGAAGTCAAGAGGGAAATTTGTAATGGGTTCAGGGGTTCAGGTTGGCGGGTTCAGGGTTGAAAGCTTCGCTTGAATGAGAAATTAGAAATGAGAAATGCGAAATGGTGGTGCGGCGCATAAAATAATGAAGCGCCGCGGAATTTTGATAGTGCTTCGCGCTATCGTCATCCCGAGCGTAGCCGAGGGATCTTTCTTGCGCTGCGGTCAGTATCACATAAGCATCGGTACGGAAACGACGCCTTGGTGCTACGTATTTCTGCTTTCACACATCTTTCGTTTAGCGGTAAGCAAGAAAGATTTCTCGCTTCGCTCGAAATGACGATACGAGAGTCTGATGTCTCCTAGTCTCCTAGTCACAAGTCACTAGTCACTCCTAATCCCCAATCCCTAATCCCTAGCTACCAGTCACTAGTCACCAGTCACTCATTTCTAATTTCTTATTCAAGCGAGGTTTTCATTCGTGGTCAAGGCGCAGCACACCCCCACGGGCTAGCCCCATTTCCCTTTTCTGACAACTTTTCCCATTTTCCCCCTTGACGGCGGCGGCTCTTAGCGTTATCATATCTGCATATTCAGCAATGAATGACAAGTACACAGAGGACAAAGAGGTCTTGATGCATGGGCATCGAGGCTTTTTCTTTTGGACAATGAAGCCCGGACATAGGTCCGGGCTTTCTCTATGTACGGGAAAACTCTTATTTCTTTTTTAGAAGGGTGTGGTAAAAATGAGAAAAATTTTAGCCAAATGGCCGCTCCTGGCGGCGGCCTTGTGCACGCCGACCATGATCATGGCGGCGGATGCGGAGGGAAAGTACTCCTCTGCGGATACGACCTGGACACTGCTGGGGGCTATCCTGGTATTCTTCATGCAGCCGGGATTTGCGATGGTGGAGACTGGGCTCACGAGAGCAAAGAATGCAGGCAACATCGTCATGAAGAATTTCATGGACTTTGCGCTGGGCACCATCGTTTTCTGGATCCTGGGCTTCGGGCTCATGTTCGGCACCGATATCGGCGGTATCATCGGTACGCCGGATCTCTTCGTCACTCACTATGATACGGGCGATGCAGGCTATCCTCCGCTGGTCTACCTCTTCTTCCAGACCGTCTTCTGTGCGACCTCTGCGACGATCGTCTCCGGCGCGATGGCAGAACGCACGAAATTCTCCTCTTACTGCATTTATTCCGTGGTCATTTCTCTCCTGATCTATCCGATCTCCGGTCACTGGATCTGGGGCGGCGGCTGGCTCTCCGAGCTTGGCTTCCATGACTTCGCCGGTTCCACCTGTGTACACATGGTCGGCGGCGTCTGCGCTCTGGTCGGTGCCTCTCTGCTTGGACCGAGAATTGGCAAGTACAATAAGGATGGCAGCGTCAATGCGATCCCCGGTCATTCCATCACGCTTGCCTGCCTCGGCATGTTCATCCTGTGGATGGGCTGGTTCGGTTTCAATGGCGGCTCCACCGTTTCCATGACCGGGGATGATACGATCCTCTCCGTCGGCAGCATCATGGTCACCACGAACATGGCGGCTGCTGCCGGTGCTGTCACCACTATGCTTCTCACCTGGGTGAAATACGGCAAGCCGGATGTCTCCATGACACTGAACGGCGGCCTCGCTGGTCTTGTAGCCATCACCGCAGGCACGGATGTCGTTTCTGTCGCCGGCTCCTTCTGGATCGGCCTCATCGCTGGTATCGCGATCGTCTATGCGGTCGAATTCGTCGATCAGAAGATGAAGATCGATGATCCGGTCGGCGCCATCTCCGCTCACGGCGTATGCGGTGCGCTCGGGACCATCCTGACTGGTCTCTTCTCTGTCAAAGACGGCCTCCTCTACACAGGAAATCCGCATTTCCTCATGATTCAGGTCCTCGGCGTCGTTGTGGTAGCTGTTTATGTATTCATTGCGATTAACATTGTATTCCGCATCATCAAAGCCACGAATGGTCTGCGCGTCACTCGTGAAGAAGAAATCAATGGCCTTGACTTCGAAGAACACGGCCTCGTCTCTGCCTATGCAGACTTCATGATGGCACCGGACACCACGGTCGAAGCACTGGAAGCAGGCAAGGCGCCGAAAGATGCTGTCGAAGTTCCTCTCACAGAAGAAAAGAAAGCGGAAGCAGAAAAGATCGTGCCGAAAGAACTGCCGGCCGATGGACACCGCCTCTACTGCGTCACCATTATTACTTCGGATAAGCGTTTCGAGATCCTGAAGGCTGCCATGGAAGCTATCGGCATCACAGGCATGACCGTCACGAAAGCGCTGGGTTACGGCCTTGAAAAAGGACAGACTCAGATGTACCGCGGTGCTGCCGTCTCGGCAAAGCTTCTGCCGAAGGTCCGCATCGACATCGTGGTATCCAAGATCTCTCCCCGCACCATCATCGAGGTAGCGAAGAAGGCCCTCTACACCGGCAAGTATGGCGATGGCAAGGTCTTCGTCTCCACCATCGACAATGCGGTGAAGATCCGCACGGGCGAAGAAGGATACGATGCTCTGCAGGACTATCCCATCGAAGAAGAAAAGAAATAAGAAATAGATATGCCAAAAGAGCAGCGGCTTGTCCGCTGCTCTTTTTGGGCTTGGGGTTAGCCCGTGGGGCGGGACGCCCCTGGATTGCGTGTGAAAGCCGCGTTTGAATGAGGAATTAGGAATGAGGAATTAGGAATGAAGGTGGCGGCTTCGCCGCAAGTATATATAGGGCGATGCTCGAAAGTAGTATTCAAGTCACTAGTCACAAGTCACCAGTCACTTTGTGCCCCTAATCCCTAATCCCTAATCCCTAGCCACTAATCCTCATCCCTGCTTTCAAACTTAGCCTATGGGACGTGCCGTTCTTTGATTGCGTGCGAAAGAGGTTCAGAGGGTTCAACAGGTTCAGAGGGTAGGGCGGGGGTGGTGCGGCGCATAAAAATATGGAGGTGCCGCGGGGGTTTGAAACTAGCGGTTTTCTCGTATCGCAAACCTAATCCCTAGCCACTAGCTACTAGCCACTAGCCACTAGTCACCAGTCACCAGCCACCCGTCACGCCTCCCCCGATATCCACAGAGCGCGGACAGGGGGTGCTCCTTTGTCTCTCGCTCATTCGTTATATTTCTCTTGATTTCTCATTTTTTTACAGGAGGGAACTTCCTCTTGACGAATGTTTTACAAAAAAATGGAACGGCGCGCCGGGGTGTGAATAGGCTATTCACAGAATCCACAGTTGTGAACAAGAGTATGGGGACGCGCGAGAACGATGAAATCTTGCGGTTTCAGAGATGCCGACGGATGCTGATTTCACTTATTCACAGATATTCACAATTTCCTGTGTATATCTAAGGTGTACAAGTGTGGGGGTTGGCTCACTGTCGAAACTATGAACAGGTGACTTTTCACAATTCACAATTTTGTGAATAACTGTGAACAACTCTGTGGATAAATAAAAAACGATCCCGTGTGGATGCATCGCACAGGATCGCTAACCGTCAATGATTAACCACCCACTGTTTCCCTAGTAGCGCGCGGCAGCCTTCTATGAGATCGTCATATGTTTCTTCGAAGTCTCCGGTATACCAGGGATCGGCGACCTCAGCGCGCCGTCCTGCCCAGGAGAGGAGGAGGGAGACTTTCTTCTCCGGATCGCCGCGCGTGAGGCGGGAGAGGTCGTAGAGATTTTCTTCATCCATGCAGACGATGTAGTCCGCGCAATCGTAGTCTTCCTTCGTGATGAGGCGGGCGCGCCGGGGCGAGAAGGGGATGCCTTTCTTCGTGAGCATACGTTTCGCGGGCGGGTACATGTCGTGACCGATCTCTTCCGTGGTTGCTGCGACGGAGTCCACGGTGATCTCCTTCTCACATCCGGCTTTGCGGATGAGATCTTTCATGATGAATTCCGCCATGGGCGAGCGGCAGATGTTGCCGTGGCAGACAAAGAGAATGTGGGTCATGATGGGTTCCTTTCTGTTTTTTGGTGACTGGTGACTAGGGACTGGGAGACTAGGAGATCAGAAGTCTGATATCTGAAATCTGATATCTAACGTCAGAAGTCTAACGTCTCTGAGTCTCTTAGTCTCCAAGTTTCTTCTCCATCGCGAGGAGCCAGGCTTTTCGGTGAAGTCCTCCGGCGTAGCCGGTGAGGCGGCCGTTCCTGCCTAGGACACGGTGGCAGGGGATGATGAGGGAGATGGGATTTCTTCCGACGGCGCTTCCGATCGCTTGCGCGGACATGCGGGGAAGGCCGCGCTCTTTGGCAAGGCGCTTTGCGATGGCGCCGTAGGTCGTGGTCGCTCCGTAGGGGATCTCAAGGAGAATCTTCCATACGGCCATGCGGAAAGGAGTGCCGATGGGATGAAGCGGCGGGGTAAAATCTGGCTCGTTCCCTGCAAAATAGATGTCCAGCCAGCGCCTGCCTTCCATCAGCGCGGGCGTTTCTTTTGTCTGCGTCTCTGCGGGGAGAGTGGCGGCATAGTGTCTCTGTTCCTCGAACCAAAGGCCGGTGAGTCCCACCTCATCCGCAGCGAGGAGGATGTCGCCGAGTGGGGAGTCGTAGTGCTGTATGAATGTCATGGTGATACCTCGTGGCTTTCTTGGGATGGAACGTTGCGCCTTCATTATAGCGCGGGCGCAGCGATTATTCTATCTCGGTGTTTCCCTGGATTTTCAAATTTCCTCTTTACAAACATACATGCAAAGTGTATACTTGTCACAAGCTTAATTTTGAATAAAGACAAGGAACGGAAGCGAGTGAATCGGTTCTCTGGCAGAGAGCTGCCGTATGGTGAAAGGCAGCAGAGAGTCCTCACAAAGTCGTCCGCAAGTCCCGTATCTGAATGAAGTAGGATGCGGCGTTTGGCAGCGTTACAAGGCCTCCGAGTATAGTGCGAGGTGGTACCGCGTGAAGGTTTACGCCCTGGCTGATTTTTATCAGTCAGGGCGTTTTTTGATATCTGAGAAAGGGAGAGCGGTCTCAAGGCGGCAGGTAGTCGCGAAATCTGCTGTCTGCCTCGCAGGCTTTATTCAAGAAAGGTGTTCTATAGGACTATGTGAGTATAGAAGAAAGGGAGATCTATGATGATGAAGAAATCGATGAAGATCGCAGCCGCTTCTCTGGCTGCTTTGGCAATGGCAGGTATGATGACGGGATGCGGCATGTCCGGCGGAGATAAGAAGGCGGCAGCATCCGGCAATGGGCAGAAGGTCGAGCTGAAGCTGGCATATCAGCTGCCGTCCGAGCATCATCTGTCCAAGAGTGTAGAAAAATTTGCCAAAGAGGTCAATGACAGATCCAAGGGCTCGATCGAGGTCAAGGTATACCCGGCCGGACAGCTCTACAATGACCAGAATATGAATGATGCGCTCATGAGCGGCGGGCTGGATATCGGTCTGAACTCTACCGCGCGCTGGTCCATGGTCGTACCGGCACTCAAGGTTCTCGACCTGCCGTTCGTCCTGCCGACCATCGAAGCGGCTGATAATGCACTCGATGGAGATCTGGGTTCGAAGCTGACGGGGGAAATGGAAAAGAAGGGCGTTCATCCGCTGATTTGGGCTGACTATGGCTATGTACAGTTCTGCAACAACACCAAAAAGATCGAAAAACCGGAGGATTTCAAGGGCCTGAAGATCCGTTCTTACTCGGAGACCTCTGCTGACATCATCCAGGCACTCGGTGCTTCTCCGACGACCATGAGCTCCTCGGAGGTATACATGGCGATCAAGAATGGCACCATCGATGGCCAGTCCTCCGGTCAGACGGCGATCCTGTCCCGTAAGATCTACGAGGTCTGCAAGTATTTCACCACCACGAACCATTCCTATGTCGGCTTCCTGCTCGCGATCAATGATAACTCCTGGAAAAAGCTGTCTCCGGATCAGCAGAAGCTGGTGAGTGAAGTCGCTAAGGAGATCCGTGATGAGATCCGTAAGGAGACCAAGGCGGAGGATGACCGCTGCCTGAAGGAGCTCGCTGCCAAGGGCATGGATGTCTACACGGTTCCCTCGGATGAGGTGAAGCTGTGGCAGGATGCTACGGCCTCTGTCATTGAAAAGTTCGAACAGGAACAGGGCGACTTCGGCAAGGGGCTCGTGGAAGACTGCAGAAAAGCATCGAAGAAATAAGGGACTGGTTTGCCGCTGGGGTGAGCGGTCGGGTAAAGTAGGGACTGGTGGCTAGGGACTGGTGGCTAGGGATTAGAAGCAAGCGGTGATTGAAGTAGCGCAGTTGGCATGCTGACCGTTCTGCAAGGAGGATCTCTCGGCTACGCTCGAGATGACGACGGCGCGAAGCGCTATCAAAACTCTGCGGCGCTTCATTATTTTTTGCGCCGCGCCACCCCCTCTGAACCCTCTGAACCTGTAGAACCCGCTCCCCCTCTTTTGCAAACAATCAAGGGGCAGCACGCCCCGTGGGCTAACCCCTGAACCCTTAAACCTATCAACCACCCTATATATTTGTATTAAATAAAGGAGGGCTGTCATGCGTTCTGTTTATAAAATGTTTGATCGAGCTCTTGGCTGCGTGACATGCACGGCTGCTGCGATCGCGGGGCTGGCTATTCTGGCGACAGCCTTCATCATCTGTTATGAGATCATTGCCAGAAGCATCCTGCATCGCCCGACTGTCTGGGCGATGGAGATCTCTACTTATCTCCTGATCCTTGCAGGCTTTTTCGGCATGTCCTACACCATGCGCACGCATGGTCATATCTTTGTGGATTTCCTGTACTCCCGCTTCCCGAAGGGGGTGCGCAGGGGCATGGATATCTTCACTTCGCTTCTGTCGCTCTTTGCGCTCTATGTCTGCATGACGGAGTCTACGAATTACATGCTGATGAGCTTTGAGAATGGCATCGTTTCGCCGACGCTTCTGCGTGTGCCGCTTTGGATCCCGCAGACCTTCATGGTGATCGGCTTTGTTCTGCTGTTTTTGGAAACCCTGAATCATTTTCTGGGTGATTTCTTTGCACAAGAGGAGGACTGACCTATGATCCTTGCAGGTTTTGCGCTGTTCATCATCTTCCTCCTTGTCATCGGCATGCCGGTCGCCTTTACGCTGAGCATTGCCGGTATCTTGGGGATCATCCAGTTTATCGACATGTCCACCCTTTCGCAGGTGCCTGTTATCGCGTACAAGACGCTGGACTCTTATGTCCTGACGTCGGTGCCGCTCTATATCCTGATGAGCCAGATCATGCTGACGGGCAAGGTCGGCAGCGGGCTTTTCGAGCTTGGCAGCAAGTGGATGGGCCATCTTCCCGGCGGCCTTGGCATCGCGACTATTTTCGCCTGTGCGATCTTTGCGGCGATCTCCGGCTCTTCCGTGGCGACTGCGGTCACCATCGGTGCGATGGCGATCCCGGAAATGCTGAAGCGCGGCTATGACAGAAAGCTCGTCGTCGGCTCTGTCGCTGCCGGCGGTACCCTCGGCATCCTCATCCCGCCGTCCATTCCGATGATCCTTTACGGTACCATCACCGATGAATCCGTCGGAAAGCTGTTCATGTCCGGCGTCGTACCGGGTGCGCTTTTGACGCTCGCTTTCGTGGCGTACATCGTCATTGCCTCTTGGAATAAGCCAAGAGAAGAAAAGGCTTCGACGGAAGAAAAGATGAAAGCGCTCCGTGAAAATATCTGGGGGCTTCTGCTGCCGGTCATCATCATCGGCGGCATCTATACCGGCGTTTTCACGCCGACGGAAGCTGCTGCTGTCGGCACGATCTATGCGCTTGTCATCACATTCTTCGTCTACCGGAGCCTTTCTGTCAGTGATATGCCGGGGATCCTCCGCTCGACCATCAAGACATCCTGCATGATCTTTGCCATCATGGTCGGCGCTATGCTCTTCGGCTATATCCTGACTGTGCTGCAGGTCCCGCAGGCGCTCATGTCTCTCGTGACGGAAGGGCATATGAACCGCTGGGTCATCCTCATCGGCATCAATATCGTGCTGCTCATTCTGGGGTGTGTGCTGGAAACAGTTTCCATCATCCTCATCACGCTGCCGATGCTCTATCCGATCATCAAGGCGCTGGGCTTCGATCCCATCTGGTTCAATGTCGTGCTCCTGATCAATATGGAGTTGGCCCTCATTACACCGCCGGTCGGCATGAATCTCTTCGTCATCAAGGGTATCAGCGAGGACAGCTCGATCCAGGATATCATCGCAGGCTCTGCGCCTTTCGCTCTCATCATGGTCGCGGAAATCGCACTCCTCTGCTTCTTCCCCGGCATCGCCACCTGGCTGCCGTCTGTACTGAAATAAGGACAAATAAAAAGACCGCTTCGGCGGTCTTTTTTGGTATAATAAAGACGGTGCCATCAGCAAGCACGGTGGCGGTATGTTTTCTGCCCCTGCGTTCAACAACAAAGGGGATGATGCCAATGACTGCGTATGATTTTTTGACAGTTGTGGTTTGTCTAACCCTCTGCATCGTAGCAATACGAAAATAAAATCGTTTCATTCATTCCATCAACAGAAAAACCGCCTCTCTCTAGCAAAGTCCGGCGGTTAATCTGTTGAACTATTAGGGGGCCATCCGTTGCCGTTTGGCACCTTTTTCTATATGTATTATACCATGGGAAAATGAATTGTCCAATGGAAAAGAGAGTCTCAGGCGCAAACAAAACCCGAGGCTCGCTTTTGGTATTGAATCAATCGATTTTGCTAATCCCCAGTCACCAGTCACCAGTCACTAGTCACCAGTCACTAGTCACCAGTCACCCTTTACACATGCAGCGGATTATGCACGTTGAACGGCATGAGGTGATCAAGGCTGTATGGGGTCTCCTGATAGACGAAGTTCAGCCAGTTGTGATAGAAAAGATGGGCGTAGCTGCACCAGACGAAGCGCGGCTTTTCCTGCGGATCGTCGTAGGGGTAGTAATTTTCCGGCAGGCGGATGGGAAGGCCCTTCTCGCGATCCCTTTTATATTCCCATTCCAGTGTGCGCAGGTCATACTCAAAGTGGCCGAGGACGAAGATGCGGCGGGACTCCTGGTCGGAAATGATATTGATGCCGTTCTCGGAGGAGCGGGAGAGGACGGTGAGCTCCGGTGTCTCATCGACTTTCCTGTCGTCGATGGAGGTGTGGCGGGACTGCGGGATGAAGTAGCGGTCATCAAAGCCGCGGAGAAGCGGATGGTAATTCATGGTGAGGCCGTACTGGTAGATGCCGAAGAGCTTGCGGGGAAGGATGCGCTTTTCTACCCCGTAGTCACGGTAGAGCCCTGCCTGCGCCGCCCAACAGAAATGCAGGGTGGAGAAGACGTGGGTATCCGCCCATTCGAAGTATTTCATCATCTCCGGCCAGTACTCGACTTCTTCGTAGGGCATCTTTTCGACGGGCGCGCCGGTGATGATGAAGCCGTCGTATTTCTCATCCTTGATGTCATCGAAGGTGAGATAGTTCTGCGACAGGTAGGAGCGGTCCGTGTGGGTGGTCTCGCGAGACGCGATGCGGGCGAAATCGACCGAGAGCTGCAGCGGGGTGTCGCCTAAGAGGCGGAGCAGCTGCACTTCTGTCGGCTTCTTGATGGGCATCAGATTCAGGATCAGGATCTTCAGCGGGCGGATATCCTGTGTCCGCGCGCGCGCTTCGTTAATGGTGACGATTCCTTCTTTTTTTAATTCTGTGATGGCGTCCAGGCCATCAGCAATTTTAATCGGCAAAGTAAAAACCTCCTTGGATGTAGTTGGTGGTGGTTGGCAGTTAGCGGTGACCAGTCACCAGTCACTAGTCACTAGTCACTAGTCACTCCCCTTCGTGCCAATAAAAAACTCTCGTCCGCCAAGGGACGAGAGAATCGTGTTACCACCCAATTTCGCGCCGACGTCGCCGCCGGTGCCTTTTAAGGTACGATGTTTCCATGATACCCAAGCTCTGTAACGGGAGCGCCCGGGCTGCTTCATCATTCAGCATACCTGGCTCAGAGGCCATCTTCCATGATTTGACTGCACGCCCTTTCACCGTGTGGGCGCTCTCTTTGCCAGTCGGCATCATGTACTCTTCTCTTCACTGCCTGTGTGAAATTATTAGTAATATAGCACGTTACAAGGGGAGAAGTCAAGGGGATAGAATGGGCCGGCGTTTCCATAGTCCTGGGTTAGCCTTTGGGGCGTGCCGCCCCTTTGATTGTGGATGAAAGAAGTTCAGCGGGTTCAACAGGTTCAGCGGGTTCAGAGGGTAGGGCGGGGGTGGTGCGGCGCATAAGAAAATAGAAGCGTCGCGGAGTATAAATCATGGCGATGCCCGAAGGCGGATTTAGTCACCCAGTCACTCGAGACACCTAATCCCTAGTCACTAGTCACCAGTCACCAGTCACTAATCCCTAGTCCCTAGTCCCTCATCCCTTTTTCAATTCTTTGTACACTTCTTCTGCGATCTTTGCATTGCGCTCGTCCACCATGGCGGGAAGACGGTAGAGATCGAAAAGCATCCAGAGGAAGCAGCCTCCGGCGGTCATGAGGTAGAAGAGATTGCGCGCGGGATTTCCCAGATAGGAATAGTGCAGGCCGAAGAACCAGCAGAGGGTGGCGATCCAGAGTTTTTTCTTTTTCGCGGGGAGGTGCTTTTCCATGCTGCGTTCTTCTTCAGTGGAGAGCGCACAGATCCAGTAGGGCCAGCCTTTCTGATAGCCGTAGAGGATTTCTGTCGCCTCTTCATAGACCGCATGGACGGATCGGGCGCGTTTCAATGGATCCATTTCTTTTCGTGCAGTGGTGATGCGTGCGTCGAAGTCCTTAGGGTCGTCCATGAGAGGCGTCACTTCTTCAATGATGGGGAGAATATCAAGTGTGGTATTCGTGAAGAAGGCGTCGCAGTATTCCTGATACAGCTTTTCCATGGCAGGCGTATTCTCGCTGATGTCGGCGGTGAGGATGAGGTCGTCCGCCAGAAAGTCGCGAAGAGCCTTCATGTTTTTGGCCGCTGTCCGCCGTTCATGCTGCTCGCAGTCCTGAAAGGAGAGGGAGTCGACCTCTTCTCCTTCGCGAACGCGCAGGGCGGCGACGGATTTGACGCGGAAATCGGGCATGGAGCCTTCTTTGATGAGCACCAGGATGGTGTAGTTATGCACTTTTCGTCTGAGCTGACCCATGAGAAAGACTCCTTTTGTATAAATGGTGACTGGTGACTAGTGACTGGTGGCTAGGGATTAGGTTTGCGATACGAGAAAACCGCTAGTTTCAAACCTCCGCGGCGCTTCCATATGATGATGCGCCGCACCACCCCCGCCCTCCCCACTGAACCTGTTGAACCCGCCGAACCTCTTTCGCACGTAATCAAAGGGCGATACGCCCCACGGGCTAACCCTGAACCCTGAACCTTTATTTTTATTTCACATTTGATTCCTCGCCCATGCGCTTCAGGGTTTCTGCATTGCGGCTCTCGGAGAGGATGTAGAGGAAGTCGCCGGCGCGCAGGCGGGTATCGGGGTCGGGGATGAGGCTTTTCCCGGAGCGCTTGATTTCCACGATGACGGTCTGCTTCATGGGAGGGAGTTCAGAAATCGGGCGATTTTCCAGAAGGGAACCGCTCGCGATGGGGACTTCGATCATATTCTTCTCTTCTTCGCACGTGGTATCGGGGCTGGAGGCGAGAGATTTCTGAAGAAGGGCATCGTAGATCGGGCGTCCTTTCAGGATCTCTGCGGTGATATAGGCGATGGCGGAGGCGAAGGCGAGCACCATGAGGTGACCGAAGTCGCCTGTCATCTCGAGGATGAGGAGTGTCCCTGTGATAGGAGAGCGGACGCTCGCGGCGAAGAGGGAGACCATGCCGATGATGATGATGTTCGGCGTGTACACCGCAGAGAGAAGTCCGGCGCTGACGAGGAGATTTGCCAGCACGGCACCGGTCAGGGCGCCGATGACGAGGAGGGGCAGGAAGAATCCGCCCGGGACGCCGCAGCCATAGCTGATGAGGGTGAAGATATATTTGGCTGCGAGAAGAAGCAGCAGAAAGGCGAGCGGGTAGCTCGTGATGGCGAGCTGGTCGACGAGACGGTTGCCGCCGCCCAAGACCTGCGGGAGGAGGAATCCGAGCACTCCGGCACAGAGGAGAGCAAAAATGATCTTGGATGCCTGATTTCTGAAGACCTTCGGGTGGTAGAAAGCACCGATGTGGAGAAGACCGTAGTTGAAGACAATGCCGGCGAGGCCGCAGATGAGGGCGATGAGAGCCACATACCCCAAGTGCTGGGCAGGGAGCGGGACGAGATTCACGAAATGGAAGCTGGTTCCATTCCCGAAGAAGCAGCGGGTGACGATGGTCGCCGTGATGGCGGATGTCATCGTGGGGAGAAGGACGGCTCCGGAGAAATTGCGATGGAGCTCTTCTAGGGCAAACATCATGCCGGCGAGCGGTGCATTGAAGGCGGCGGCCAGCCCTGCGCTCGCACCGCTGGTGATGAGATAGCGCTCTTCCATGCGCGTCCTGCCGAGCGTGCGGGAGAGGCCCTGTCCGGCGACGGCACCGATCTGGATGGAAGGACCTTCACGGCCGAGCGAGAGCCCTGCGCCGATGCCGATGGCTCCGGCGAGGATCTTCACCCAGAGGATGCGCAGCCATTTCATTTTCATGAGGCCCAGGATGACGCCCTTCACCTGCGGTATGCCGGAGCCGCCGGCCATGGGGGCATAGCGGCACATGGCGTAGAGCGCGCCGCCGATCACAAGGAGAAGGAGCGCGTAGAAAAGAAGCGGCAGGGGGTCTGCCCGGCGCAGTGCCGGGATAAGGTAGGCATAGTAGAGATAGATGCGCAGGTCTTCGGATTCATTCAGGAGAAATCGGAAGAGACTGATCGAGAGTCCGCCTGCAATGCCGACAAAGATCCCTTCGATGAAAAGACGCAGACGGAACTGGTGCCAGTTGTCGAGCGCCATGTAGGTTTCGAAGAGCTGGCGGTTCAAGGAGGAACCGCTTTGATTTTTGGAAAACATAGGGCCTCCTTTGGGAGAAAGTGACTGGGGATTAGGGGTTCAGGGTTAGCCCGAGGGACGTGCCGTCCCTTGATTGTGGATGAAAGCTTTGCGTAAATGAGGAATTAGGAATGAGGAATTAGGAATGAAGGTGGCGGCTTCGCCGCGAGTATATATGGGGCGATGCCCGAAGGCAGTATTCAAGTCACCAGTCACCAGTTACTAGTCACTCGAGGCTCCTAATCCCTGGCTACTAATCCCTAATCCCTAATCCCTGCTTTCAAACTTAGTCCGTGGGGCGTGTTGTCTCTTGACTCTGAATGAAAGCTCTGCTCGAATTAGGAATGAGGAATCAGGAATGAAGGTGACGGCTTCGCCGCAAATATATATTTTGCGGCGAAGCTGCCACCACAACCATGAACCCATCAACCTGAACCCTGAACCTTTTTCTTACAATTCCACCTGATACGTCAGGACAGCATCGATGGCGGAGATGGCATTTTCCCATGCGGTGATCGTGTCATTCATTTCGTGTTCATAGAATTCATCATCGATGTATTTCATATTGATCTTGACGTTCAGGATCGAAGCATGGATGCAGGCCATGGCGAGCTGGGCAGCCATGATGGCGTCGCTGATGGCGTTCTTATTTCCTTTGAGGAGAAGGTTCGTGAAGCTCGGGAGCAGGTCGCTCATGGTCTGGGCCATCTGCTGCGGGACTGCGATCGCTTTCTTGAAGGCTTCGAGCTGTTTTGCCTGTCTCTCTTCCAGAGGAAGCGTGCGGATGGAGCGCAGGGTGCTCATGAGCTCGAGGAAGGACTTGGCATCCTCATCCATCAGATCGAGGAAGATGGAGCGTGCCATCTGAAAGACGGCGGCATATTCGGCTGCTTTTTCGTGGAATTCTGCGTAGTTTTTATTGGCTTCTGTCAGATGGCAGACCATCTCAGCGAGCGCGCAGGCCTGTGCGCCTACGAGTCCGGCTGCTGCGCCGCCTCCGGGGGCGGCTTTCTTGCTGCCGAGATCGTCTAAGAATTGATCGATGGTGCCCTGACGGAAAGGTTTGTTGTCCATGGTGTGTACCTCGTTATTATTAAAAGGATAAATAATAAAAAGAAGCACTGGTATAACAGATCCTGCTTGGAACCAGTGCTTTTAAGTTGTTTATTATTATACAACATATAAAAAAGGGGGGAAAGGGTTCAGGTGGATGGGTTCAGGGAATCAATTGGAATGAGACGTGAAGGTGGCGGCTTCGCATTAGGCACTTTCTGGTTATGACGCCGCACCTGGTTTGAAAGCAGGTATGAGTGGCTAGTGACTGGTAGCTAGGGATTAGTGGCTAGGGATTAGGTTTGCGATACGAGAAAACCGCTAGTTTCAAACCTTCGCGGCGCTTCTGATTTTTATGCGCCGTACCACCTCCGCCCTACCCTCAGAACCTATAGAACCTGCTGAACCTCTTTCACAAATAATCAAAGGGCAGCGCGCCCCGTGGGTGAACCCTGAACCCGCCAGCCCCTTAATGAATCTCTCTATACACGGCAAGAGAATTTTTTTCTTGCATCCCATTTCGTGAAATTTCTTCCGGAAAACTATTTGACGGATATTTCTTTCTATGGTACAATAAACAACGTCATATGGCGAAATGCATGTGACAGGAAAATATGGCGGGTGTGGTGAAGTGGTTAACACGGCGGATTGTGGCTCCGTTACGCGTGGGTTCGAGTCCCACCACTCGCCCCATTTTTTTTTGCCTGAAATCCGATATTGTCGGACTTTATGGGGGCATCGCCAAGCGGTAAGGCAACGGACTTTGACTCCGTTATCGGTGGTTCGACTCTACCTGCCCCTGCCAGGAATCAAGAATGAGCCTGAAGATTTTTTCGTGAAGAAAATGTCTTCAGGCTCATTTTTTATGTGTTTCATATTGATAGATTCCTATGTAAAAAATAATTCATGCATTGGAGCTTATGCTCGCGATTGAGAATTGGGTTGTTTTGATTGTTTCATTTTTTCATAGGATGTGATACTATAAGTACAATCAATATGGAAAAGAGCCTCTCCCGGTGAGAAGCCCTGAGGAAAATGAGGGGAGTCAATGCACTATGAGAGTGATCATGGCTGGGATGATTCATGAGCTGTCCTCGGCATGAGGCGGCGTGGTAAAGCAACGCAAAATCATATACTTTTTGCTTGAAAGCATATCTTTTCCTGCTCGTTACTTGATGCAATAGAAGCGATCAGATGCTTTTATTGCATTTTTTTATTCAGAGGTTTCCGGTAGAGATACATGGCTTTGGGCTCGGTGAGGAAAGGTGGTCGCTGTGGGAAAACAGGTAGTGTGGAATGATAAAAGGATCGTGGGTTCGCCTGTGGTTCACATGGGATGCCTCGCGGTGGTGCTGTTCGCCTTCTGGATGGCACTCTCGGGACATACGGAGACGAAATTCATCGTATACGGTGTGATCACGGCGCTGGTGACGACATGGCTGACGTATCCGCTGCTTCTGGTGCCGAATAAGGAGGAGAGCCGCTTCTACTATGTCTTTGGCTTCTCCCCTTTGAAGATGATCTGGTACTTCATCTGGCTGATGTGGCAGCTCGTGCTCGCGAATGTGGATGTGCTTCTTGCCGAGACGTCGCAGGAGCTCCAGATCGATCCGAAGGTGGTACGCTTCTATTTCCGGGCGGACAATCCGATGGCCTCGACGATCCTGGCCAATTCCATCACGCTGACGCCGGGGACGGTCACCATGAATGTGACGGATGATGGGCTGTATGAGATCCATGCGCTGACGAAAGGGGCAGCCGATGGTCTTTTGGACGGCGGGATGCAGAAAAAGGTGGCATGGCTCTATGGCATGCCTTTGGATTTCGAAGCGGTCGAAGAAAAGGAAGGTGACGAATGATCATGATGGTTCTCCTGTATGTCGTGATGCTGGTGCTTCTCTTCGTCATCGCTCTCATGCTCCAGCGCCTCTTCAACGGGCCGACGATTTTTGATCGGATGAATGCTTTGGGGGTCATCGGGGCGGATACGATCTGTCTCATCGTGGTCTTCGGCTTCATCGACAAGCGTCCGGATATGTATGTGGATATTGCGATTTCTTACGCGCTTCTGGGATTCCTGGGATCCCTCATCATTGCGAAGTTCATAGGAGGGAATAAGATATGAGTGAACTCGGCTTTACCTCTCCTCGGGAAATGGTGGCGGCGCTTTTCATCATCGGCGGGCTCATCTTTTTCATCGGCTCGGGCATCGGGATGCTCCGGCTTCCGGATTTCTACAGCCGCATCCATGCATCGGGCAACAGCGAGACGCTGGGCTGCATGCTGACCTTCATCGGCCTTATGATTTACGAAGGCGCGACACTGACTTCTCTCAAGATCGCATTCGTCTTCCTTCTGGTTTTCATGGCGAACCCGATCGGCTCGCATATCCTGAGCAAGGCGGCGTATAAGTCCGGCCATCCGATCTGGACGCTCAAGACGAAGGGCGCGAAGAAGCTCCTCGGTCTGGCGGGTCCGGATCACAGCATCGATGAACCGGTGGGACATTTGGAAAAGGAGGGAAAATAATGGAAATCTATACGATCGAAGCCATTCTTCTGGTTTTCCTGATTCTGATCACCTGCGCGGTCATCTTCTGCAAGGATATCCTCTCCGCAGCTATCATCTACAGTGCATTCAGCTTCTGCGCGGTGCTCCTGTACCTCATGATGGGTTCTCCGGATGTGGCTTTCACTGAAGCGGTCATTGGTACGATTTCTACGATCTTCTTCGTAGCATCGCTGAAGAAAATTGATAGGTGGTGTAAGTAATGCGTGGACTGGTAGCGGTACTTCTGTCGGTCATGACGGCGCTCTTCGTCTCGGTGGTCACCTATCTCCCGGAAATCGGGGATCCGAATACGGCACCGAATACGCATGTCACACCGACCTATATCTCGCGCAGTGAGGAGGATACGGGCTCTCCGAATATCGTCACTGGCGTCATCATCGACTATCGAGGCTTCGATACCATGTGGGAAACCTCGGTCATGTTCCTGGCAGGGCTGACGACGGTCCTCATCCTGACCAGCAATACGGTGGGCCGTCGTCCTGAAGAGGAGCCGGAAGATCCGGAGGAAGGAGAGATTATCAAATGAATAAACCATTTGGCGGTCTGATCCTGAATATAGCCTTCCGCATGCTGGTGCCCTTCACGATGGTCTATGCGGTCTACATCCTCTGCCTTGGCGAATTTTCTCCGGGCGGCGGCTTCCAGGCGGGGGCGCTGCTCTCGGTGGGCGTGCTGCTCGCGCGGCTCATCCTGGGCTTTGATACGAAATTCAATGTACTTGGGAAAACATCGGTCGTGCTGGCTGGTGTCGGCACCTTCATTTATGCACTGACCGGCTGGCTGACGCTTCTGGGCGGGGCAGATTTCTTCCTGAATTACAATTACATGCCGATCCAGATGGAAGCGCAGAATGAAATGCATGCGACCGGGATTTTCCTCATCGAGATCGGCGTCGCCATCTGCGTCATGATGACGATCATCAATCTGCTGGATGCTATCGTGAAAAGGGGTGAAGAGAATGGACGTACTGAATGAATTCCTGAAAACAAAAGGTCTTTACACCCTGGTCATGATTCTTTTCTTCCTTGGCGTATATGGCATGGTCCTCAGCAAGAACTACATGAAAAAGCTGATGGCGATGAACGTCATGCAGGTCGCGGTCATTTATTTCTACCTGTGCTTTGCACAGAAGGACGGCGCGATGATCCCGATCCAGAATGGAATCACGACGGATCCTTCGATGTATATCAACCCGCTGCCGCACGGCCTGATGCTGACGGCCATCGTCGTCAGCCTGGGTACCACGGGGGTCGCGATCGCACTCCTCATGCGCATCAAGGAAATTTATGGCTCCGTGGAAGAGGTCGAAGTACTGAGGAGGGCTAGTAAATGACACAGCACGCTCCCGTATTTATCGTACTCCTGCCGCTGACCGGGTCGCTGCTCTGCATGCTTTTCTCCCGCATCAGCCGGAATCTGGGCTCCTACATCGTGATGGCTTCCATCGCAGGCGCTTTTGCGAATGCCTGCCTGGTGCTCCAGCATGTCCTTGAAAATGGCGGAGCGACTTGGCACTACATGATGGGCGGCTGGATCCCGCCGATCGGCATCGAATTTGCGCTGGATCCATTGAACAGCATCCTTGCGGTGCTGGTCACCTTCATTTCCATGCTCGTCTCGCTCTACAGCCGTCCTTTTGTAAAGGATGAGGACTGGCTCCACGTGGGCGGCTACTATACGCTCTTCGGTCTGCTGACGGTCGGCCTCTCCGGCATGATCATCACCGGCGACGTATTCAACCTCTATGTCTATCTGGAAATCATGTCGCTTTCCGGCTATGCGCTGATCGCGCTGGGCGGGCGGAAATCCATGCTGGCTGCTTTCCGCTACCTCCTCATCGGGACCATCGGCGCGTCCCTCTACCTTCTGGGTGTCGGTTATCTCTATGCGATGACCGGTACGCTCAATATGGCAGATCTCGCGCAGCTCATCATCCCGCATCTGCATTCGCCGCTCTTTGCCATGGCCGTCGCCTGCTTCCTGATCGGCTTTGGCATCAAGATGGCGCTTTTCCCGCTGCATGGCTGGCAGCCGGATGCCTACACCTACGCGCATCCGGGCGCAGCTGCTTTCATCGCAGGCCTGATGAGCAAGGCGCCGGCGTATGCGCTCATCCGTTTCATTTACTACATTTTCCAGGTCGATAATCCGGTCGTGGAAAGTGCGCTGAACGTGCTGGGCATCCTCGGCGTGTGCGGCATCCTGATCGGCTCTGTCATGGCGATGGCGCAGTACGACTTCCGCCGCATGCTCGCCTACTCATCGGTCGCACAGATCGGCTACATCGCCATCGGTCTGGCGATGGGCAATATGTACGGCTTCATCGGCGCCGTGATGCATATCATCAACCATGCCTTCATGAAGAGCTCGCTCTTCCTCGTCATCGGCGGGATCCAGTACCGCTTTGGCGAAGTGAATCTGTACCGCTTGGGCGGCCTCAATAAGAAGATGGCTATCAGCTCCATCACCGTGGCGCTGGCAGCGCTTTCCATGATCGGGCTGCCGCCGACCTGCGGCTTCTTCAGCAAGTGGTATCTCATGCTGGGGGCTTACACCGGCGGAGAGTATTTCTATATCTTCGTACTGGTTATCAGCTCGCTTCTCAATGCGATCTACTTCTTCCGCATCATTGAGCAGATGTTCGTCCAGCGGGAAGCCTCTCTGACAGAGGTGCATCCGCATAAGGGCAAGCTGGGGCTGCCGCTGCCGATGGTCATCCCGATCCTCATCATGGGCATCATGATCATCGCACTGGGCTTTGGCAATGCGACCATCGTGTCTGATGTGATTAAACTGGGACTGCCGGGGGTGTTTCTGAGATGACGATCATAGACTGCAGACCATTTCTGGCGGTAGGCGTTTCCTTCTTCGCTGCGATCCTGATCGCATTCAGCAGGAAATGGCCAAATGTACGTGAGGCATGGAGCGCCATCGCTTCCGTGATCATGTTTGGCATCATCCTTTCCATGGTGCCGGGGGTCCTGGATGGCAATCAGTACGAGTGGACCCTCTGCCGCATCACCGATACCCTGGGGCTCACGCTGAAGACGGATCCGGCGGGCATGATCTTTGCAACGCTGGCCTCCATGCTCTGGGTGCCGATGAACTTCTACTCCATCGGCTACATGCGATGCAACAATGAAAAAGAACAGACCGGCTACTTCGCGGCCTTCGCGATCTGCCTCTCCGCGGTCATGGGCATCGCCATGGCGTCGAACCTCATCACCTTCTTTATTTTCTACGAACTCCTGACCCTTGCGAGCTACCCTCTGGTGCTTCATAAGAGAAATGCAGAAGCGCTCTCTGCGAGCCGCAAGTACCTCATTTATACACTGATCTCCGGGCAGCTCTTCCTGGCGGGCATCATCGCCGTCTACTGCATTGCAGGGACCGTCGACTTCAAGCCGGGCGGCTTCCTCACCCCGGACATGGCTCCGAAGTGGGTACTCCAGTTCATTTTCATCCTGATGATCATGGCAGGCTCCGTCAAGGCAGCTGTCATGCCGCTGCACGGCTGGCTGCCGGCAGCCATGATCGCGCCGACTCCGGTTTCCGCCCTGCTTCATGCGGTGGCTGTCGTCAAGACCGGCGTCTTCGCTGTCCTCCGTGTCATCGGATTCGTTTTCGGGCCGCAGCTCCTTTCCCAGATCGGCGTCGTGGACGTCCTGGCCTGGTTCGCTGCCGGCAGTATCATCATTTCCTCCCTCATCGCTATGCGGCAGGATCACCTGAAACGCCGTCTCGCCTTCTCGACAGTCGGACAGCTCTCCTACATCGTGCTGGGCGCGGCTCTGCTCTCGCCGCTTTCCATCAAGGGCGCGTACCTGCACTTGGTCGCCCATGCGGTCATGAAGATCACCCTCTTCATGTGCGCCGGCCTCATCATTGCACGAACGCACCGCAATAACATCAGTGAGCTCTATGGCATCGGGAAGAAACTTCCGGTCACCATGGCCTGCTTCACCATCGCGTCCCTCGGTATCGCGGGTACGCCATTCCTGGTCGGCTTCGTCAGTAAGTGGAACCTCGCTCTCGGTGCGCTGCAGGCGGGGAAACCTCTCTACATCCTGATCTGGGTCGCCAGTGCGCTCCTTGCAGCGGCTTACCTGATGCCGGTCGTCCGCATGGCGTACTTCCGGCATGACCCGCAGGAAAAATTCAGAAAGTATGGCGATATGTACTACTCCATGCTGATCCCGATCTGCATCACGACAGCGCTTGCCGTTATTCTGGGTGTGCTGCCGGATATTTATCCGCATTTCTATGATCTGGCCGATATGGCTGCAAACGGCATCTGCGCCGGCTGGAACGGGGGGTGGCTGAAATGACGAAGAAAAAAATTTACATTCTGGCCGCTGTCATTCTGCTCGTCTCCTGCGCGGCTGAAATCGCAGGCGTGCACCTGCACAGCCCGTCATGGTGGCCGCTGCCCTTCGGCTATGATATTTTCTTCGGGTTTGTGTCCGGATGGATCCTGATCATCCTTGCCAAGCTCATCATGGCGCCGCTCCTGCAGCGTCACGAGAACTACTATACGCGCGGAGGAGGTGGCCACATTGAGTAATGCATTGCATCCTGGCATCATCCTCATTCTCGTCGGACTCATCGCGGCCATTGTACCGAAAGCCCTTCGGAAAGTCGTCCTTGCCATCGGCCCCTTCGCAGCCCTTGCTGCCGCGCTCTCTATGCCGATGGGCACAGACCTTTCCATGGAATTCTTTGGCACCGGCTACATCCTGGACTACTTCCATGTGGACGGTTTAAGCTATGTCTTCTGCATGATCTTTGCTCTGATGGCCTGCATCGGCGGGATCTACTCCTGCCACAATGACAGCCGCATCGAAGCCTTCGCCTCCATGGCCTACGCCGGATGTGCGCTTGGCGTCACTCTTGCCAAGGACTGGATGACCTTCATCGCCTTCTGGGAAGGCCTTGCGGTGACATCCCTCTTCCTCATCTGGTGCCACCACACCCCGGCCTCGCGCCGCGCAGGCTACCGCTACCTCATGGTCCACATGCTGGGCGGGAACCTTCTGCTCTATGGGATCTTCCTCGAAGTCGGAAGTGGAAACGGCCTTGTCATGAATCTGGCAGCGGGCGCACACAACCTGCCCTTCTGGGCGATCCTCATCGGTATCGCCGTGAATGCGGCCATCCCTCCGGTGAATGCATGGCTGGTCGATGCGTATCCGGAAGGCACCATCACCGGCTCCGTTTTCCTCTCCTCCTTCACCACGAAGGTCGCCGTCTATGCGCTTATCCGTATCTTTGCGGGGACTGACTTCCTCATGGCTGCCGGCTGCTTCATGGCGCTCTATGGCGCGCTCTATGCGATCATGGAAAATGATATGCGCCGCCTGCTGGGCTATCACATCATCAGTCAGGTCGGCTTCATGGTTGCCGGCGTCGGCGTCGGCACGGCGATGGCTCTGAACGGCGCAGCGGCACATGCCTTCTCGCACATCCTCTATAAGTCGCTTCTCTTCATGTGCGCGGGTGCGATCATCTACGCGACAGGCATCCGCAAGATCAATCAGCTCTCCGGCATGGCAAAGAGAATGCCATTCGTAGCTCTCTGCTTCTTCGTCGCCGCCTTCTCCATTTCCGGCGTACCGCTCTTCAATGGCTTCATCAGTAAGACCATCACCATCGCGGCCGCGGCAGAAGCGGGCTATGACTGGGTCTACACCCTGCTCGAGCTTGCCAGCGTCGGTACCTTTTTATCCATCACACTGAAGATGGGCTACTTCATTTTCCTTAGAAATGAAGAAAAAGACATCGTCATGAAGCACAAGCTCCCGAAGAATATGTACGTCGCGATGGGCCTTGGTGCCTGCCTCTGCTTCCTCTATGGCGTATATCCGGATCTGCTTTACCGCTTCCTGCCATTCGGCACCGTCACCTATGAACCCTTCACGGCAGCCCACCTCCTGTCTTATGTAGAAATCCTCGTCGTCACCATGGTGCCGTTCATGATGTTCCTCCCGAGGATGGAACCGCACACCGCACTCAGCCTCGACACCGACTGGTTCTACAGAAAACCATTCGCTGCCATCGTGAATTTCGTGAGCGGACTCATGTGCGCTCTCTGCAAAGGCCTTGGCGATGCATGGGGCATTGCGAATGATAAATTCATGGATCTCACGAGCAATCCGATGGACTTCCTCGATGCGCGTCCTTTCCGGAAACGCACGCATTACAATCCGGAAAACTACCGCACCTCCATCGCTGATCCGATGATGATCATCCTGACCGTCCTCGTCAGCTGCGCAGCGTACTTCATTACATCGCTTCGGTTTTAAAGAAAGAGCTCTTCCGAAAGGGAGAGCTCTTTTTGGGTGCAAGGTTCAGGGTTCAGGGTTCGGGGCTAGCCCGTGGGGCGGGGCATCCTTTGATTCCAGATGAAAGCTCTGCTCGCTAGTTAGGAGTGGTTAGTGACTAGTGACTTGTGACTGGTGACTTGAATACCACTTTCGGGCATCGCCCTATTTATACGCTGCGGCGCTTCTGCTTTTTATGCGCCGCACCACCACTCCTCACTCCTAACTCCTCACTTCTAACTAGAGAGCAAAGCTTTCATCCATAATCAAGGGGCAGCACGCCCCACGGGCGAACTCCGAACCCTGAACCCAATTTAAGTCTATCCTTATTTCATGAAAACATGCCATTCTTGCACATTATGCATTTGACATTTTATTCAAATAGGTATACTATAAGTAAAGCAATTTGAAATTAAGTGTACATTTCAAGTCAACGATTCTTATCTTCATTGTTTAGGAGGACATGATGGACGCAAGAGAGAATGCTTATGTATTGTGGTTTGATGAACTGCACAGAAAAGATGTCAATCTGGTCGGAGGGAAATCTTCTTCTCTGGGTGAACTGACGACCTCGACCGGCGTGCCGGTACCATACGGCTACGCGACGACAGCTCATGCTTACCGTTATTTCATGGATGTCACCGGGCAGAACAAAAAGATCCACGAACTGCTCCAGGGGCTTTCCGATGTAGAAGACTCTGTCGAACTCCATGAAGTATGCACTAAGATTCGCGAAAGCATCGTTTCCGCTGAAATGCCGGAAGACCTCGCTACCGCGATCGGCGATGCTTACGAAGAACTCTCCAAGAAAGTCAACGAAGAAAACCCATATGTAGCCGTTCGTTCCTCTGCTACCGCAGAAGACCTGCCGGATGCTTCCTTCGCAGGCCAGCAGGACACCTACCTGAATGTCACCGGTCGTGACATGGTCATTCGTAAGGTCAAGGAATGCTACGCATCCACCTTCACCGACCGTGCGGTATACTACAGAGCGAAGAAGAATTTCGACCATGAAAACGTCGCTCTCTCCGCTGCTGTCCAGATGATGGCTGACTCCAAAGTCGCAGGCGTCATGTTCACCGTGAACATTGCCAACGGCGATGACAAGTCCATCATGATCGAAGGCTCCTGGGGCCTTGGCGAATACGTCGTACAGGGCACTGTCACCCCGGATAACTTCATCATCAACAAGGAAGACCTCACCATTGCTTCCCGCCACATCAATGAAAAAGCCATCGAACTCGTTCGTAAACCGGGCGGCGATGTAGAAGAAAGAAAAGTACCGGAAGACCTTGCCAAGGCGCAGGCTCTCACCGATGAACAGGTCGTCCAGCTCGCTACCTATGCGAAAGCCATCGAAAAGCACTATGGCTGCTACATGGATATGGAATGGGCTGTCGACCACCAGAACCGCGTCTGGATCCTCCAGGCTCGTCCGGAAACCGTTTGGTCCAAGAAGAATAAAGAAAAGAAAGCAGGCACTGAAGTGAAACTGACCACCGATCATAAAGTACTCGTCAAAGGTCTTCCGGCCAGCCCGGGAATGGCAGCAGGCAAATGCCACGTCATCACCGACCCGAAAGATATCAACGAATTCCAGGAAGGCGAAGTTCTCGTCACCACGATGACCTCCCCGGACTGGGTACCGGCGATGAAGAAAGCCATCGCGATCGTCACTGATGCCGGCGGCATGACCTGCCACGCTTCCATCGTTTCCCGCGAACTCGGCATTCCATGCGTTGTCGGCACCAAGAGCCGCAGCGTAGAAGCAACCAAAGTTCTCACCTCCGGTCAGGATATCACGATTGATGCACAGAACGGCGTCGTATATGACGGCATCGTCGCTGACCTCGTGAAGAAAGAAGAACCGCAGCAGGCACAGGGCGGCGCTCAGACCGTAGTCGCAGAATACTTCGCACCGACCGGCACCGGTGTCATGATGAACCTGGGCGATCCGGATCTCGCTGATAAATATGCGAGCCTCCCATGCGACGGCATCGGCCTCATGCGTGAAGAATTCATCTGGACCACCTTCATCCATGAACATCCGCTCTACCTCATCGAACAGGGCAAACCGGAAAAAGTCATCGACATGCTCGCTGAAGGCATTTCCAAAGTCTGCCGCGCACTGGCTCCGCGTCCGGTCGTTCTCCGCTTCTCCGACTTCAAGTCCGGCGAATACAGAAACCTTAAGGGCGGCGACAAGTACGAACCGGTAGAACCGGCTGACCTGCTCGGCTGGAGAGGTGCTTCCCGTTACTACGACCCGACCTACACCGACGCATTCCGTCTCGAACTCAAAGCAGTCAAGAAAGTCCGTGAAGAATTCGGCCTGAAGAACCTGAACTGCATGATCCCGTTCTGCAGAACCGTCGATGAAGCACGCAAGGTCACCACCATCATGAAGGAAGAAGGTCTGGAAAGAGGTCCGGACTTCAAGCTCTTCCTCATGGCAGAAATCCCGGCCAACATCATTCTGGCTGATAAATTCAATGAATTCGTTGACGGCTACTCCATCGGCTCCAACGATCTCACCATGCTGGTACTCGGCTGCGACAGAAACAATGATACCGTTTCCGCCCTCTTCGATGAAAGAAACCTCGCGATCAAGAGAGCTGTCCGCCACCTGATCGAAACCGCACACAAAGACGGCAAGACTGTCTCCATCTGCGGCCAGGCTCCGTCCGTATACCCAGACTTCACCGAATTCCTCGTCAAGAGCGGTATCGACTATGTATCCGTCAACCCGGATATGGTCAAAGCCACCAAGAGAAATGTGGCTCGTATCGAACAGAGACTCATGCTCGATGCAGCTACCGGCAGAGGAATCAAAGATACGGAAGACTACACCTGGTAATCCCTGGCGCTGCCTGAAAGCGTTTCGCCTGCCCTTTGGGCTGTGAAGTAAAGTGGCTGACACCTTGGCTTCCCCTCTCGGGTAATGCTGTTAAGGAAACGGCCAAAAGACTTTTCTCCCCATCAGGCGAGAGCTTTGAACTGAAAAATTCCGGTGACCGGGGCTGTTTTCGAGCAGTCCCGGTTTCCTGTCAATACAAAAAAGGAAGCAAATTATGCAGCTGACCAGCCGCCAAAAAGAAATCACCCGCATTGTGCGGGAAAACGGGCCGATCACAGGTGAAATGATCGCTGAGCGTCTCCATGTGACACGAAGCGCCCTGCGAGGAGACCTGGCGGTGCTTCTCTCGGGAGAAGTGATCGCCGCCAGACGGAGACTGGGCTACTACTACCTGGGAGGAGGAGAGGATCCGGCTGCGGCAGAAATCCGTTCCTGCACCGCAGAGGCCTGCATGTCCAGACCTGTTCTGGTCAGTGCAGAATCGAATGCCTACGATGCCGCTGTCCTTCTCTTCACGGAAGACATTGGGACCCTTTTCGTAGGGAAACCCGATGACGTCATGGGCGTAGTATCCAGAAAAGACCTGCTGAAGACTGCCATGGGCCGTGAAAATCTGACCAAAGTGCCGATTTCCATGGTCATGACCTCCCGCTCGAAGATGATCTTCGCGGAACCGGACGAAGACATGGTATCCGTTGCCCAAAAGCTCATCGACTATGAGATCGACTGTCTGCCTGTCGGCATCTTTCAGGATGTCGAAGGCGAGAAGAAATTCAAGCTCATGGGCCGCATCTCCAAGACCAATATCACCCGCCTCTTCCTCGATCTCGGAACGAAGAAGAGATAATTGAGGTTGTTGGGTTCAGGGTTCAGGGTTCGGGGATTTGTCCTTTTTGCGTAGTACCTCCCTTGGAGAAAGGGCGCGCCGTATCGTTCCGTTTAGCCTGCCTTCCCCAATAGGTAATGCTATTAAGTTAAGGAATTTGATAGCGACGTAGCGACTTGCTTCCCCCTTCGGGGGAAGTGCCGAAGGCAATAGGGGCATGCTAGCGGTATAGTGTGCTATGCCCAATAGTCCGATGCTATCGCTATCCCAACATTTTCATGCAATACCGCTACGTAGCCCCCTCATCTCGCTTCGCTCGAAATGGTGTCTCACTGGATTTTCGCGTTGCTTTGCTCCTAAAAATCCAGTTCGCTTGCACAAGCCCTTCGGGCAGCTCCCCGATGGGGAGCCAAGATCGTTCTGCCGCTTAACTTAATAGCATTACCCCAATGGGGAAGGCAACGGATACGCGCGAAGCGCTATCAAAACTCCGCGGCGCTTCTATGATTTGATGCGCCGCACCACAACCCTGAACCCGTCAACCTGAACCCTGAACCCAAAATCCTAATCCCTTGCTCCTAATCCCATTTCCAATCAATACCAAAGGAGGTCATCCTTTTGTCCAAAATACCAGAAGTGTACGTGGTTTCCGACTCTTTGGGAGAAACCGCGGAAAGCGTCGCCAAGGCGACCATCAGCCAGTTTGATGAAGACATCGACGTCGTGCGCGTGCCTTTCATCCGTCATGCAGAACAGATCCAGAAAGTCATCGAAGAAGCTGCAGAGCATGGTGCTGTTGTCTGCCATACCTTAGTCAGCCCGGAGCTTCGCGCGCATTTCGAGCGCATCGCAGAAGCGAACCATGTGAAGTACGTGGATATCTTGGGGCCGATGATGGACATGGTGCAGACCATTTCCGAGACGAAGCCCCGCATGAAGCCGGGCATCATCCACAAGCTCGATGAAGAATACTTCAAGAAGGTCGAAGCCATTGAATTCGCTGTGAAGTATGATGACGGCAAGAATCCGGCCGGCTTCAAGAAGGCCGACGTCGTCCTGATCGGGGTATCCCGTACCTCGAAGACGCCGCTCTCCATGTACATGGCACACAAAAAATTCAAGGTGGCCAACCTTCCGCTCGTGCCGGAAGTCCCGCTGCCGGAAGAAATCTTTCAGGTGCCGCCCTATCGCATCATCGGTCTCATCATCGATCCGTACAAGCTGAATACCATCCGCAGCGAACGCATGAAAGCGCTCGGCTTCTCCGGAACGGCGAACTACACAGACATTGCCCGCATCGAGGATGAATTGTCCTACGCGAAGGAAATCATGCGCCAGCTCCACTGCCAGGTCCTTGATGTGTCGAACAAGGCCATCGAAGAAACCGCCAGCCGCATCATGGCGATCGTACAGAGAAATAAGGAACTGTACGGAGATAAATATTAAGGGAACAACAAAAGCCCATCCGGCTCATAAGAGCCAGATGGGCTTTTGTTGTTGGGTTCAGGGTTCAGGGTTCAGGGTTCAGGGTTCGGGGTTAGCCCGTGGGGCGTGCCGCCCCTTGATTACGATGGAAAGCCTTACTTGAATGAGAAATTAGAAATGAGAAATGCGAAATGGTGGTGCGGCGCATAAAAATCAGAAGCGCCGCGGAGTATAAATAGTGGCGATGCCCGCGACTGGCATTCCAGTCACTAGTCACCAGTCACCAGTCACTTGAGACTCCTAATCCCTAATCCCTAGTCACCAGTCACTCATTCTCCCAGATGGCTTTCTTCCTCGATGATCTTATACACGAGAAGGCCGGCATCGTAGAGGTCCTGCTCCTTGAGGCTTTCACGGCTGGTATGGAAGTCTGTCATGCCGACGCCGACCAGGACAGCGGGGAAGCCTTTGGTGCCAAACCAGTTTGCATCGCTGCCGCCGCCGCTCTTTGCGACGGTCATGGTCTTGCCCATGGAGGAGGCGGCTTTTTTGAAGAGTTTCAGCGCGGGATCGCTCTCTTTGACGAGGAAGGCGTCATATGATTTCTCCTTGTGAACAGACAGAGAGCCTTCGGGAAATTTCTTTGCTGCCGTTTCGAAGGCATGGACCATCGTATCGACGAGGGCTTCCAGCTTCTTTGGATCGCGGCTTCTGGCTTCGGCGCGTACCACGCAGGTATCTGGGACGATGTTCGTCGCAGTGCCGCCGGTGATGGTGCCAATGTTGCAGGTGGTTTCCTCATCGATGCGTCCTGTCGGGCAGTGTGTGATCGCCTCTGCGGCCATGGCGATCGCATTCGTTCCCTTTTCCGGTGCCATGCCGGCATGCGCTGCGACGCCTTTCAGCGTGAAGGAAAGCTGGTACTGGGACGGACCGGCGTTATAGAGAGAGCCGGCAGGGCCGTCGGCATCGAGTACGTAGCCGAAGTCAATGCCTTGGATGTATTTTTCTTCGATGTACTTGGAGCCGAAGAGACCGATCTCCTCCTGTACGGTGAAAATGACAGTGATCTTGCCGTGCGGGATGTACATCTCCTTCATGAGGGCGATGCCTTCCAGGATGGCGGTCACGCCGGCCTTGTCATCGCCGCCTAAGATGGTGTCGCCTTTCGAGGTGAAGACGCCGCCCTCCAAGATGGGCTCGATGTCCTTGCAGTGTTCGACGCAGTCCATGTGCGCGGTGAGTGCGATGGAGGGAAGGCCTGGGGCATTGCCATTCCAGACGGCGATCAGATTGCCGCAGTTTCCGCCATTGACGGAGCCGTCATTGTCTTCGATGATCTTCGAGGCGCCGAGGCTTTTCAGCTTCTTTTTCAAATATTCGCAGACTTCACGCTCGCCTTTGCTCGGTGCGTAGAGGGAGACAAGCTCCGTGAAGGTGCGTTTCATTCGTTCTGTATTGACCATAGTAAGACCTCTTTTCTTGAAAATGTTTGGGATACTTTCATTATATCGCATGAAGGAAGAGGGGGAGGGTTCGGGTTGTCGGGTTCAGGGTTCTAGAAAAT
This sequence comes from uncultured Dialister sp., assembly GCA_900543455.1. Classification (GTDB taxonomy): domain Bacteria; phylum Bacillota; class Negativicutes; order Veillonellales; family Dialisteraceae; genus Dialister. The sequence continues at coordinate 49,548 of UQRR01000003.1, forward strand.
TAGGAATTAGGAATTAGGAATTAGGAATTAGGAATTAGGAATGAAGGTGGCGGCTTCGCCGCGAGTATATATGGGGCGATGCCCGAAAGTAGTATTCAAGTAATCAGTCACTAGTGACTAGGAGACATCAGACTCCCGTATCGTCATTTCTCGACTACGCTCAAAATGACGATGCGCCGCGCGAAGCGCTGTCAAAACTCCGCGGCGCTTCTGATTTTTATGCGCCGCACCACCATTCCTAATTCCTAATTCCTCATTCGTGCAAAGCTTTCATTCATAATCAGTGGACGGAGCCGCCCAAGGAGCTAACCCTAACCCCGAATTCTATTTTTCCAGCCAGAATCCCTTCCGGAGCGCTTTCCTGCCGTATTTTTGCTGGATACTGTCCATGGCTCTGGCGGCACGGGCGCGCTTCTCCTCTTTGTCTGAGAAGAGCGAAGGGATGGACAGAGGCGCGCCAAGATTCGACGCGGTGACGCCGATGAGGCGGATGCCTTCGGTAAGCGGGATGCGGGAAAGCAGGGTCTGGCAGGCACTGTCGATGGTCTCCTGCAGATTCGTCCCTTCCTCCAGAGACAGACTCCGCATGATGGTTTTGAAAGACGCGAAGCGGATCTTGAGCGAGATCGTGCGCGCGGCAAGATCGTGCCTGCGAAGGCGCTGTGCGACGATGTCACTGTGGATCGCGATCTCCCGATCTATCGTTGGGCGATCGGTCAGGTCATATTCATAGGTGGATTCATCGCCGATAGATTTCACCTGCCGGGAAGAGTTGATGGGGCGGTCATCGATGCCAAGGGAGAGGGCTTTCAGCAGAGGCCCCTGATTGCCCAGAAGGGCGGAGAGCTTTTCCGGCGCTGCCTCTTGGATGTCGGCGATGGTGCGAAATCCGGCCGCGAGAAGTTTTTTCTCCGTCACCTCGCCCACGCCCCAAAGACGGCGCACGGGAAGGGGCGCGAGGACTTCCCGTTCTCTGCCGTAGGGGATGATGCAGAGGCCGTCCGGCTTTTTCATGTCACTCGCCATCTTGGCAAGGAATTTATTCGGCGCGATGCCGACCGAGGCTGTGAGATGCACGGCGGAACGGATTTCCTCTTTGATGGCGCGCCCGATCGCGCCCAGCGTCGGATACTGGGTTCCCATGCCGGAGATGTCGAGGAAGGCTTCGTCCAGGGAAATCGGCTCGTAGGCGTCCGCGTAGTGGAGCATGACCTGATGGATCGCATCCGACGCCTCACGGTACGCTTCGAAACGCGGCGCGACGAAGCAGCCATGGGGGCAGAGGCGCTTCGCCTGCGAGAGCGGCATCGCCGAATGCACGCCAAAGGCGCGGGCTTCGTAGGACGCGGTCGCGACGACGCTCCGGCGGCTCTTCCCGCCGACGATGACGGGCTTGCCTTGGAGCGCGGGGTCGTCCCGCTGCTCGACGGACGCAAAAAAGGCGTCCATATCGACATGCATAATCCAGCGACGCATACGAACCCTCCTTTGTAAATGTATCAGCAAAATGTGGAATTGAAGTTTTCTGAGTGAGGAATTAGGAGTGAGGAGTGAGGAGTGTTGGAGCGGCGCAAAATAATTAAAAAGCGCCGCAGAGTATAGAAATGGATAAAGTCACATTATTTTTCATGATAGTGATTTTTATGAAGCGTGTCAATTCTTTGACAAACGAGTGCAGTCTGTGGATAATGGGGAAGACAGGAGCATGAGAAATTAGTTTATTATGCGGCGCTATATGAATTGTGCGCCGCTACCTTCACTTCTCACTCCTCACTCCTCATTCCTAACTTGTTATAAAAGGAGGCTTCTATGAAATCATTAGTCCTTTGGTCTTCCCGCACGGGCAATACGAAGGCGGTCGCAGAGGCGATCTTTGAGGCGCTGCCGGGGGAGAAGGAGATCATGGAGGAGGGGCGCGAGGGAAACGACCTCTCTTCCTACGACCTTGTCTTTGTCGGCTTCTGGGGCTACCGCCGGGGAGCAGATCCTCTCGCGCAGAAGACGCTTTCTTCCCTTTTCGGAAAACATGTGGCGATCTATGCGACCGCCGGTACCTGGCCTGACTCGGAGGCGGCAAAGATGTATCTCACCAATGCCGCCGCTCTTCTTCCCGAGGATGCCACTTGTCTTGGCACCTTCCTCTGTCAGGGACGCGTGAATTCCTTCCATCAGAAGAAGCTGGCAGGGCTTGCCCAAGAGACGGCCCATGAAATGACCCCCGAACGCCTCGCCCGACTGGAGGAGGCCGAGAAGCATCCGAATGAAGAGGACTTCGCCCGCGCCAAGGCATGGGCGAAGGAAATGGCGGATCTGGTGACTAGTGACTGGTGATTGGTAGCTAGTGACTGGTGGCTGGTGACTAGGGACTGGAGACTAGGAGACATCAGACTCCCGTATCGTCATTTCGAGCGAAGCGAGAAATCTTTGTCATTCGCGGGTGGCGGTTGATGTGTGGAAACCCAAAATGGGAAGCCTGCCGTCCGCTGACCTTCGGGCATCGCCCCGTTTCGTCATCCTGAGCGGTGAAAAACGTCGTTTCTCTTTGCTCAGGATGACGAAATGCGCCGCGCCGCCCTACCCACTGGACCTATAGAACCCGCGCCCCCTCTTTCGTAATGCCATTAAGTTAAGCGGCAGAACGTTCTTGGCTCCCCATCGGGGGAGCTCCCCGAAGGGGTGAGGGGGCTACGT
>UQRR01000004.1 GCA_900543455.1 uncultured Dialister sp.
AATCATCTGACGCGAATAGCGAGCTATTTAAGGAAGATGATGACGAAGCTATGTATAAAAATCCATATGAAATCTGACTCTGCGATTTAATCAGCGTTTCCCTAGATTTTGATGCGCCGCTCCACCATTTCTCATTTCTAATTTCTCATTTCTCATCACTTCATGCTCCCTTCTTCACTGCCTCAGGGGACGGCGGCTCGGATGGCTGGGGAGGATCATCCGGTTTCACCTGATAGGTGATGACGGTGTCGACCGGTTCATAATCGGAGTAGAAGCTGTCGTGGTAGATGCGGCCGTCAGCCCACTTGACAGACTGCGTGACGAGGACATTGTGTCCTTCGTGGCCTTCCTCGACCTTTTTATCCTCTTCCTGCGAAGGGTCGACACGGATCACGGTCTTAAAAGGCAGGACTTCGTCGCTCTTCTTTGCGATCTCTACGAAAGAGGGCTTGTCTTCCTGATTTCCTAAGATGCGCACGGTCACAGCACCCGGTTCGTAGACCGCATAAATGTAGACGCCATGCTTCAAATGATTCAGGAAGCAGAAATCGAGAGAACCTTCCGCGACGGTCGCATCACGCCCGATCGGTGCATAGGATGCCGGCGAATAGTGGCAGGTACGCTCTGTCACGGCAAGCCCTGACAGAATGACGGCATTAAAGAGCGTCGTACTCACCTGACAGACGCCGCCGCCTGTCCCCGGCTCGACCTTGCCATTGATAATGACAGGGGCTTCAAGATAGCCATTCGCGCTGGAGCGGGAACCTGTCGCCTGGTTATAGGAAAAAGAGACTCCCGGTGCGATGTACCTGCCGCTGATACTGTTTGCAGCGATCTCGATATTTCTGCTGCGGTTGCCCCCGGCATAAAAGGTGGTCGTGTATTCGGCAAGGACCGCATTGATTTCCTTAGCAGCCTCCTTTGTCATATTCGGCTTCTGGATGTCTGTGGCCGGGATCTCCACCTCTCCGCTTTCACCCTTTTGGAGCTGGAGGGCAGCTGCTTCCTGCAGCGCCGCCTCGTCGATTTTCATAGAAGGACGGCCTTCATCGAAGGAAACGGAACCGTCTTTCCCAAACCGGGGCTTCGCATTGACAGGCGGCTTCGCATATTTGTTGGCCAGATGGGCGATGTCTTGCGTGAGCCGCTCCTCATCAAAAGAAGCATCGATGGCTGCACTATGCCCGGTGAGGAGGATCCGCCAGCGATCACACCAACGCTGAAAGAGCCCGCCAGTCCGACCAAGCGCCATGGCTTTCTCTATGGCTTTCTCGTCATAACGGACAGAAAGCGACTGAAAAGAGATCTCTTCGTGAACATCCCCCTTCGTGAGTAGCAGCTTCCCATGCAAAAGATCCGCATTTTTCACGGAAAAAAGCTCTTTGAGCTCTTCCTCCGTCGCGCCGCCTGCCTTTGTCCCATGGATGGTGACGCCGGGGATGACCTTGCCGTCACTCGTCCATAGAAATGGCGCGCTTCCGATGCCGATAACAGCCAATGTGAAAACCAGTCCGAATATCCGCTTCCAGCGGTATCGTCTTTTAGTCAATGATAGTCCCTTCGTTTCGTATATGACATTTGAGGTTATGGGTTCAGGGTTCAGGGTTGTGGTGCGGCGCATAAAAATCAGAAGCGCCGCGGAGTTTTGATAGCGCTTCGCACTGTCGTCATTTCGAGCGCAAGCGAGAAATCTCTATGGCAGAGCGCTCATTGTCGCATATGAGGCAGCACCAAGCCATCGTTTTCCCTCAGTGCATACGTGCTGATTATCGCAGTGCAATAGAGATCCCTCGGCTACGCTCGGGATGACGTTACGAGGAATCCCAGTCACCAGTCACCAGCCACCAGTCACTTATTTCCTCAAACAATACTTCAGCAGCAAATCTTTGAGTTCGAGCTCCGAGGCGCCTTGGCGGGAAGCGAGCTGGTACTTCATGATCTCCAGAAGAAACCACTCCGCCTCTTCTTCCGTGACCTTCCTTGCCTCGGCCTGCACGGCCCGCCACTGCCAGGAGGATCTCACCCCCAGCGCCTGCTGGATACGGGTGGGCGGCACGTGATTCCTTTCCATTTCCTTCAAGATCTTGATCTTTCTGAATTTGGAAGAAAGAAGTCCGAGATTTTTGATCGTGGTGGTCATATCCGTGAAGACGCGGTCCGCACTCTCTAAGACCAGCTGTGACTTTTTGTCCAGAAGAGCATCGACGAATTTGAAGATTCCCTGATTCATGTAGTCGGGAAGTGCAAGCTCCAAAAGCTCCTTCGTCACGACGGACTTTTCCCCGCACATCAGTACCATCTTATCACATTCCGTCTGCAAAAGGGGAAGGGAAATCGTATCCCACGAGGAGAGTACATCCTCTAAATACGTCCGTGCGGAGAAATCGACACGCTTGCCCGCTGCTGACAGGAGACGTATCATCGCACCTGCCGCATCACGCGGCAAAAGGAGCGAAAGCTCTTCACTGTAGCAGACAGACAGCAGTCCTTTCACGATCTTCGTTCGCTTGTCCGGCTTTCCATCGAGCTGGATCAGGCAGAAAATATCAGGCGGCAGGCCTTCGAGCCTCTCCACAAAGTGGAGGGCCTCCTTTTCTTCTTTCTCTGCTTTCGAAATGCGCTTCAGGAAAGGGGGATTGTGTATCACGACCGCAGTCGCACTGGAAAAAAGTGACTGCCCTGCCAGGGCATTCTCATACTCTTCCAGACTTCCCTCTCCATCGAACAGAACGGGATCCGGCGGATCTCCCTCAAAATAGGCCTTGAGCAGCCCTTCCCGCCGGAGAGCCAGGGATACCAGATCCTCCCCATAGAGAAAACAGCAGTTCTTTTTATTTAACATTTTTGCAGGCATAAGTGTTCGTCCTTGTATAAATGTAAACAGGAATCGGGAGTGACTTGGGCTGGTGTCTAGGGATTAGGGATTAGGGATTAGACTTATAGACTGAAAGACTAAGAGACTGGGACGTCTGATGTCTGATGTCTGACTTCTCACCCAGTCCAGAAGCTGGCAAATCGCAATACCAGTCACCAGTCACTAGTCACCAACTTCCACCCATTCTTGTACACGACCTCCTGCATCCCCTTCTGGTACAGGTTCACGGATGGGATGTCTTTGAAGTCGAAGAGCTCCATATCTTCATAGGCATGGACGAGACGGGTCCCGCCGTAGATGACAAGCTCAGGCGCGATGGTTTCCACATCTTTTTCTGTGTATTCGAGGAAGCCATGGCTGCCGGCGATCCACAGGGTATGAGGCGTGGCTTTCGGGAGGGGCTTTCGCCCGGATAGTACAATGTCTTTCTCCCCCATCGCGATGCGCCAGCTGCTGCCGTTCGTAGCGAAACGCATATCATCCAGCGCAAGTCCTGCGCGTCCCGGCCGGCGCACGCGTGCGCCCGTGTCTTTCATCAGAAGCGGCGTCAGTTTTTCCGGATCGCCGCCCGTGACCCAGATTTCTTTCACGGGAATCCCCATATCGAAGGGGAGCGGCTTTTCCACGTCTTCCAGATCCAGAATGAGTACATCTGCCTCCTGCACCCCTTCGTAGGCGAGGATGGAATTCCACTCCCAGACAGAGGTGTGTGAGGAGATGCGGCTTGCCTTATAGTATAAGATGTTTCGCCCGTCATTGACAAGGAGGATTCCGCGGTCAGCGCCAAGATCCGGGCAGATGACACGGGGCGAAGGCGGCAGGAGCTGGGCCGCCGCGATGGCAAGAAAAATAAGCGACAAGATCCCTCCGGCTGCCATGCGGGAGCGGATAGAAAGCCGCTTTCTGAAATACACCATCGCAAGAAGCGCATAGTAGAAGACCGTTTCTACCAAAGAAAGGCCCCCTGTCACAAGCTGCGCTCCCTTGGCCGAGGAGAGAAGCATATTCAGACGCAGGGATACGAAGACTCCATAGTCCGCCGTATAGAGAAGCCCGGCCATCAGCGGACGGCAAAGAAGCGAGATCACCGCTGCGAGAAGACCGGCGATGATGACCCATTCCAGAAACGGCGTGACGAAAAGATTTGCAAAGATGAAATACACCGGAAAGCGATGGAAATCATAGAGCATGATCGGTATCGTGAGGAGCTGCGCTGCAGAAGACAGCGCGATCCCTTCCTTCACCCATTTCGGCAGCTTTCGGAAAGGGCCCATACAGTGGAGAATCGGACGATAAAAGAGAAGAATCCCCGCAGATGCACCGACAGAGAGCTGGAAGCTCACATCATACACATAGTAAGGATCCCAGAGCAGCATGCCAAGGACCGCAGCCCCCAGAAGATTCAGCGTCGTCTTCTCTCGGTCAAGAAAAATCCCAACGACAGAGAGGATCCCCATGACCGCGGCACGGATGACGGGCGGTACAAGTCCCGAGAGGACAGCGTAAAACAGCACAAGCAGGATGGCCGGCAGGATCACAAGACGTCGCGGCAGCGAGAGCCATCGTCCCAAGAGGTACAGGAAGCCAAAGAGCAGCGCCACATGCGAGCCCGAAACGGAGAGTATATGGATGATGCCTGTCGCGGAAAATGACGTCATGACCTCTTCCGGAATATCATTGTAATTCCCTCCGAAGAGAAGCGTCATCAGGATCGAAAGGCGCACCGGATCCATGTAAGGAGCGAATGTCTCTTTCAGCGACCGCTTCAGCTCCGAAGAGAATCTCTCTACGCGATACGCACCGCTCTCACCGGCAAAGGCAGGATGCATGCCTTCGGTGAGATACAGCCTTCCAAGGAGATGACGGCTCCGATAGCGCCCTGTGAGGTCGATCTTCCCCGGATTCTGATACAGGCGGATCGGGCTCATTTCCCCTTCGGCGTAAAGGCGGTCACCGGGATGGAAATACTCGATTTCCTTCTGGTCATAGAGGTAGCACGTCCCCGAGAGCGGCTGGAGAGTCCCATCGGCGTACCGGATGGAAACGAGCGCAAGCGCATACCTCGCATAGCTCTCCTCCCCTTTTTGCACCAGCGGCTCCTCCATGACAATGCCTTCATAGGTGCCTGCGCTTCGGCTCGCCCAGTGCGACTGCTCCTGCCACAGCGCATCGGAGAGCGCCATGCGGAAAGCGCCGATCGTCAGAAGAGAGAGCGCCGCTCCCAAAAGGACAAGGAAAAAGCGACGGCGGAAATGCCCACAGAGAAGAAACAGCCCTCCTGCAAGGAGCAGCAAAGCATACCCGTAAGGCAACAGAAAAGGCGGAAGCTTCTCGAAAAGAAAAACTCCCGCTGCCAGCAATAGCGCACTCCAGAAAAGTCCCAGCCGGATCATCATAGGGTGATCTTATCCGCCATCTTCTTGTAACGACTCTCCCCGATGGAGGGCACCTTTTTGAGCTCCTCCTTCGTGGAAAAGCGGCCATGCTCTTCACGGTAGCGGATGATCTTCTCCGCCGTCACCGCACCGACGCCCGGGAGTGCTTCGAGCTCTTTCGCGCTGGCGGCATTGATAGAGATGAGCCCGCTCCCCCGTGCATCCACCTGCTCCGGATCAAGCGGGATATGGATCTTCATCCCGTCAGAAAGCGGCTCGGCCATATTGATATCTTCCATAACCGCATACGGCAGCACATCACCCGCAGCCTTCACCGCATCGAAGAAGCGGCTTCCCTCAGGAAGCTCATAGACACCCGGCTGCCTCACGGCACCCGTCACATAGACGAGGAGAGTCCGGGAAGACTCCTTGCCGGAAAGCTCGACCACAGGAAGCGGCTCCTCTTTCGTCTCCCCTGCGGTATGCCACAGAAAAAAGGCCGCTCCCAGAGCCAGAAGAGCCGCCGCAAAACAGATCACAAGGATCCGTCGGCTTTCCTCTTCTCGTCCCATGGGAATGGCCTCCTGTATGCTTCATTCAAAACCGGAATATCTCTTATCCCCTTCCCCAAAAGAGGAATGAGAAATAAGGAATGAAGGTGCGACCTGAAGCATCATCCATCAATCTGATGACGCCGGTGAAACATAACATGCATTCCGTCTTCGCATGAAAATATGCCGCAGAATGCAACGGGCTCATTGGGTGCAGCGGGTGCTGATCCCCAAACTCCGCCCCTCATCACTTATTCTCTTTTTCCTGCTGACGGGCAGCGGCGGAATTGGAATCGATCAGGCTCTGACGGTTCTTTTTCAGGCTGTCTAAGACATTTTCCATATTTGTTTCCACATACTTCAGGACATCTGTCGCATAGGTGACAGAGCTGGTGCGAAGCTCATCAGCGGATTTATTGGCCGAAGAGATCACTTCATTGGCACGCTCCTGCGCCTGCTTGACAAGTTCGCTTTCTTCCGTGATGCGGGCGATATAATCCTTCGCCTGCGCCACCGTGTCCTCTGCTTTCTTTTCTGCATCGAGCATGATACGCTCTTTGTCCGCGACGATGCGGCGTGCGCTCTCGAGTTCATTCGGCAGAGACTGATTGATGGCATCGATCAGTCGTTCGATCTCATCCTTATCCACCAATTTCTTATTGGTGAGCGGTACTTCACTCGCGTTATTGATGACATTTTCTAATTCTTCTAAGAGTTTTCTTGTGTCCATAATTGCAAGCCTCATTTCTTTTTCGAAGTTTGAGAAAAAAGCCGATGGCGATCAGCGATTCTCTACCTTTTTCTTGATCATTTCCTGTACATAGGGCGGGACCATCCGGGTAATATCACCATCAAAATGGGCCAGCTCACGAACGCCGGTAGACGACAGATAAGAATAGCGTCCATCCGTCATGAAGAATGCGGTCTCCAGCGTGGGATCGATCTGTTTGATCATGAGCGCCCGCTGAAATTCGTATTCAAAATCACTGAACGCACGAAGTCCGCGAATCAGAAGATGGCAATTCTTCTTCGCTGCGTATTCATTCAAAAGACCATCAAAAGCATCCACTTCGACATTGGGAATGTCTTTGGTCGTCTCGCGAAGCATATCCAACCGTTCTTCCGTAGTAAACATATAATGCTTAGTCGGATTTAAAAAAGCTGCCACAATCAGTTTATCGACCAGACAAGCGCTTCTTCTGATGATATCCAGATGACCATAGGTCACCGGGTCGAAACTTCCTGGGCAAATCGCTATTTTCATTGCACTTCTCCCTCTGTAGATCTGCATAGCAGATAGGTAACAACAATGGCCCCCACTTTTTTCTCTTTCCAGATTTCACACCGGTCAACAAAGAGTGATATATCCGGGGGTTCTGATATAGAATGTTCCGCAATAATGATCGCATGATCAGCAGGAAGGCCGCAGTCGAAAACCATCGCCAGTACTTCATTGATATAGCCCTTCCGATACGGAGGGTCCATGAAAATATAATCAAAGGTCCTGCCCTGAAGAGACTTCAGCGCAGCCCCTACATCTCTCGATATGATCTGTACCTGATCTTCTACGTGGCACTTCTTCGCATTTTCGCGGATGATGCGGCCCGTTGTCTTGTCGATAAAGACCGCAGACGATGCATACCGGCTGAGCGCCTCAAGCCCCATCGCGCCTGTCCCGGCGAAAATATCAAGGACATCCGTCTCAACGAGCCCTACATTGGAAAGTACATTGAAAATGCTTTCCCGTACCCGTCCCAGCGTCGGTCTCGTCGTATTTCTTCCTACGGGTGCCAAAAGGTTCGTGCCTTTGGCTTTTCCACCAATAATTTTCATATCTGTTTCCTCATCGTGATTTCAGCAGGAAACCTGCTGATTACACTCATAGTCATTATAGCATAAATGAAGGAAATTGGAATTAGAAATTTGTGACTGATGACTAGTGACTAGTGACTGGTGACTGGTAACTGGTGACTAGTGACTAGGGACTAGTGACTAGGGATTAGTGGCTAGGGATTAGGAGTCTCAAGTGACTGGTGGCTGGTGACTTAAATACCACTTTCGGGCATCGCCCCATATATATTCGCGGCGAAGCCGCCACCTTCATTCCTAATTCCTAATTCCTAATTCCTCATTCCTAACTCCTCATTCACAAGAGAAACTTTCATCCCCAATCAAGGGGTAGCACGCCCCACGGGCTAACCCCAAACCAAAAGAGCCACAGAAATGCGGCGCATTTCTGTGGCTCCTTCACTCTCTTAGGAAAACGCTGATTAAATCGTTGTCAGATTTAACCAGTGTTTCCTTAGCAATACGCGAGTGCTGCTTCGAGTCTATCCATGGTCTTTTCTCTTCCGAAAAGTTCCATCATTTCAAACATGCCCGGGCCTTGGGTCACGCCGGTCAAAGCGATACGGGTCGGTTCGTAAGCAGCTTTGCCCTTGATGCCCTGTGCTTTCATGCATGCATTGAAGCATTTCTTGATCTCTGCCTGATCGAAGGTCTCAAGTGCTTTCAGATCTTCAATGAAGGCTTTAAGGAGCTTGCCGCTGGTTTCTTCCTTCATGACAGCAAGGACATCTTCGTCGGTGATCTTCGGCATATCTTCGAAGAAGAATTTCAGCTCATCGGCTGCCTGACCTGCGAAGTAGATGTGGTCTTTCATGAACCAGATGACTTTTTTCAGCCAGTCTTTCTTTTCTTCACTGACAGCAGCATCCACATAGCCGGCTTTTACAAGGAACGGGAAAATCAGGTCATAGAGCTGGTCTGCATCGAGTTTCTTCATGTACTGGAAATTGATCCAGTTCAGCTTATTGATATCGAAGACAGCATCATTCGAGGAGACGCGCTTCATGGAGAACTGTTTGATGAGTTCTTCTTCTGTGAAGATTTCCTGTTCGCCCTTCGGGGTCCAGCCAAGGAGCGCCAGATAGTTCACGACCGCTTCCGGCAGGTAGCCCATATTTCTGTATTCGGTGACAGAGGTCGCTCCATGGCGCTTGCTCATCTTCTTATGATCTTCACCGAGGATCAGGGAGATATGACCAAATTTCGGAGGCTTATAGCCAAGTGCTTCATAGATGGCAAGCTGGCGCGGGGTATTCGAAAGATGTTCTTCCGCGCGGATGACATGGGTGACTTCCATGAAAGCGTCATCGATGACGACAGCGAAATTATAGACCGGGATGCCGTCGGATTTCATGATGATGAAATCACCGACACCAGCCGCCTGAAATTCAACGTGCCCGCGGACCATGTCGTCAAAAGCGAAGACACCGTCTTTTCTGACCTTGAGGCGGACGACCGGCTTTCTGCCTTCCGCTTCGTACTTGGCTTTTTCTTCTTCGGTGAGGTGGCGGCAGTGTTCATCATAGATCGGAGTCTTGCCGGCATCGAGCTGCGCCTTGCGGCTTTTTTCCAGCTCTTCTGCGCTGCAGTAGCAGTAGTACGCTTTGCCTTCATCGAGAAGTCTCTGTACTTCCTTCTTGTAGAGATCAAGGCGTTCGGTCTGGCGGTACGGGCCATGCGGGCCGCCTACGTCGATGCCTTCATCCCAGTTCATGCCGAGCCATTTCAGAGAATCTTTGATATTCTCTTCGGATTCCTTGGTGGAACGCTTCAGATCCGTATCTTCGATGCGGACGAGGAAGGTGCCGTCAGCGTGACGAGCAACCAGCCAGTTGAAGAGCGCGGAGCGCGCACCACCGATATGAAATGGGCCTGTCGGGCTCGGGGCAAAACGAACTTTCAATTTCTTTTCCATCTGTTAAAACTCCTTCTTATTTTCTATAAATGATAACGGATGCCAGAGCTGCCATACCTTCCCTGCGGCCCACCGCACCCAATTTTTCATTCGTTGTGGCTTTCACGCCCACCTGATTCTCAGAAATCCCGAGAAGATGCGCGATCGATGCTTTCATTTCCGCTATATGCGGCGCAAGCTTCGGCTTCTCCGCGATGACCGTGCTGTCGATATTTCCAGCCTGCCAGCCTTCTTCAGAAAGGACGCGCGCGACTTCGAGCATAAGCTTTTTGCTGTCCGCTCCCTCATAGCGAGGATCGGTATCGGGGAAATAGTGCCCGATATCAGGAAGACCTGCTGCGCCAAGCAGCGCATCCATGATGGCATGCAGCAGCACGTCGGCATCCGAGTGGCCCAAGAGACCGCCTGTCTTTGCGATTTCCACGCCGCCAAGCATGAGCGGACGGCTTTCATCGTATCGATGTATATCATACCCCTGCCCGATACGGAAGGGCAAGCCCTCTTTTTCGATCATTTTTGTAAATCGGCTCCAATCTCCCGGTGTCGTTACCTTAAAAAACTGTTCTTTCCCAGGCAGCACCGTGACCGGCACGCCCGCTTTTTCCAGGATCGAAGCGTCATCCGTGATCCCTTCTTCAGAGGAAAGAGCCTCCATCGACGCTTTGAGCAGCTTCGAAAATGCCCCCTGCGGCGTCTGTGCACGGAAAAGGCGGCTCCGATCCAGCGTCCCCTGCACCAATTCTCCATCGACCTCCTTGATGGTATCCACGCAGGGGATACCGACCACGACGGCCGGATGTGCCTCGCTGATGGCAGCAAAGGCCTCATCGATGGTCTTCCCATCGACGAAAGGACGCGCCCCATCATGCACGAGGACTTTTTCCGAATTCTTCGCAAGACAGGAAAGTCCATTCTTCACCGACTGGGTGCGCGTCGCTCCGCCCGGTGCGAAGCGGACAGGGATATGGTGCTCGATCCCTTTCAATATGTCAGCAAAAATCGGCTGTTCCTCGACCCTTGCGACGATGATGAGCTCTTCCAGAAAGCGGCTCTGAAAGACATGCCTTAGCGTATAAGAAATCAGCGAATGGCCCCGATGCTTCAAGAGAAGTTTATTCACAGGAGCCCCCATGCGGCTGCCCTGACCGGCAGCCACCAGTATGAGACTGTTCATAAATACATGTACTCCTAAATGGGTTTGAGGGTTTAAAGGTTCAGGGTTCAGGGTTCAGGGTTAGCCTCGGGGCGTGCCGCCCTTTAATTACGTGCGAAAGAGGTTCAGCGGGTTCTATAGGTTCGGAGGGTTCAGAGGGGGGTGGTGCGGCGCATAAAAATCAGAAGCGCCGCGGAGTTTTGATAGCGCTTTGCGCGCATCGTCATTTCGAGCGTAGTCGAGAAATCTTTATTGCAGAACGCTCATCGCCTGATGTGAGGCAGCACCAGGACATCGTTTTCCCTCGGCGCATACACACTGATTCCCGCAGTGCAGTAAAGATCCCTCGGCTACGCTCGGGATGACGATGCCGGCGAATCCCAGTCACCAGTTACTCCTAATCCCTAATCCCTAGCTACTAATCCTATTCTTCGAGCTTCGCAAAGATCATCTTCCCTGCCGAGGTCTGAAGGACGGAGGTGATGATGACGGCGACTTCCTTGCCGATGCTTTTGCTGCCGTCTTCAACGACGATCATCGTGCCGTCGTCAAGGTAGGCGACCCCCTGGCCTTCTTCCTTACCATTCTTCACGAGCTGGACGAAAATCTGCTCGCCGGGAATGACAGCCGGCTTCACAGCGATGGCAAGATCATTCACATTCAGGACGGCGACGCCCTGCAGCTCCGCGACTTTATTCAGGTTGTAGTCATTGGTGATGATCTTGTAGCCCTTCTCTCGGGCGAGCTTAATGAGCTTGGAGTCCACCTCATTGATCTCCTCGAAATCATCGGTGATGATCTTGATGTCATCGCGGTTCTTCTTACGCATATGGTTCAGGATATCCAGTCCGCGGCGGCCGCGATTTCTTTTCAGCACGTCCGAGCTGTCTGCGATCTTCTGCAATTCTTCCAGCACAAAGACAGGCACCACGATGGGGCCTTCCAGAAATCCTGTCTGGAAAATATCTGCCACACGTCCATCGATGATGATATTTGTATCGAGGAGCTTGCCGATGCGCTGTTTTTCCTTTGATTTCTTTTTCTCGCTCTTTTCTTCCGCATGCAGCTTAAACCAGCCGGCCATTTCAGCCTTCTTGCTGACTGCGAGATGCATCCCCAGGTACCCGAGCACGATGGACAGCACGACAGAGACATATGGCCCGATGAAAGGCACCGAGCTGAAGGCGAGGCCGACCAGGTTCGCAATGATGAGCCCGAGGAAAAGCCCGAGCGTCCCCGCGATGAGATCCTGCGTATTCATGGCAGAGAGCGACTTCTCCATACGCGACGTCAGCGCGAAAAGGCGGGAAATCAGGTAGGGCGACACGGCGCAGCCTACAATAGCTCCTAAAATACCGCCCAAAAGCATCGTCGCCAGAGACATGAAGGTGATCCCCAGAATGGTCTCCGTCAGGACAGAGCTCGGGAGCAGTGCTGTCAGCACTGACTCGCCCTGCCTCGAAAGCACGACGCCAAGAACGGTAAAGAGCAGGATGAATATCAATCGTAATATTTTTTCCGGCATCTTGAATCCTCTTTGATTACACTATGTTTTTGTAGAAAACAACTTTTTCAGATAGTAAGTCCATTTTTACATTTTAAGTATTATCTTATTATAGCAAACTTTCGCTCTCATTTATACCGGAAATGAAAAATTTTGTTGATGATTGATGGTTGACAGTTGGCAGGTTCAGGGTTAGCCCGTGGGGCGGGGCTCCCCATGATTACGTTTGAAAACTCTGCTCGAATGAGGAATTAGGAATGGTGGTGCGGCGCATAAAAGTCAGAAGCGCCGCGGAGTTTTGATAGCGCTTCGCGCGCATCGGTCATTTCGAGCGTAGCCGAGGGTCTTTATTGCAGAACGCTCATCGCCTGATGTGAGGCAGTACTAGGACATCGTTTTCCCTCAGCGCATACACGCTGATTCCCGCAGTGCAGTAAAGATCCCTCGGCTACGCTCGGGATGACGATGCCGGCGAATGCTAGTCACTCCTAATCCCCAATCCCTAATCCCTAGCTACTCAATACCACCTTCGGGCATCGCCTCATATATACTTGCGGCAAAGCTGCCACCTTCATTCCTAATTCCTCATTCCTCACTCAGGCAGAGCTTTCATCCCCAATCAAGGAGCAGCACGCCCCGTAGACTCCCCCTATTTCACTGCTTCCATCACATCTTTCAGATTTCTGACGAAGATGGTATGTTCTCTGACCTCGTCCAGATGATGCGCTTCATAATAGGCGAGGACTTCTTTTTTATTGCGCTCCGACAGGATGAAATGGGTAAATTTCATCTTGAGCGCTTCTTTGAGACGAAGGGTGATGCGGGAAACGGGCATGATTTCTCCGGTGAGGCCGATCTCTCCGAGCGCCATGAGGTTCTGCGGGACAGGGACATCGCCTCTGACGGAGATCAGCGCGAGTGCGACAGCCAGGTCGGCGGCAGTTTCTTTCACACGGAAGCCGCCCGCCACATTGAGATACACATCTTCGGTCGAGAAGGGGATACGCCCGCGGCGTTCCAAGACGGCAAGGAGGATGATCATGCGGTTATAGTCATAGCCCGCCGCGATGCGGCGAGGAATAGCGAGGACGGAGTGAACCGTGAGTGCCTGGATTTCTACAAGGACAGGACGCAGCCCTTCCATGCAGGCGACGACGGTGGAGCCGGGTGTCTGGCTTATGCGGTCACGGAGCAGGTACTTTGACGGGTCTTCGATGCCTTTGAGTCCCTGCCCTTCCATGACGAAGAGTCCGGACTCTGCGGTGGAGCCGAAACGGTTCTTCACTGTCCTCAGCACACGGAACTGGTAGCTGCGGTCGCCTTCCAAGTAGAAGACCACGTCGACCATGTGCTCCAAGATGCGCGGCCCCGCGAGATTTCCTTCCTTTGTCACATGGCCGATGATCATGACGGCGATATTCTCGCTTTTCGCAAGGCGCACGAGCACGGCGGTACAGTCACGGATCTGCGCGGGGCTTCCCATCGGGGATTCATTGGCAGAAAGATACATCGTCTGGATGGAGTCGATGACCAGCATGGATGGCTTTTCTTTTTCTGCCTCAGAGACGATGGCATCCAGATTGCCGCCGGAATAGACGAAGAGATCGTCATCAGCAGCGCCGAGCCTCTCAGCGCGCATCTTGATCTGTGCTTCGGACTCTTCCCCGCTCGCATAAAGGACGCTCCGCCCCGCCTTTGCCATGGCGTGGCAGACCTGGAGAATCAGTGTCGACTTGCCGATCCCCGGCTCGCCGCCCCAAAGGATGACGGAGCCGGGTACGACGCCGCCCCCGAGCGGACGATCGACCTCGGGCATCGCCAGCTGCATGCGTTCATGGTTTTCCAGATTCACTTCCGAGAGCTTCTGCGGCCGCTTGCTGCTGACCACCTCATGCGTCGTCCGCAGCTGCTTGGGGAGGACTTCCTCCACCGTCTCCTCGAGTGTATTCCATGAGCCGCACTGCGGGCATCGCCCCATCCATCTCACAGTCTCTGCCCCGCAGTTCGAGCAGACGAATTTGGTTCGGTTCTTGGCCATGGACGTATCTCCTTTATCATCATATCGTTCATCAGTACACTATACAATTTCTCAAAGTTAGGAGTGAGAAGTGAGGAGTGGTGGTGGCGGCTTCGCCGCAATTTTATCATTCGGCGCTTCGCGCCGCACCTTCCCCGTTGAACCTTCAGACCCCAGAGAACCCGTTGAACCCCTAAAAACACAAAAAGAGTGCAACGGGAAATGTCTACTACATTTCCATTGCACTCTTATTATATCATCTGCCTAAAGGCGATGGCATCATTCCGCGTGGAAAGTCAGCTTGCCATCCTTGGCATCCATATGGAGGACTTTCTTCTTTTCGAGCCCCTCCTGCAGAATGAGCTCGGAGATCGGGTCTTCGACTTCTTTCTGGATGGTGCGGCGCAGCGGACGGGCACCGTATTCCACATCGGTACCATGATCGATGAGGAGCTTTTTCGCTTCTTCGCTGGCATCGAGCTTCACTTCGAAGTGCGCGAGCTTCTCACCGACCTTGGCAAGCATCAGGTTCACGATAGAGGAAAGATCGGTAGCGGTGAGCGGATGGAAGACGATAATCTCATCGATACGGTTGATGAATTCCGGACGGAGCGTGTGTTTCACTTCATCCATCATCAGCTTCTTCACATCCTCGAAGGTTTCCTTCTTCTCGCCTTTGTCCTCTGCTTTGAATCCCAGTTTCTTCATCTGGTTTTTCAAGAGGGCAGAGCCAAGGTTACTGGTCATGATGATGACAGCATTCGTGAAGTCCACGGTGCGGCCCTGACCATCGGTCAGACGACCATCATCGAGTACCTGCAGAAGGATATTGAAGAAATCCGGATGCGCCTTTTCGACTTCATCGAAGAGGATGACGCTGTACGGCGTCTTTCTCACGGCATCGGTCAGCTGGCCGCCTTCTTCATAGCCGACATATCCTGGAGGCGCACCGACAAGACGGGACACTTCGTGTTTCTCCATGTATTCCGACATATCGAAACGAATCATATTTTTCTCACTGCCAAACATGCATTCAGCGAGCGCTCTGGCCAGCTCTGTCTTGCCGACACCGGTCGAGCCGAGGAAGAGGAAGGAACCAATCGGACGTTTCGGATCCTTCATGCCGGCACGCGCACGACGGATCGCCGTGGCGACAGCATGGACAGCCTCATCCTGACCGACCACTCTCTTATGCAGCTCTTCTTCCAGATGGAGCAGGCGCTCGGAGTCGCTCTTCTTCAGATTCTGCAGCGGTACCCCCGTCCATTTAGCGACGACTTCTGCCACATCTTCCTCCGTGACTTTAAGATCATCATGATCCGCACCCTTCCAGTCCTTCTTCATGAGGGCGATCTCACTCTGCATCTTCTTGGCAGCATCACGATACTCGGCGGCTTTTTCAAAATCCTGCGAAGCCACAGCCGCTTCCTTTTCTTTCAAAAGGGAGGCCAGCTTTTCTTCCTTCTCTTTCAGCGC
This sequence comes from uncultured Dialister sp., assembly GCA_900543455.1. Lineage (GTDB taxonomy): Bacteria > Bacillota > Negativicutes > Veillonellales > Dialisteraceae > Dialister. The sequence continues at coordinate 15,715 of UQRR01000004.1, forward strand.
ATCCGGTGTCGAAGACGCTTCCATGCGGACCTTGGCGGCGGCTTCATCGATGACATCGATGGCTTTATCAGGCTGGAAACGATCCGTGATGTAACGACCGGAAAGTTCGACAGCCGCTTTCATTGCTTCATCGGTGATCTTCGCTTTATGAAAGGCTTCGTAGCGATCACGCAGTCCCTTCAAGATCTTCAGCGTATCTTCCGGTGTCGGTTCACCGACTTTGACCGGCTGGAACCGGCGTTCCAAAGCGGCATCCTTTTCGATATACTTCTTATATTCTTTCAAAGTGGTCGCACCGATGCAGCGCAGCTCCCCGCGTGCAAGAGCCGGTTTCATGATATTGGCTGCATCCATGGAGCCTTCCGACGAGCCTGCTCCCACCAGTGTATGCAGTTCATCGACGAAAAGGATCCAGTCTTTATGTTTCTTCACTTCATCAATGACTTTTTTCAGCCGTTCCTCAAATTCGCCTCTGTACTTGGTACCGGCGACGACGGAGGACATATTGAGAGAAATCACATGGCAGTCCTTCAGGATCTCCGGCACATCATGAGAAACGATCCGCTGTGCAAGCCCTTCTGCGATGGCTGTCTTGCCTACGCCCGGCTCACCGATGAGGACAGGGTTGTTCTTATTTCTGCGGGACAGGATCTGGATCACACGATTGATCTCCGTCTGGCGTCCGATGACAGGGTCGATCTTACCCTGCTTGGCTTTTTCATTGAGGTCGATGGCAAAATCACCCATCTCTCCCAGCTCTGCACTGCCTTCTCCATTTCCGTCTTCCGAAATATAGGTATCGAAGGCTTTCTGCAGCTTCTCCTGTGTCACGCCGAAATGCTCCAGGATCTGCATCGCAACGCCGCTGCCTTCCCGAAGAATGGCAAGCAGCAGATGCTCCGTGCCGACGAAGGAATTGCCAAGATCATTGGCTTCCTCCAGCGCCATTTCCAGCACCCGTTTCGTCCGCGGCGCTACATACAGCTCACGGCGAGAGAAGAAGCCGCTCCTTCCCTGCCCGGCGAGCAGCGGCTCCACCGCCTCTACGGTCACGCCGAGCGAATTCAGGATCTTGCCGCCGGCCGAATCTTTTTCGTGGGCAATGCCCAAAAGCAGATGCTCGGTCCCCAAATAATCACTGCCCAGCTTCGAAGCCTCTTCTCCTGCAAATTTCCAGGCATTTTTTACACCATCTGTATATCTGTCTTCCATAGAAATCCCTCCTTTGTTTTGGGGCTTTAGGTATTACTTCTAATAGGTTTAGGTTTTAAGGGGTTAGCCCATGGGGCGTGCTGTCCCTTGATTGTGGATGAAAGCTTTGCTCTCTAGTTAAAAGTGAGGAGTTAGGAGTGAGGAGTGAGGAGTGGTAGTGCGGCGCATTTCGTCATCCTGAGCGGAGAAAAGCGTCGTATGTTAGAAAATGGCTAATCTGGAATATGAGAACTGAGTCGAAGGATCTAAGCGCCGTGAGTAAAAATAATGTCGATGCCCGAAGGTGGCATTTAGTCACCAGTCACTTGATACTCCTAATCCCTGCTTTCAAACTTCAGGGTTGTGGTGGCGGCTTCGCCGCAAATATATGAAACGATGCCCGAAAGCGGTATTCAAGTCACCAGTCACTAGTCACTTTTCACTCATTTCTTTCCTTCCATCGCCTTGATCTTATCTCTGACCTCGCAGGCGCGCTCGAAGTCTTCGCGATCGACACAGCTCTTGAGCTCCTTTCTCAAGGCTTGCAGCTCCTCGCTCTCCGCCGGAGCGTCCGCCTTTTCTTTGGACTTCGGTTCATTGACGGGAATTTCATTCTTCCCTTTCTGGAACGACGGACGGATGGACTCTTTGAAGCGGTTGTAGCTGTCTTCATTCTCCGGCAGCTTTTCCGGGCTGACTTCGATGAATTGTCCGCCCTGATCTTCCAGCGTGCGGGGCCCGAAGGGGTCTTCTAAGAGATGCCCAAGCATCGAGCCGCCGAAGAAATGATCCAGCGGACTGTCGAAGAATCCATTTCCAAAGAAACTCTGCTCCTTCTGGAAAACATGCTCTTTCTCCGCGCACTCGCTGCAGAGATGCTCTTCTTTTCTATGTCCGTTCACCACCTGCACCATATGAACGGTGGCAGGATGTGCATGACAGCGTTCACAAAGCATATTTATTCTCCTTTCAATGCCCACTCGATGCGGTGAATCATCGTCCGTCCGGCTTCCTTTCGATGCCCTTCCGGACAATACTCCAGCATCGTGTGCGTCATGGCATACATCAGCCGATACTCACGCTCGGAAATGATGTCGTAATTCAAAAGCATTTGGAAATATCCACGAAGACCGTTTTCGATCTCCTCTTGAGATACAGGTTTGTCTTTTATTTGATGATTTGACTTTTCATTCTGGTACTGGCTCGCTGCCGCCTTCAACCGATGGTAGTAGTCCGGCACCTCCTCACGCCTGGCAGGGCGTAGGGAAATCTTGATATATCCGCCGCTTCCCCGCCGTGACTCGACGATGAATCGGTCATTGGAAGAAAACCGTGTATTGATCACATACGTCACCTGAGACGGTGCACACGCGAGGTGATCGGCCACCTCCTTGCGCTTCAAGAGCAGCTCGTCTGTATTCTGCTTATTCATCAGATCCAGAATGAAATTTTCTATTTTATCAGATAGCATTGTACTATTCATATCGCTCACCACTTTCCACTTGACTTCTTACCTCATTTCTGTAATCCATTATACATCAAATAGTCAAATAGTCAATAGCCTTTTCGATTTATTTTTAGCTTGCCGTGAAAAAGAATTAGTGACCGGTGACCAGTCACCAGTCACCAGTCACCAGTCACCAGTCACCAGTCACTAGTCACTAGTCCCCGCCCATCAAAAAAACGGCAGACCTTTCGGTCTGCCGTTCTCACTCTTCTATTTCTTCAAAATCCATCTCATGCATCACCGTCATGACCGCATCGTGGGAAAAGCCCCTTCGCAGGAGGAAGGAGGCTGACTTTTTGAAATCTGTCCGCATCTTCGGGCTCATGCCCCATTTCTTTTGCAGGAGAGCGGCCGCCATCTCGATTTCTTCTTCCAGCTGCAGGTGCTTCTCCGTCACAAGCCCCTTCAGCTTCAGCTTCTGATGGATGTAGGCGTCTCCGTACTGCGCGCGGCGGCGATAGGCTTCGAAAAGCTCATCGGCGAGATTCTCATCATTGACATAGTCATAGTCCCTGAGCCTTGCCATCGCCTCTTCGATTTCCTTTTCCGTGTACTCCCTCTCTTTCAGCTTCCGCGTGAGATCCTTCTCGCTCTGGTCGCGGAACTGCAAAAGGTACACCGCCGTCTCGTAGCAGGTCCTATCCTTCGGACGAGTCCGTTTCGCTGTCCGCTTCCGAGTGTACGCCATCTTCGAAATGATCCGGTTCTACGACAAGGGTGTCACGGATGATCTTATCAATCTCCGCTTCGACATCCGGGTGTTCCTTCAGGTAACGTTTTGCAGCCTCGCGGCCCTGGCTGATGCGGCTGCCCTTGTACGAGTACCATGCCCCGCTCTTCTGGATGATTTCCATATCGACTGCGATATCAAGGAGTGTGCCTTCCTTGGAAATCCCTTCCCCGTACATGATATCGAACTCAGCCACCTTGAATGGCGGAGCGACTTTGTTCTTCACGACCTTCGCCTTCGTGCGGTTGCCAATGATGTCCGAGCCATTCTTGATGACTTCGAGCTTGCGGATCTCGATGCGGATGGAGGAGTAGAATTTCAGCGCACGGCCGCCGGTGGTGGTCTCCGGATTGCCGAACATCACGCCGACCTTTTCACGCAGCTGGTTGATGAAGATGACGATGGTCTTCGATTTGCTGATGATCCCCGTCAGCTTGCGGAGTGCCTTGCTCATGAGGCGCGCCTGCAGGCCGACCGATGCATCGCTGATATCCCCTTCGATTTCCTGCTTCGGTACAAGGGCTGCGACCGAGTCGATGACGATCATATCGACCGCGCCGCTTCTGACCAGAGACTCTGCGATGGAGAGTGCCTGCTCGCCGCTGTCCGGCTGGGAAATCAAAAGCTCTTTCGTATCGACCCCGAGGTGATGTGCATAGACCGGGTCGAGCGCATGCTCTGCATCGATGAATGCGGTGACGCCGCCCATCTTCTGTGCTTCTGCGATCGCATGCAGTGCCAGTGTCGTCTTACCGGAGGACTCCGGCCCATAGATCTCGATGACGCGGCCGCGCGGATAGCCGCCGACGCCGACAGCGATATCCAGTGCGAGCGACCCCGTCGGGATGACCTCGATATCGAGCTTGTCCCCCATTTCGCCAAGACGCATGATGGAGCCGGCGCCAAATTCCTTGGTGATCTGCTTCATCGCATTTTCAAGTGCTTTCTGTCTGTCCTGCTGCATATTTGTGTCTTTCGTTGCTGCCATAAGTCCTCCTTGAAATACAGTCTTGCGGAAACGATTGCATCCATGTTTCCTTACTCTGATGTAATTATACGATACAGCCAGAGGAAAAGATAGCGAACCCCAGATTAAATCTCGACGCTCTCTTCCCTGTATTTCCCCCGGCGCTTCATCAGTCAGATGCAAAAACCCGCCGCGCTTTTCCGCGCGGCGGGTTTTTGCTGGTATGTATGTGGCTGGTGACTAGTGACTGGTAGCTAGTGACTGGTGACTAGCGGCTGGTGACTAGCGGCTGGTGACCAGGGACTAGTTACTAAAATCACGAGAGTCCCCTGTCACCTGCTTATTCTTCGCTTTCTTCAGCTTCCGGATCATTCGAGAGCACGTCGATGGAAGCGATGCGGTCGCCTTCTTCGAGACGCTGGAGGATGACGCCCTGCCCTGCTTTCGTCTTCTTGCTGACGATCTGGCTTGCTTTCGTCTTGATGGTGATGCCCTGTTCAGAGACACCGACGAGCTCATCCTTATCATCCGCTGCGACAAGAGCTACGACTTCGTAGCCGCGGCGGAAATTCCGGATGCCCTTGCCATTTCGGCTCTGGATATGATAGGCAGAGGCCTTGTTTCTCTTGGCATTGCCGTCCGCAGAAATGGTAAAGATATCCTTATCTGCTGCGATGCATGCGCCGACGACTTCATCATCACCGGCGAGCTTGATGCCATGGACACCGGCGGCAGCGCGGCCCATGGAGCGGACTTCGCTGTCATCCACAGAGAAGCGGATGGCCATGCCGTCCTTGGTGCCGAGGATGATCTCCTCTTCACCGGTAATCGCAAGCACAGCTGCGAGGCGATCCCCCTCATTGAGGCGGATGGAGATGAGACCGTTCTTATTGATATTCTTGTATTCCGCAAGCTCCGTCTTCTTCACATAGCCCTTCTTCGTGACCATGAGGAGGTACTTCGTCCCTTCCTGGACGTTGTCGAGGTCGAGGAGTTCGGTGACTCTTTCGTCACGGGCCAGATTCGGAATGAAATTGATGAGCGCGCTGCCGCGTGCGGTTCTCGTGGATTTCGGGAATTCTACGGCAGTCTTCATGTAGACCTTGCCCTTATTCGTGAAGAAGAGGATGCGGTTGTGCGTGGAGGTATTCAGGATCTTCCAGACATAGTCTTCATCCTTCATCTTCATGCCGGAGACGCCGCGGCCGCCCTTCTTCTGGACGCGGATATCCGCAGAATCCATGCGTTTAATGTAGTTCTGCTTCGTCAGGGTGATGGTCATCGGTTCATCCGGGATGAGATCAGTCAGGGTAAAGTCTTCCTTCGTCGCCGAGATCTGGGTGCGGCGTTCATCGCCGAAGTTTTTCTTTTCATCCTGAAGTTCGTCTTTGACGACGCCCATGATCTTCTCTCTGGAGGAGAGGAGGTCTTCGAGGTAAGCAATGGTTTCCTGCACGTCTTTGTAGTCCTGTTCGAGCTTGTCTCTTTCGAGGCCTGTCAGCTTACGCAGGCGCATGTCGAGGATGGCGATGGCCTGCTTTTCCGAAAGTCCGAATTTCGACATGAGAGCCTGTTTCGCCACGTCATCGGTGCGGGATTCGCGGATGGTCTTGATGACTTCGTCGATGTGGTCGAGCGCGATGAGGAGGCCTTCCAAGATATGCGCTCTGGCTCTGGCTTTGTCGAGTTCGTACTGGCTTCTTCTGGTGATGACTTCTTCCTGATGCTTCAGGTAATAGTAAAGGATCTGCTTCAGATTCAGGATGCGCGGATGTCCGTCGACCAGTGCCAGCATGATGGCACCGAAATTCACCTGCATCTGGGTATGCTTGAAGAGATTATTCAGCATGATGTCCGGGCTGACGTCGGCGCGCAGCTCGATGGCGATACGCATGCCACTGCGGTCGGATTCATCGCGAAGGGCGGTGATGCCGTCCAAGACCTTCTGGTGCTGCAGGTCGGCGATGGACTCGATAAGGCGCGCCTTGTTCACCTGATACGGGATCTCTGTCACGACGATACGGTGCTTGCCGCGATCCATGTCTTCGATCTCCGTCTTTGCACGCACGGTGATGCTGCCGCGGCCGGTGCGGTAGGTATCCTCGATGCCCTTCACGCCCTGAATGATACCGGCGGTCGGGAAATCCGGGCCTTTGATATACTTCATCAGCCCATCGATCGTAATGTCGGGATCATCGATCATGGCAGAGAGGCCATCGACCACTTCCGACAGGTTGTGCGGCGGGATATTCGTCGCCATGCCGACGGCGATGCCGTAGGAACCATTCACAAGCAGGTTCGGAATGCGGGACGGCAGGACGAGCGGTTCCTGCAGCGAGCCGTCATAGTTCGGCATGAAATCGACGGTATTCTTGTCGATGTCGCGCAGCATTTCTACGGTGATCTTCGCCATACGCATTTCCGTATAACGCATCGCAGCCGCAGAGTCGCCGTCGACAGAGCCGAAGTTCCCGTGTCCATCGACCAGCGGGTAGCGCGTCGAGAAGTCCTGCGCCATGCGGACAGCAGACTCATAGACGGCGATATCGCCGTGCGGGTGGTACTTACCTAAGACATCACCGACGATGCGGGCCGACTTCTTGTACGCCTTGCCCGGCAGCATCCCGGCTTCGCTCATCGCGTAGAGGATGCGGCGATGTACGGGCTTCAGGCCGTCTCGCACGTCCGGCAGCGCACGAGTCACGATGACCGACATGGCGTAGTCGATGTAGGAATTCTTCATCTGCCCTTCCAAGGGGGTATTGATGATCTTTCCTTCTTTCCATTCGATATCCATAGTGTCTCCTTGCGAAAAAAGACAGCGCCTTTTGCGCTGTAAATTAAACAATAGCTTATCTTATTATAGCACAAAAACGCTCTCATAGCCATTTGAGAGCGTTTTTTGAGGTCCTTTCAAAAAAATCAAACAAAATCAATATTCGTTCGCCAGTAATCGCTTTTGATTCGATTCTCTATGAATGGACGCTTCGACCAGCCAGCGCCCTTTTTCATCGCAAAAGAGCAGCCATAGGACTGCTCTCTTTGCTTTATTTAGAGACATATATATTATTTTCCAGCACCATGCGCCACGGGAAATTTCTTCCATACGTCGCATAGTCGATACCGATGCGTTTGGTGCGCTTCACAGGAAAGTGCCCCTCGTCCTTTTCGATCCAGAGACGGTTTCCGGTGAGGTCTTCCCCATAGAAGGAGCGATCGATCCCCATCGCCATCGTCAGGCGGCCGGGCCCTCCCGTGAGAAGCCTGCCCTTCGCCCCTTTCCGTCGATGCTGCATGAGCTCCACGCCGGAGAGCGGCTCGATGGCGCGGATAAGGACGCAGCCGGGTATTCCCTCGGGTTCGCAGACGATATTGAGGCAGGTATACATGCCATAAATGAGATACACGTAGGCATGACCAGGCTCGCCAAAGATCACCTTCGTCCGCGCGGTGATGCCCTTGGCAGAGTGCGCGCCATCATCTTCATGACCGCGCCAGCATCCGCCGTAGGCTTCACACTCCACGATGCGACCGGTGGTCAGCCCTTCCTTCGTGCGGCAGCAGAGGACAGCGCCGATGAGCTTCTTCGCCAGTGTCACGGGATCGGTGTCATAGTCGGCGCGCTCCCATTTCATTTCACATCGACCTCCATGCCCATCTCGAGGTCTTTCGTCGGATCTGTCACGACGCGGTCGCCTTCAGAGAGACCATCCATGATGAGCAGGAATCCCCCTGTCTCGCTGGCAACGTCTACGGTCTTGATGTCGATGAGCCCGTCATCATTCACGACAGCGACGGAGTCCTCGCCGATCAGAGCTGTCTTGGGGATCATGTAGGAAGACATGGTCTTGCCGCTTTCGATGCGGATGTTGTACTCATTCCCGATGGTGATCTCATCATCGCTGTTATCTACCTGCACTTTGTAGGTGGTGTATTTGTCGCCGTCTTCATTCGGCTGCTTTTTGAGCTCGCCATACCAGATCTCATCGCCATCCGTCATCGTGACCGTCAGCGTCTTGTCATCCTTGGCGCGTTCCATCAGCGTATCCAGCTTGGACGGGATCTCGATGGAGGCCGTCACGGGTGAATCCTGTCGGATGACGAGAGCGGGCTTGCCTGCCATGGCCATGTGCGTATCTCCGATGTAGACCTGAGAAACGATCCCGCTGATCGGCGCACGGACAGTGCAGCCGGCGATGGTCTTCTGCAAGGCTGCGAGGGCAGCCGCCAGATTTCCATCCACCTGCGCCCCGCCGCCGGAAGGTGCCGGCTCAGCTACTGCGCTCCGTCCCTTGATGCGGTTATATTCGGCGCGGGTGATGATGCCCTGCTTCAGAAGCGAGGCTTCCATGCTGTTATCGATCGGCGCGCCGCCATAGCTGACCGCCGGAGCCGAAGAGGCACTCTCGGCGATTTTCGCCTCGAGCGCTGCCGCCTGCGACTCATACTGAGAGGAGTCGATCCGGAAAAGGACATCGCCTGCTTCGACCGTGGTCCCGATATCCGGCGGATTGGAAAGAAGGCCGCCCGATACAGAGGGGATGACCGGCGCGACATGAAGCGCCTCCGGCACTGCCTTTGTCTCCAGAGTAAATGGCTCCTGACTGGCCTCCGCCTTCATCACATGCACGGAGGGTTTCCCGCAGCCCGAGAGAAGCAATACAGCAGAAAGCGCCCCTGCTGCCATCCACGAGATCCATTTCTTCATCATGCGCCTTCTTTGCCAAGAATATCTGCGGCCAGCGTATCTGCCAGAGAAATCAAAGTTTCGTCATCACCGGTGATGCTCCCCTTCACATGGAGCGGTTCCTCGATGATCTCACACTTCTTCCACGTGCTGACGATATCCTTCATGAGCTTGCCGGATACATTGGGCGCCCAGCTGCTGTTCCCCAGGATCGCCACTTTACGGTTCTGGATGCCCATCGTCGTACATTCGTGAAGGAAAGAGGCCATGGCAGGATTGAGACACATATTCATCGTAGGTGCTGCCAGCACCATATGGCTTCTGCGGAACACTTCCGCCCACGCATCGCTCACAGGAGTCGTGCAGAGATCGATGAGCTTCAGATTTTTGACGCCTCGCTCGCCGAGGAGCGTCGCGAGACGAGCAGCTGCCATCGCGGTATGGCCATAGGCAGAGGCGAAGAAGATGGAAGCCGACGTATAATCCGGTGTAAAAGACGCCCACTTCTTCACGCGATCGATCACATACGCCTTGTCCTTTTCCGTGCGAAGGACAGGCCCGTGGAGCGAGCAGATGATGTCGATGGGAAGATCCGCCGTCTTTTTCAAAGCGGAAAGCACCTGCATGCCGTACTTGCCCGTCGTATTCGTGTAATAGCGGCGGCCTTCCACGCCATACACATCCGCATAGTCGACGGCATCGGCAAAGATGGAGCCGTGGATCGCACCGAATGTCCCGAAGGCATCCGCAGAAAAGAGGACCTTCTCTGTCTCATCATAGGTGAATGTCACTTCCGGCCAGTGAACCATCGGTGCCTTGATGAAGCGGAGCTTGTGCACGCCAAGATCCAGCACCATCTTTTCGTCAGAGATGATGTAGCGGTCTTTGAACGATACATGGAAGAACTGCTCGAACATTTTGATCGCCTGCGGAGAAGCGATGATCTTCGCTTGGGGATGTGCCTCTGCGAGCGCCAGAAGAGAACCGCTGTGATCCGGCTCCATGTGATTGATGATGATGTAATCAAGCGCACGACCCTTCAAAAGATACGAAATGTTATCCATGAAAATGTCCCGGCATGCATTGTCGATCCCATCCAGAACGCAGGTCTTTTCATCGTCGATCAGGTAGCTATTATAGGAAATCCCCTGCGGGAGCGGTACCAGATTATCAAAGCGGGGCGTCACGAAATCGTTCGAGCCGATCCAGTAAATGCTGTCCGTCACTTTCTGTTCATTGTGCATCATAACAAGACTCCTTTGGAAAATGGTATATATGTATTTATTATAGCATTCGTGGGAAGAAGGCTAAAGGCTCAACGGGTTCAATGGGCGCTAAAGGTTCAAGAGATTCTAAGGGGTTGGTGCGGCGAAAAAAACAGAAGCTCCGCGAAGTATGCATAAAGCGATGCCCGAAGTTGTGGGCACAAGTCACTCATCCCTGCTTTCACCCATCCATCGTTTATCGGACTGCAAGGAAGATTTCTCGGCAACGCTTTCAATGACGATACGGGAATCAGATGTCTTCTAGTCTCCAGTCACTAGTCACCAGTCACCAGCCACCAGTCACCAGTCTCTAGTCACCAGTCAAAAAAAGCACCTGCTTTCGCAGATGCTCACATGTTCTTTTCCAGTTTTGCAAGGAAACGGCTGGTAACGACCGTCAGAAAGAGATAGATGATGGCTGTCGTGATGAACGTCTCCCACACGCGGTAGTACTGTGCATTCGCTGCATTCGCCCAGTACATGAGCTCCGGCGTCGCGATGACGGAGGCCAGCGAAGAGTCCTTGATGAGGCTCACGAAGGAATTGCCCAGTGCGGGTACGACCGACTTCAACGCCTGCGGCAGGATGACATAGCGCATGCTCTGCCATGCGGAAAGCCCCAGCGCGCTGGCGGCCTCCCCCTGCCCTACATCGACGGACTGGATGCCCGCACGAATCGTTTCCGCGATGTATGCCCCCGCATTGATGGAAAGCGCGAGTGCGGCCGCGAGTACACCATCCGGCTTCTTCATAAAAAGCGGCACGATGGCGAAGTAGGTGATCAGCAGCTGCAGGAGGAGCGGCGTCCCGCGTATGCTTTCGATGAAGAGCAACGATGGAATGGACAGCCATTTCTTTTTTGAAATCCGCGAAAGCGCCAGCACGAGACCCAGCAGAAATCCGCAAAGGATCGCGATCACGGAGAGCTTGATGGTGAGCCATGTGCCAGATAAGAAAAACGGCGCATACTCCTGAATGATGGAAAATTTGAAATCAGACATAGAATAGCCTCAAATAGAAAAAGGTTCAGGGTTCAGGGTTAGCCCATTGGGCGTGCCGCCCTTTGATTACATGCGAAAGAGGTTCAACAGGTTCAGAGGGTTCAATGGGGGTGGTGCGGCGCATAAAAATATAGAAGCGCCGCGGAGTATAGATGGTGGCGATACCCGAAGGTGGCATTTCAGTCACTAGTCACAAGTCACTAGTCACTTGTGACTCCTAATCCCTAGCTACTAATCCCTAGCTACTAATTTCTAGTCACCAGTCACTCATCTCTACTTTCAATCTTCAGAGGTTCAACTTGAACCCATGAGCCTTTTATTTCCCTAGCTTCGTGAGCGTCTCCTCATCGACTTTCGTCTTGAACCATTTTTCATAGATCTTTCCATAGGTGCCATCCGCGATCATATCCTGCAGCGCCTTGTCGATCTTGCCTTTGAGCTCTGCGCCCGTATCCTTCGGATACAGGATGCCGAAGAGCTCAGGCGTGAAGGCTTCGTCATCATAGACGATGGAAAGATGCGCCTCGGGGTACTGCGCCTGAATGGATTTTACGGACGTCTCATCGCCGACCAGCGCATCGACCTGCCCGCCGATCAGCATCTGGATGGACATCGGTGTCTTCTTGATAGCGGGATGATTCTTCCCAAGAAGTTTTTCCAACGCTTCCTGCCCTGTCGAACCATTCTGCACAGCGATTTCTTTGCCGTCCATCAGATCCTTCGCGCTATGAATATCCACGCCTTCCCGCACCAGGATCGCCTGACGGGAGAGAAAATACGGCGCAGAAAAGAGATAGGACGCCTCTCTGTCCTTCGTGATGGTGACACCGGAGATAGCCATGTCCGCCTGATGGGAGCGGATCTGCTCGAAGAGTGCTTCCCAGCCCGCGTCGGTGAGATCTATCGTAAGCCCTGCGCGCTTCGCCGCTTCTCTTGCGAGGTCCACGTCGAATCCGACGATTTTCCCATTCTCCATGTACTCGAAGGGATTCCAGTTCGCATGGGTCACGACATGGATCTCATTTTTCGTCTGTTTGGGCGCATCTTCTCCGCAGCCTGCGATGAGGAAACAGCCTGCCGCGAGGAGCGCTGCCCCTGCAATGATGATTTTTTTCATTGTTCTTCTCCTCCCCGTTTCATGGGATACCATGGAAGAATATTAAACCCACCAAAAAGGTTTTATTCAGCATGCCTCTTGGATGTTCCCATTATACGACTGCCGGCGTTTCAATACAAGTTGTTTCGTATTTATTTTATGAAATTCTAAGGAAATGATAGCGAATTTCTTTCAGAGTATGCTACATCGTATCAAACCAGTTCTCTATTGCCTAAAGTCGCTAAGCCTCTTAGTTTCTTAGTCTCCAATCAAAAAGCCGCAGCTTTCGCTGCGGCTGTCGCCCTGATCGTACCTAAGGGATATAGGCCCGGGTCGCATGGCCTAAGATGCATAAATGCAGATCCGTCAGAAGAGACCGACAGATCGGAAGGACCCTTCGGGTTTCCGTAAATATATCGACCTCGGCTTCTTTGATGTCCTGCACCAGAGAAGCAAGTTTTTCTTCAGCACGCTCCCAGCAAGCAAGCAGCTCCTTCGCCTGCGTTACATTAGAAGCCACTACGGCATGGACGGCAGCAGGATGCGTGATCTTCCTGTGCATAAAAAAAGCAAAGGAAGGCAGCGCCTCTCCATCCATGACGCGCTCCACATAGACGAGGCGCAGAACCATCAGCATAGCCGAGCAGCCGACACCGAAGACCAGCCCGAGCCAGTAGGAGTCAGCGCCAAGACCGACCACATGGTCAAGGAAAAGGCTCATCGGGAAGCAGCCGCCCCAGTACGCGATGACCATCAGGACGAAGGAGACGCGCGTATCCTTGAGACCGCGGAGAATCCCCTGAATCGGCGTAGAAATCGCATCAAAGAGCTGCCATCCTGCGCTATAGATCAGGAACTGCCCGGCAATGGACGCGACGATCGCGTCGCTGGTATAGATATTTCCGATGGACGAGCGGAAAAGCACCGTCATCGTTGCCGTCATCGCTGCTCCGGAAAGGGCCACGACAAAGCCGGCCTTCTTGTAGCGGCGGGCAAGCGGGATGTCATGCGCGCCGACAGCTGTCGCGATGAGGATGGTGAGTGCCATCGAGCAGGAGACAGGCAGCATGTAGACGAGCGATGCGAAGTTATCCGCGATCTGGTAGGCAGCCAGCGTGTCCGTGCCATAGCGGGCAAGAAATACGATAATCAGACTGAAAAGGCTCATTTCCATAAAAATGGAAAGTCCGCTCGGTACGCCGACGATGAGATACTCTTTGACATCGGCCCGCTTCACAAGGAGCGAGTGGAAAATCTCATGTCCCCTGAGCGTCGAGGACTTCAGTACGACGACAAGGAATAGCACAAAGAGACATCCATAGGTCAGCATCGTCGCAAGACCGGCACCGATCCCGCCCAGACGCGGCAGGCCGAAATGCCCATAGATGAAAAGATAGTTGAATACGGCATTGACCGGCGGCGCCATGAGGAAGAGCTTCATGGAAGTCGACGTCGAGCCTGCCGTATCCGTCAGACAGCGAAGGGGGACGATCATGGAAATGAAGAAGACCACGCCCACCATCGTCATGAGATAGTAGCGCGCCACATATGCCACTTCCGCCTCCAGCGTGAGCGACGTCAGAAGGTCATCGATGAAAAGGACATAGGCTGCGCCGAACGCGAAGGAAATCACAAGCCCGATCAGAAGTCCCGCGCGGACCACATACGGAAGCCCTTCCGGCTTCTTTTCACCCAGAAGCGTCGCCATGAGCGGCGTTCCCGCCATGAGCAGTCCCACGATGGAAGCCAGAAGCGGATAGAAAAGTCCCGCCCCCACCGATACACCCGCAAGGTCATCGCTTCCGGCATGCCCCGCCATGGTGGTATTGATAAAAGTGATGCCTGCTGTCGAGATCTGCGCGACCAGGATCGGCAGCATCACGGATAATAATTTCTTTATATCTTCGATTAAGGAGTACATCAAAGCTCACTCTCCAGAGATTTCATCAAAAAAAGACGCCTTGCGGCGTCTCTTTTCGTTATCAGAAAAGAATCCTTCGGCACAATCAAGAGCCAAAGGCAGGCACGAAGTACGCGCCTCACCGCCGCATGAAATAGTCAGATGGCTGCCCTATCAGGCAGCGCTTCCGATACGGCTGCTGCTTCTTCTGATCCTTTTCTTTCAAGCGAACTGAAAACAGGTACGCTAAAAGATCAGAGAAGTGCAGTCACTCTCCATCCCCCTGCGCCGATGAAACCTCTGAAGAAAGAGGCGAAACGAGACAGGATGCGTTTGAAATTGGCATTAACACGGCACGGCACCAGAAGATTGGCTCCTTCTACATAGAAATAAGCCATGTAAAAGAGCAGGTACATGCTGCTGTACATCGTGAGATCCATCAGTTCATCGATTCCCATCATCGTTCTCGCCTCCTTTTATTTTTCGACTATAAAAAGCCCATCGGAAATGGACTTTTCAAAACTCTTGTGAGAAAAAGCAAAGTTTCCAAAATGCAAGCCTGCATTTGTATATTTTATGCTTTTTGCTTATGGTATTTTTGATACCTCTGTATAAATTATATCATTAGCTCAAAGAAAAAGCAAATGAGGGGAAAATGGTGACTGGTGACTAGTGGCTAGGGATTAGGGATTAGGAGTGACTCGTGACCAAGGTTTCTCTTACTTTCTTATAAAATAAAAAGCAAAACAAAACGGCCTGCCTAGACGTTGGCAGACCGTTTTGTTTTTAAAGGATGATATTAAAGGAAGATATTATAGCTCGGCGGAAGGTATTATTTTTATTCTTGGTTTCCGCCGGATCGACAGATGAGTGACAGATTCTCACGCAGCGTTCTTACGCTGTCCCTTTGGCTGCGCTGGCAGCTTCGTTATCCGATTTTGCTTTCTTCAGGTCAAAGCGATAGGAGGTGAAGCCGTAGAGTGTCCAGCCGAGGAAGGTAACCAGAGCGCCGTAGGTCATGGCATCGAAGCCGGATGCATAGCAAGCATACAGACTGTAGATGGAGGCAACGAATGCGACCAGTTTCGTCTTGGAAAGCTCGCTGCCTTCGTGGTTCGCTGCTTTCATGATGACTACGACAGCCGCCATGCAGAGCAGGTACGGCATGATGTTGGTGATAACGGCCAGGTTAACCAGAGTTTCGAACTGTTCATTCAGCGACGGGCTGATGGTCATCAGCGAGAAGAGAGACTGAATGATGGTGATAGCCACCATGCCGCAGATCGGTGCGCCATGGGAGGTGATCTTTCTCAGGAATGCCGGGAAGTAGCCTTCGTCAGCACCAGCTTTGAATACATTGGCGATGGTGAACTGCCAGCCAAGGAGAGAACCGAAGCAGGAGAGAACCATGAGGCCCATGATGACACGGCCGATGGTCGGTCCGAACATAGAAGCGAATACGAGACCGAACGGTGCGGAGCTGGAAGCCAGGTCTTCCGCCGGAACGATACCGAAAATGATGTTGGTAGAAACGATGTAGCAGGCTGCTGCAAGGAGTGTACCACCGAGAACGGCTTTCGGTACGTTGGTTTCCGGGTTGTCGACAGCGTCTGCGTTCGCGCAGGCAGATTCCATGCCGAGGAATGCCCAGAGTGTCATCGTGATCGCATTGATAGCCGCTTCACCGAATCCCAGGTTATGAATATTCCAGTTTGCAGAGTACAGGGATGGCGAGAACCAGAACCAGCCGACGATAGCCAGGCCGATACATGGAATGATGACGCCCCAGACGGTGACAGAAGAAACCTGACCGGTGTATTTGGCACCGCCAAAGTTCAGAACAGTCGCCAGCCAGAGTGTGAAGACAGTCGCCGCACAGGTCATGACTGGATCAAGTGTCGTCCCGAGGAACCCCAGCGCATACCCCACTGCTGAGATCGCAATCGCGGTATTCGCAAAGATCAGAGACACACCGTAGGTATAGTTGGCGAGGAAGTTGCCGGCTTTGCCGAAAGAGTATTCTGCGTAGCCGCCCATGCCGCCGCCCTTTTTGCTGTACATGCCGCACTTGGCAAAGACGTAAGCCAGAGCCATGGAGCCTACAGCCGTGACAAGCCAGGAAACGATAGAGAGTGCGCCCACCTGTGCCAGCTTCGACGGCAGCATGATGATGCCGGAACCCATCATATTCACCGCAGTGAGGATGGTCAGCTGAAGGACGCTCATTTTATTTGCACTTTTGCTCATGATGATCCCCTTATGTATTTGTCTGTGTCTCATTGATGGCCACGGGGAGCGATGCTTCCCGCTCCCCTTGCCGTCAACGAAGCGTTGCCTTATTTTTCAAATTCTTTCTTCAGGACATAGCCGTAAGCATGTTTCAGTCCATCTTCACCGGTCTGTACATAGACGCCCTGGATTTCAGGAGCGAAGCCCGGGAGCTGGTTGATGCCTTCGACGAGATCGAGGAAGTAGGTGACTGCGGTCTTGGACCAACGTTCGCCCGGATGTACGCAGAGAACGCCTGGCGGATATGGGAGAGCGCCTTCGAGAGCGATACGGCCTTCTGCCTCGGTGAGGTCGACAAGATCGCCGTGGCCTCTCATGTATTCGAACTGTGCTTCCTGCGGATTCATCACATATTCCGGGAAGTAGTCAGCGAGGAAGAGCTGCTTCTGCAGGATGGATACTTTGCGGTCTTTGTAGAAATCATGCATTTCCTGGCACAGACGGCGGATGGTGTATCCTCTGTATTTTTCTTCGTATGCGTTGTAAATGGACGGGAGTACTTCAGACATCGGAGCATCTTCGTCGATGAGCTGTTCGAAGCGGATGAGTTTTGCTACGAGGTCATCCATCTTGGTCGCGCTTTCTGCCGGAGTCATCAGGAAGAGGATGTCGTTCAGGTCGCATTTTTCCGGAATGATGCCGTTTTCACGCAGGTAGTTTGCGAGAATGTTGCCCGGGATACCGAATTTTTCATAGCCGCCATTTTCTACGTCGATGCCTTCGGTCACGAACTGCAGCTTCATCGGATCGATGAAGTACTGACCCTTGCCGTAGCCATCGAAGCCATGCCATTTAGCGCCCGGTTCAAATGCCCAGTAATCCATGTCATTTGCCATCTGTTCGGTATTGCCCTCTTCCCACTTCTTGCCGTGGACCATCGGCGGTACGAGCGGACGGATGTAGTGGCAGTTGCGGAGCACCTGTTTTCTGGTCTCGATCACAGTCTTTACAGCGTCGACCCAGAGCTTCTTGCCGCCTTCGCCTTCATGCATCTTCGCATTGACATCGAGTGCTGCGAAGAGCTGGTAGAGCGGAGAGGTGGATGCATGCATCATGAATGCGTTGTTCACGCGCTTATGCGGTACGTAGCGATCCTGACCCTTGATATGGGAGTCTTTCTTGTGGATCTGGGAGGTCATGGAGAAACCAGCCTGCTGTTTGTGGACGGACTGGCTGACGAAGATGCCAGGATCTTCCGGTCCGAGGTCGAGCAGCAGCGGGCTGCAGTCCTTCATCATCGGGATGAACTGTTCGTAGCCGACCCAAGCGGAGTCGAAGAAGATGTAATCGCAGAGGTGACCGATCTTATCTACGACCTGACGTGCATTGTAGATGCAGCCGTCGTAGGTGCCGAGCTGGATGACGGCGAGACGGATCGGGCGCTTTGCCTGTGCTTTCACCGGATCTTTTTCAGCGACGAGCTTTCTGATGTAGTCTTCGTCGAAGCAGTGTTCCGGGATGCCGCCGATGGAGCCGAACGCATTTCTTGCGGTTTCCAGATAGACCGGGGTCGCGCCTGCCAGAACCAGTGCGCCATGGTCGATGGATTTATGGTTGTTTCTATCGAAGAGAACGATATCGCCCGGTGTCAGGACTGCATTCAGAACCACCTTGTTCGAAGTGGAGGTGCCGTTCAGTACGAAATAGGTCTTGTCTGCATTGTACACGCGTGCTGCATGCTTCTGTGCTGCCAGTGCCGGACCTTCATGGATCAGAAGGTCGCCCATCGCTACGTCAGCGTTGCAGAGGTCAGCGCGGAAGGTATTCTCGCCGAAGAATTCATAAAATGCGCGTCCAGCCGGATGTTTGCGGAAGAAAGCACCGCCCTGGTGGCCTGGGCAGTCGAACTGGGAGTAACCATTTTCGACATATTTCTTGAGGTCACGGAAGAATGGCGGCAGCACATCTTTTTCATAGTGAGCTGCAGCGCTCTCGATCTGGCGAGCGTAGAAATCATGGTCGGTCTCATTGAGATCCATGACGCGGTATACCTTGGAAAGCAGTGCATCCTCAGTCAGTCCTTCACCCGTCTTGATCATCAGTACCGGGATCTTGAAAGCGGCAATCATTTCCTTTTCAAGGACATCTTTGTCCTGATCCGTGATAACGATAGCAGCTACATCCGTGAAATCAGTGCGGGCGAAGTCAGCCTGCTCGCGGCCGGTGATAGCCCCGAAGATTTCCAGAGCTTTGTCAGTATAAGCGATCTTTAACTTTTTCATGAGTAAATCCTCCATTTTTTTATCACTCTATGTCTCGAACTGTGCACGTTGTCCGGATGATTGCTTCATCTGTATACATCTTACTTGAAATTCTCTATTTCTTCCAATACTGAAACAGGCCGAAACGAAGAGAATTCACATTCCTATCACAAAAAGCATGGTGACGGGAGTGTATCCCCTATATCATAACAATTTTGATATAAGACGAAGTGGTTAGTGACTAGGAATTAGACTAAGAGACTTAGAGACTTGCAGACATCAGATACCAGAAGTCTGATACCTGATGTCTCCCAGTCTCTTAGTCTCCTTCATCAGAAGTACAAACAGCCATACAAAAGCATGATTGTTCCTTTCATAACAGACTTGTTATGAAAAGCAAAAAGCCGCCGGAAACGGTTTCGTTTCCGGCGGCTTTGCCGGTATCATTCCATGGGATAGGTACTGTTTGCCGTAAAGCGGACATACTCCCAGAAGTGATCAATGATATATTCGCGAAGGAGAACGGCTGAGAGCGGCAGCTTGGCATCTGTTTTCCAAGACAGATACAGATAGCGATAGCACTCCTGGTCTCCGACGGGAAGAGAGGCCACCCCTTCCTGTGCAGAGTACCACGTCATCTGCGGCACGAGAGCCACGCCGAGCCCGGCGCGCACGAAGTCACCATGAAGGCATTGTTCATGATCTTGTGCGGCACATAGTGCTTCTACCCCTTGATGTGGCTATCCTTCAGACGTACCCTCTTCCGTCCCTCGATCTCACCTATCATGCTCCAGGCTTCATCACTGTACGCAATTTTCAGTCTCGCCTTCATCCTTCTATTCTCCTCTCTTGCATCATTCACATCCCCCATATAAGCCCCCGATAAAAAAACGTTCCTCCCCATCGTAAAGGAGAACCTGTACCTTGTCAAACGGAAGAAACGCCATGAACCGGATATGGATGTCATCACAGGAATCCCTCTCTTCCCTGTCTCCGCTCTTTCATGAGACTTCGTTCACGGCACATACTTCATGCCCCAGTTCAGTATGGCATGGAACACAGGAAGCAGATCCAGTCCCTTTTCCGTCAGACTGTACTCGACATGGGGCGGAATTTCGTTGAACTGTTTCCGTCTGACAATGCCCAGCCCCTCCAGCTCACGCAATGCATTCGTCAGCATCGTATTCGTCAGACCGGGAAGAAACTTTCGAAATTCGCCGAAACGCATCGGGCTTTTCACGCAGAGCAGATAGATGATCTGCATCTTCCACTTCCCCTGCAAGAGCTGTAAGACACTTGTCACCGGGCAATTTCCCTTTTCCGTCAGAATAAAAGAATCCAACCGGGTAAGAAATTCCTCATACGAGAGTTGTTGATTCATAAAGACCTCCCAAAAGATGTGAGCGCAGCACGGACAGATTCACCGCCCCCCCTCTGTTGTTCTCAGGAGATAGGGAACAGAAAGAACATCACACATGCCCTCCGGTGAGATTCCTGCAGAAATTCCATCCTTAGTATCATTCACCATACCTGGTCAGAAAATTCTGCGTACTTGCATCTTTATCTATGCCAAGTATAATAAATATACCGACACAAAACAAGTACAAGAAAGGATGATTCTCATGACAGAAGAAATCAGAAACACACTCACCGAAGAAGTAAAGAAGCTCATCGCCGCTCCCTCTGCTTGCCCGGAAGCAAAGGCCGCTTGTGAAAAGTGGCTCGCTGCAGCCGGCACCGCTGACGAAGAAGCAGCCACGGCTATTCTGAAAAAGGAAGCCGAAGCAGACATCATGCCGATCGATGGACTGATCGGCTTTGCCGGCTCTGACGCCGGCAAAGCGCTCTTCGGGGAGGAAAGAGCCGCTGCCCTCCTCGCTCATGCAAAGGACATCAAGGAAAAGGGCGCTCGCTTCTGCGACTGCCCGGCCTGCAGCGCCTGCGCCGAGATCCTAGGTACATTGAAATAATGGATCAGTAAAAAGAAAAAACAAGTGCGGCTCTCTATCCATTGCCTTTCGTAAGGAAATGCTGCTTTCCTCGCATTTTGTTTCCTTAAGGAAACGCTGATTAAATCGCAGAATCGGATTTCATATGGATTTTTGTACATAGTGTCGTCGACATTCTCCTTAAATAGCTCGCTATTCGCGTCGAATGTCTCCTCGCTCTGTATAAAAATCCAAGAATGAAATCCGATAACGGTTGAATCAGTGTTTCCTTAGTAAAAAACTGTGGGCTTTCATTCGCAGGCTCGCAGTTTTTTATTTCCCATCCTCCTTAGATATGCTATGATAAGGAAATCGGCTGTTTTCAGAAAACAGAATCCACCAAAGCAATCTCTCATCATCAGTCACTAAGGAGCTACCCATGGAAACATTTCTTCAATATGCTGTCATCTGCCCGCTGGTCATGCTTGCGGGCTTCGTCGATGCCATCGCCGGAGGCGGCGGGCTGATCTCCCTGCCGGGCTACCTGCTCTCCGGGCTTCCCGTCCATAACGCCATTGCGACAAATAAGATGAGCTCGACGATGGGGACAGTGCTTGCGACATTCAAATTTGCCAAAAGCGGCTTCATCCCATGGAAGCTCTCGCTCTCCTGCGTGGTCTGCGCCTTCACCGGTTCCTCGCTGGGCGCGAATCTTGCTCTCCTGATGGATGCGAAGATCTTCATGATCTTCATGCTGATTGTTCTCCCTACGACAGGACTCTACCTCACGCGCGGCAATGTACTGGTCACAGAGAAATCGCCGTACACGTATAAGAAAACGGTCATCCTCAGCATGGTGACTGCCCTCTTCCTCGGCGTGTATGATGGCTTCTACGGCCCCGGCACCGGCACCTTCCTGCTGCTGCTTCTGACGGGCATCGCGCATCTTCCTCTGAAAGAGGCGAACGGCGTGACGAAGGTCATCAATTCGACGACGAATATCGCTGCGCTCTGCATCTTCCTCCTGCATGGCAAGGTACTCTTCCCCTTGGGCATCATCGCCGGCCTCTTCGGGATGGCAGGCAACTATCTGGGTGCGCTCTACTTTGAAAAGGGCGGCGCGCGCAATGTGAAGCCGATCATTCTTCTGGTCCTTTCGATCTTCTTCTGCAAGATCGTGTATGAAATGTATATCAAGTAAAAAAGCAGCCGAAGGGCTGCTTTTTTGTACCAGGCACCACACGTCATATGCGCCATCTTTGCCAGATGCGTTCTATCTTTACGATTTCCTCTCTCGGAATCCGGCATTTTTCTGCCAGAAAGGGGTACTCCACCTGAATGATTTCCTGCATGCGCTCGATTTCCTCGCGAGGGCATGCCACTTCATAGTAGGGAGCCGTCTCTATCACCGCCTGCAGGTCTGGTCTTCGGTTTCTCTCATCGATAGCCAGTGCGAAATCTTTAGTATAGAAATTTGGATTGATATCATACGCCGGTGCGAGACGCCAACCTCTTTCGGTCAGCAGAAAGCCGTGATTTCTGAGGTGACAGTCCGTATTATTTACGAGTACGCTAAAAGTCACACGCCGCCACAGCTCCTGCAGGTCATTTCTGGCATCACAGCTGAGAGAGCTGATACATTCCGCAATATCAAAAAAAGAAGCATCATCTCCATCCCGCTTGCCGACCATCGTCATCGCAGAAGCGAAATGAATCCGCGCATCCTGTTCACGGTCAAAGCGTTTCGTGAGATAGCAGCTCCGATTTCCTATCATTTCCAGCTTCGCCTCTGCCATATGAAGGCCGCACTTCTCCCCCAGCTCATGAGTCAGATACTCCCAGCTTTCCGTGTGCTCCCTGTCCCGATCGGATTGAAACTTGGCAATCCAGATTTCGCCTGCTTCGTCGATGACATTCATTTTCGGGCGGGCACCGCCCAAGGAGGATCCAATGGAAATCAAATCCTGAAAATCGGTATTCTGTAAAACAGCACCTGCCCGCTCGAAAGCGTGAGCGCAGTCTTCCAGCGCCCGGAGGCTTGTCAGCGGTGGTACCCGCCGTTTGTCGTGAGAAATATATGCGCTGCCATCATAGATACGGATACCGCCCATCCGTACATCATCCTCCACGCCGAGCAGGAAATCGCAGGCATCGAGCTCTCTTGGAGATCTCCCTTCCCTTTCGGCCATCTCTTGTTCTTTCCGCTTCAGAAGCTCCCGTCCCCATCGATCCGGTGAAGCATCTTCCAAAAAGCCAAACAGGCCCGCTTCTGCATACTGCCGCCCGGGAAAAGGAAACAGCGCTGGGTCCAGCATAAAGCCCGGGTGCTTCTCCAGCCAGTCTTCCTCATACTCGAACGCAATCATCTGCCCCCGCCGGTCATGGCTGATGATGAGGCGTCCGATGCGGTGTCCTTCCTCCCAGGCGGCGTGCAATTCATAACTTTTTTCGTCTTTCATTCAGTTCCCTTTCGCTTATACTTCAACAGCTCATCATCCTGCAACATGCGTCCCAACGGGTCATCTGCCAGGAAATTGTCCAGTTCCTTCACCATCCCGATCGCCATCAGCACATTGACATAGATGCCAATCGCTACAGAAGGCGAGCCCTTCTCTACCTCGCGCACAGAGAAACGCGAAATCTTCGCACGCTCTGCCACCATCTCTATGGTGAGTTTCCGGCGAAGCCGCGCCAGTTTGATGCGGTGTCCCAAGTCTTCTAATTTTTTCTGTACCTGTGGATACAGAATGACTTTTCCTCTTCCCATGTTGTTATTTACCTACATTTCTGACTATAATGTTGTTATTTACCTACATTATAGTCAACATCGAAGATAAAGTCTAGGGAAACACTGATTCAATCGTTGTCAGATTTTACTCTTGAATTTTTATACATGACAAAGAATAACCCGACGCGAATAGCGAGCTATTGAAGTAAGAAACTCCCCTGGTCACCAGTCACTAAAAAAAGCACGCTCCTTTCGGAGCATGCTTTTTTATTTGGCAAAGGTTATTCGCCCATTTCGGTAAGGACATGTGCGCAGCGAGCGCAGACGCCCGGGTGCTTCGGATCGGCATCCACATCCGCCGAGCGTTTCCAGCAGCGTTCGCACTTGGCGAGCGTGCAGACAGCGACAGATGCTTTCACCGTGCCTTCTTCATTCGAAGCAGCATTTTCCGGAGCCGCTGCTGTACCGGAAACGATGTGCGTCTGGGACACGAGGAGGAAGTCTGCGAGTTCTTTTTCCATCGCCTTGACAATGTCATAGGCTTCGCCGTCCGCATAAACGGTGACTTCCGCATCGAGCGGATGACCGATGACCTTCGCCTGACGGGCTTCTTCGAGTGCCTTCATAGCGACGCTTCTCACAGCGAGGCGCTTCTTCCATTTTTCATCGAGTGCTTTGTCAAGGTATGCTTCATTGACCTTCGGCATATCGGACATATGGACAGACCATTCTCTTTCTTCCTTATTAGGAAGAGCCTGCCATACTTCTTCGGAAGTGAAGCAGAGAACCGGAGCGACGAGGCGGACCAGCGTAGTCAGGATCTCATACATCGCGGTCTGTGCGCTTCTTCTCAGCTTGGAGTCAGCCTTTTCCGTATAGAGGCGGTCTTTCAGGATATCGAGATAGATCGCAGAGAGATCGACGGTGCAGAAGTTGTGGACAGCGTGGTACATGACATGGAATTCATAGTCATCATAGGCTTTAAGGACTGTTTCCTTGACCTGTTCCATGCGCAGCAGTGCCCAGCGGTCGAGTTCTTCCATATCTGCGTAAGCGACGGAGTCGGTCTTCGGATCGAAGTCGGACAGATTGCCGAGCAGGTAGCGGAATGTATTTCTGATCTTTCTGTAGACGTCGCTCATGGACTTCACGATCTTGTCAGACAGACGGACATCGCCCTGGTAGTCGACAGAGGAGATCCAGAGTCTCATGACATCAGCGCCGTATTTGTTGATGACATCCTGCGGAGCGACGACATTGCCGACGGACTTACTCATCTTTCTGCCTTCGCCGTCCATGGTGAAGCCATGGGTGAGGACGGCCTTGTATGGCGCATGGCCATTGACAGCGACAGAAGTCAGAAGAGAGGAGTGGAACCAGCCGCGGTGCTGGTCAGAGCCTTCGAGATAGAGATCGCACGGATAGGACATATCCTTCCAGGACTCTTCATGCGGATAGCGGAGGACGCCGTTCCATGTGGAGCCGGAGTCGAACCATACGTCCATGATGTCTTTTTCTTTATGGAAATGTGTGCCGCCGCAGTGCGGGCATTTGAATCCTTCCGGCAGAAGTTCTTCTGCGGAATGCGCCCACCATGCATCGGTGCCCTCTTTTTCGACGATCTCTTCGACCTTCTTCATGGTTTCCGGCGTGATGATCCACTTGCCGCAGTCATCGCAGTAGAAAGCCGGAATCGGAACGCCCCAAGAGCGCTGGCGGGAGATACACCAGTCCTGACGATCACGGATCATGTTGTAGAGACGGTCATGGCCCCAAGATGGGATGAAACGGGTGTCATCGACGGCTTTCAGTGCCTTGTCGCGGAAATCATTGATGGAAGCGAACCACTGATCGGTCGCTCTGTAGATGACCGGCTGCTTGCAGCGCCAGCAGTGCGCGTACTGATGGTGCAGGGATTTCTTGCCGAGGAGTCTGCCTTCATGCGCGAGGGTAGAGATCACCGGGCCTTCCGCTTCCCAGATGGTCTTACCGACGAGGAATTCGCCGGCTTCTGCCGTCATGTGGCCTTTTTCATCGACCGGGCAGACGATCGGCTGGTGGAGCTTGCCGGCATTTTCATAGGTCTTGTAGACTTCGAAGTCGTCGACGCCGTGTCCCGGTGCGGTATGAACGCAGCCGGTGCCGGCATCCAGCGTGACATGGTTGCCTTCCAGAACATAGATGGTGCGGTCGCCGTAGGTTTCCGGAGCGAAATGAGCCAGCGGGTGTTCGAATTTCGCAAGGTCAAGTTCAGAGCCCAGCATTTCACGGCCGACAAATTCATAGTCTTCGACTTTGCAGTCGGAAAGGGACGCCGGAGCGAGCTCCTTATTCATGAGATAGTATTCATCAGCAGCCTTGTTGTGTACCCAGACATAGGTGAATTTCGGATTCACGCTGATGTAGCAGGAAGCCGGGATGGTCCACGGGGTGGTGGTCCAGATGACGGCAAAGACCTTGCTCGGATCTACGCCTTCCGGCTGGAGGCCATGGACGTCGATCATCGGGTATTTGACATAGATGGACGGAGACTTTCTGTCCTTGTATTCGATCTCTGCTTCGGCCAGTGCCGTCTCGCAGTGGGTGCACCAGTAAACGGCCTTCTTGCCCTTGTAGATGTAGCCCTTGTTCGCCATTTCGCCGAAAACTTCCAGTTCCTTCGCTTCCAGATGCGGGTCGAAGGTGACATAGCGATGTGCGAAATCACCGACAACGCCCATACGGATGAAGTCTTCTTTCTGGATTTCGATCCATTTTTTCGCATAGGCCAGACACTTCTTGCGGAGTTCCAGCGGGGTCATGTTCGCGCGATCTTCGCCGGAGTCCTTGAGTACGGCGTATTCGATCGGCAGGCCATGGGTATCCCAGCCCGGTACATAGATGGCTTCATTACCAGCCATGTGGTGGTATCTGACGATGATATCCTTCAGTGTCTTATTCAGCGCATGACCGATGTGGATCTTGCCGTTTGCATAAGGCGGGCCATCGTGCAGTACGAAGGTCGGTGCGCCTTCCTTTTTTCTCTTTTCGATTCTCTTTTCATACAAATGATTCTGCTGCCAGAATTCTACGAAGCCCGGTTCCTTTTTCGGAAGGTTGCCGCGCATCGGGAATTCAGTTTCCGGTAAGTGCAGGGTCTTGCTGTAGTCCATGACGAATTTCCTCCTGGGGTCATACAAATGACCGAAATAAAAAATTCCCGCCCGATAAGGGGCGAGAATTGATTTCCCGTGGTACCACCCTCATGACCTTATGGCCACTCGGTACAATTAACGATGTCCCGTCGGGGCTTTTCTTCCCCGCAGCTCTGAAGTGATCCATCCGCAGCCTCAACGCTCTCCTCCCACCATCGAAAAGCTCTCTGTGCATGAGGTCCATGCGAAACGTCTTCATCCTTGCCTTTACATAACTTTTGTTATTATAGGCTGATTGGAAAGGCAAGTCAAGAGGGAGTTTGAGGGTTCAGGGTTCAGAGTTAGCCCGTGGGGCGGGCTGCCCTTTGATTGTGGATGAAAGCTCTGCTCGAATGAGGAATGAGAAGTGAGAAGTGAGAAGTGAGGAGTGAGGAGTGAGGAGTGAAGGTGGCGGCTTCGCCGCAAATATATAGGCGATGCCCGAAGGCCTGTGGATGACAGGCTTCCCGTTTGGTGTTTCCACGCATCGACCACTGAGCCGCGAATGACAAAGATTTCTCGTTTCGCTCGAAATGACGATACGAGAGTCTCCTAGTCACCAGTCACTAGTCACTTGAAGCTCCTCATCCCTGCTTTCAACCGTGAACCCATCAACCTCACCCCCGAACCTTTTCACACGAAGAATGAAATCTTCACACGCCGTCCCCTCACCCACGGATGATTCGCTCGGCGGTGATGGATGCGGCGGCGCGCCCACGGAGAAATCTCGCGGCGAAGAACGCCGCCGATTTCTTCCTTATGAAGCTCATCTACATGCGGAGCCGGCTCATTCTTTCGGATCAGCTGGTGGATCGGCTTTAGGAGCTTCTTCAGATGTTCCAGGATTTTCACCGGGATTTCCTTCTTTCTTGGCTTCTGCCTGCTTCTGTGCGGCGCGTTCTTCGATCTTGGCCTTGTATTCACTGGCAGTCTGCTTGAAGCTTTCTTTTGCTTCTGCGGCTCTCGCCTGAGCGGCTTCTTTGTATTCTGCCGCCTGTGTTTTGACTTTTTCAGAAAATTCCTGGGCAGAGGCTTTGGCGGTTTCCGCCTGTTCTTCCGCCTGCTTTCTGAATTCTTCGGCCTGCACCTTCAGCTTGTTCGCCTGGATCTTCGCTTCCTGCATCTGGACGCGTGCCTGCGCTTTCAGCTTTTCCGACTTGAGCTTCATCTGCTGGGACTGGACTTCAGACTGACGCTTCATTTCTTCCCGCTTCTGCTGAAGCACTTCCATCTGGTCTTTGGCCTGCGCTTTCATGGTCTCCGCCTTCTTCGCCGCATCCTTCTTGAATTCTCTCGACTTGATGCGCGCGATGGCCTGCAGATCCTTCGCCGCTTTTTCCGCCGTTTCCTGAGCGATTTCCGAAGCGCCGAGGGCCGTGTACTTCGCCTTCTCGATCTGTTCATCGGTCACGCCGACTTTTTTCAGGGCAGAGAGGAATTTATCTCCGAGCACCGTCACGGACTCCGAAAGCTGATCCGCCAGTTCATTCATCTTGGCGTGCGCCTTTTCCGGGTACACTTCCTCCCAGTTCTTTTTCAGCTCTTTGGTGAAATCCTTCTTCTCATCCCCGAGAGGTTCGTCCTTCTTCGGATTGTCTTCCAGCTCCTTCTCTTCGGATGCTGCCGCCGCCTTTTCTTCCTCAAAGACAGCGCGATACGGGCGGGTATCGTCCGGCATGCCGTCCTTGATCCAGCGCTGCGCCGCCTTGCCGACGCCATAGGTCACCGTGACGCCGATCGGGATCTGCATGATGGAAATCGGGATCAGTGTCGCAAGCGTCGTACCGATGACCGTCCCGCCAAGCGAACCGATGAAGGAGAGAATCGCAGTCTGGTTCACTTCGACATCATACACCTTCGCGACCTTCGCGATCATGTAGACTTCATTGGCGACCAGAGCGACCGTCCCGAGGACAGGAGCCGCCACGATCACACCGGCGCGTCCTGCCGCCCAGCGGATGAGGCTCTCGGCTTCTTCATCGCGGTTATCAATGATATGGATCTCTACATCCGCTTCCGGAGAGTCGACATGGGCTTCTTTCTTTGCGCGGGCGACAGCCGGCACTTCAGCAGCTTTCTTCTCTGCCGGCAGCTGCGCCTCCTTCACCACGGGAGCGCTTTCCGCACGGACAACTGGTGTCTTTTCCATTTCTTCACTCATAAGTCCCTCCTTCTCCGGCCTTCCCGGATTTTCAGGTTATAATTTACAAGGATCTGGCTGCCTTTATTATAACGTATTTCTCTGGGAGTGGGTAGTAGGAAGGTTCGGGGTTAGCCCTTGGGCGGGGCGTCCTTTGATGGTGGATGAAAGCCTCGATTGAATGAGAAATTAGAAATTAGAAATGAGAAATGGTGGTGCAGCGCATAAAAATATGGAAGCGCCGCGGAGGTTTGAAACTATCGGTTTTCTCGTATCGCAAACCTAATCCCTAGCCACTAATCCCTAGCTACCAGTCACAAGTCACCAGTCCCCAGTCACCAGCCACTAGCCACTAGTCCCCAGTCACTAGTCACTAGCCACTTGTCACCAGTCTGTCAGTCCCCCATCGACAGGGATCACCGCTCCTGTCATGAAGGAAGATTTCTCGGAAATCAGAAAGGCGATCACTTCGCCCACCTCAGATGCCTTCGCGATGCGGCCCAAGGGGTACCACTCTGCCATTTCCTCTCGGCTGCCGCCGTAGGCTGCGAGCTGCCTTTCCAGCAGCGGCGTATCGACATCTCCCGGGCAGACGACATTCGCACGGATCTCATCGACAGCAAGCTCTAAGGCAAGCGAACGTGTGAACGCGGTGAGCGCCCCTTTGGTCGCGCTGTAGAGGCTGCACTGCACATTTCCTTCAAGCGCAGCATCCGAAGCCACGGAGACAATGCTCCCCTTGGCGCCGCGCATCTTCGGTATCACGGAACGAGCGAGCTTCATCGCGCCGAATACATTCACGGCAAACATCGCTTCCATATCCGCGTCTGTCGTATTATCCAAAAGCCCTTCTGCATAGATACCGGCAGAAATGACAAGCCCGCGAATCTTTCCCCGCATGGCTGCTTCTTGGGCTGCGCGCTCACAGTCCTCCGTCTTCGTCACGTCGCAGCGGATGAAATGACTGCCCGCTGCCTGTTTCTCTGCAAGCTGTCCCCTTTCCTCATCGCGGCCGAGGAGAATCGGCTCATAGCCTTCCCGAGAAAGGATCTTCGCCGCCGCGAGGCCGATGCCTGACGTGCCGCCGGAAATGAGGACGAGATTTCGTGTATCTGACATGGGTAGGTTGCTCCTTTGCATAGAAAATAGTTTTGGTGTTCAACGGGGAAGGTGGGGAAGTGACGGCTTTTTTGAGGGGTCGAAACCCGAAGGCCTGCGGATAGCAGGTTTCCCATTTTAGGGAAACACTGATTAAATCGTTGTCAGATTTCATTCTTGGATTTTTAGACAGAGCAAGGAATCATCTGACGCGAATAGCGAGCTATGTAAGGAAGATGATGACGAAGCTATGTATAAAAATCCATATGAAATCTGACTCTGCGATTTAATCAGCGCTTCCCCAGATTCAGGGTTAGACCACGGGGCGCGCCGTCCTTTGATTACATGCGAAAGAGGTTCAGCGGGGGAGCAGGTTCAAAGGGTTCAAAGGGTCCAAAGGGGGTGGTGCGGCGCATAAAAAATAGAAGCGCCGCGGAGGTTTGAAACTAGCGGTTTTCTCGTATCGCAAACCTAATCTCTAGCCACTAATCCCTAGCTACCAGTCACTAGTCACCAGCCACCAGTCACTAGCTACCACCTTTACGCTTTCGCAGCAGCGCCTGCGGAGATTTCTTTCTCCTTCGGAGCCGGGCGGCAGATGAAGTAGAGAGCAAGGAGGCAGAGGACGATAGCGATGCCCTGAGAGAGGCCGAAGGCAGCGCCGTAGAAGAGCCAGCTGCCCAGATTATAGGCTACGAAAGCCATGCCATAGCCGAGCACGACCTGGAAGCCGATGGCGATAGCCGCCCATTTGCGGTCGCTCATTTCTCTGGCAATGGTCGCGATCGCGACGACGCATGGCGGGTCAAAGAGGTTCAGGATCATGTAGGAGAAGGCAGCGATCGGGGTGAACATATTCGCAATGCCAGCCATGATCTCTTCGTCTTCGGCTTCTGCTGCGACACCATTCAGGACAGCCAGGGTACTCATGGCATTTTCCTTCGCCATTTCTGCGGAGATGACAGCGACAGCGCCCTTCCAGTCGCCGAGGCCGAGAGGAGCAAAGATCCAGGAGATCGCATGACCGAAGGCAGCCATCATGGAGTCTTCGATATCTTCGACCATTTCAAGGCTCGCATTGAATGCGGAGAAGAACCAGATGACGACGCAGACCGCAAAGATGATGGTGCCGGCTTTGATGATGAAGCCGCGCGCTCTTTCCCACATATGGATGAGGACACCCTTCATGGACGGGAAGTGGTAAGCCGGAAGCTCCATGACGAAGGGAGCCGGATCCCCCGCAAAAGCGCCTGTCTTTTTGAGAGCGATGCCTGCGAGGATGATGACCGCGATACCGAGGAAGTACATGGCGGGCGCCATGAAGATGGAGTCTGGGAAGAATACGGAAGTGATCATGGAAATGATGACCGCCTTTGCCGAGCATGGGATGAAGGTGCAGAGCATGATGGTCATACGGCGGTCACGCACGTCTTCGATGGTGCGGGTCGCCATGACAGCCGGTACACCGCAGCCGCTGCCGACAAGGATCGGGATGAAGGACTTGCCGGAGAGACCGAATTTACGGAAAATGCGGTCCATGATGAAGGCCACACGCGCCATGTAGCCGGAGTCTTCCAGAAGGGAGAGGAAGAAGAAAATGAGGAGGATCTGCGGCACAAAGCCGAGAACGGTGCCGACACCGCCGATGATGCCGTCTACGACGAGGCTAGACATCCAGTCCGGCGCTTCGATGGACTCCATGAAGCCAGTCGCTGCGTCATTCACGATCTCCCCGAAGAAGGTATCATTCACCCAGTCTGTCGCCCAGCCGCCGACGGTGGTGACAGAGATGAAATAGACAAGCGTCATGATGAGGAAAAAGATCGGAAGCGCAAGGATGCGGTTCGTGACGATATGGTCGATCTTATCCGAGGTCGTCATGGAGACGCCCTGTTTCTTTTTCTTCATGACACTGTCTATGATCTTGGAAATGTAGGCATAGCGCTGGTTGATGATGATGGACTCGGCATCATCATCGAGCTCGTCTTCGCAGTCCTTGATATGGCCTTCCAGATGAGACATCATCTTCGGATCCAGCTGCAGAGCTCCCGTCGCATCCTGGTCTCTTTCGAATACTTTGATAGCGTACCAGCGAACGAACTGGTTTTCGACTTTATCGGAGATCGATTCTTCGATGTGTGCGATGGCATGCTCGACGCTGCCGGTGAAGACAGACGGCAGGCGAAGCGGTTTCTTATTCATAGCGAGTTCCATCGCCTTTTCAGCCGCTTCCCGGCAGCCCTTGCCCTGCAGCGCAGAAATCTCTACGACCGGGCAGCCCAGCTCGGAGGAGAGTTTGTCGAAATCAATGATGTCGCCATTCTTTTTGACAAGGTCCATCATATTGATGGCCACGATCATCGGCAGACCGATCTCCACGAGCTGTGTCGTAAGGTAGAGGTTACGTTCCAGATTCGTGCCATCGATGATATTCAGGATGACGTCCGGCTGTTCGTTCACCAGATAGTTTCTGGCGACTTTTTCTTCGAGCGTGTATGGAGAAAGGGAATAGATCCCCGGCAGATCCTGGATGATGACGTCCTTGTGTCCCTTGAGGATGCCGTCTTTCTTTTCGACTGTGACACCGGGCCAGTTCCCTACGTACTGGGAGCTGCCGGTCAGTTCATTGAATAATGTCGTCTTCCCGCAGTTCGGGTTGCCCGCCAGGGCGATTCGTATAGACATGTTTTTGTGTTCTCCTTCTTTGGTATTTGATTTAGGGATTGGGGTTGCTGGGTTCAGGATTCAGGGGCAGGCCCAAGCCAACCTCCGCCCCTTCGGGGCACCTCCTTCCAAAGGAAGGAGGGAGAATGCAAAGTACGGGAACGCCTTGCATTTTAAAAGCAGGGATGAGTGGCTAGGGATTAGAAACCTCGAGTGATGACTTGCAACTTGAATACTATTTGGGGGCATCGCCCCGTTTCGTCATCCTGAGCGACGAGAAACGTCGTATGTGAGATAATGAATGCCAGAACAGCTGCGACCTGAGTCGAAGGATCGCGGCGAAGCCGCCACCTTCATTCCTAATTCCTCATTCCTAATTCCTCATTTGAGCAAATCTTTCATTCAGGGTCAAAGGGCGATCCGTCCCACGAGCTACCCCTGAGTCCTTATTCTACTTCAATCGCTTCGGCTTCATCCTTACGGATGGAGAGCTCATAGCCGCGGACGGTGAGCTCGATGGGATCTCCCAGAGGGGCGACCTTGCGGACATAGACATCGACGCCCTTCGTGATGCCCATATCCATGATGCGGCGGCGCAGCGGCCCTGCGCCGGTGATTTTCTTGACTTTGGCTGTGCTTCCGACAGCCACTTCTTTGAGTGTCATTCTATTCGTCCTTTCGTTTTGATAAGGGATAAGTGATCCGGTGTGACCGGCGGATGGTGAGAAAGGCTCACCGTTAAAAGAATATCCGCCCTGCCATAGAGCGATCGAGCGCGACACGGCTGCCTTTCACCTGTACGATCAAGTTGCCTCCCATCTGGCTGATAATGAGTACCTTCGCCTCGACGACGAATCCCAGATCTGCCAGATGCTGGCGGATCTCATCTTTCCCGGAGATCCGCGTGATCGTCACAGTGTCTCCTGCCTTGGCAAATACCAGAGGCATCATAGGCATCCTCCTTTCTGAAATGCAACTCTTCATTTCTTTACTTTCGCCAATATTATAGTTCCCCATTTTAAAATTAGTCAATAGCCCGAAATATTTTTATTAGGTATATAGTATGATTATTTATTATATTCTCTAACATAGGTTAGGCAGAAAGTAAAAATCGTGTCCACTTAGTCTTAAATTTAGGCATACAAAAAGCGCCATGCTTTTGGCATGACGCTTTTCCGTTGCGTGTGGCGTTGGTTGCGAGGAATCTAAGGAAACCTAATCCCTAGCTACCAATCACTAGTCACCCGTCACTTTCCGATAGGTACAGAAACGATGCGGGAGCTTGCCTTCCCCCTCCACGCTCTCTTCCAGCTTCCAATGGAAAGGATCGAAGTCAGGGAAGTACGCATCCCCCTCGAAATCCTCCTCGATTTCCGTGATATACATCGTATCGGCGTAGGGCAAGAGCTCGCGATACATATGCTCGCCGCCGATCACAAAGTTTTCTCCTGCGGGCAGTGCCGCGAGCAGCTTCTTGACATCGTGGAAGAGAAGGACGCCCTCCGGCGCTTTGTAGTCCGGATTTCCTGTCAGCACATAATGGACACGGCCCGGCAGGACTTTGGGCAAACTCTCGAAAGTTTTCCGCCCCATGATGATGGGATGACCCATGGTGAGAGCCTTGAACCGCTTCAGGTCATCGGAAAGGTGCCAGATGAGCTGGTTATCCTTGCCGATGACGCCGTTTCTGGCGCGGGCCACAATGATAGAAAGACTCATACGGACACCTCCATTGCGATCTTGTCATGATGCCGGTAGTCTTCCAGCTGGATATCTTCCGGCTTAAAATCATAGAAATTCTTTACATTCGGATTCAGGACGAGCTTCGGAGCGGCGTAAGCCTCCGGCAGGCGGGAGAGCTGGAGCTTCAGCTGTTCCACATGGTTTTCGTAAATGTGCGCGTTATTGATGACATGGGTGAAAAGCCCCGGCCGAAGACCGCTCACCTGCGCGATCATGCAGATGAGCGCAGCGTACTGGGTCATGTTGAAAGGCACGCCGAGCCCCATATCTCCACTGCGCTGGACGAGCATGCAGTTCAGGCGGCCGTCATTCAAGACATCCCACATGGTGAGGAAGGCGCAGGGATAGAGTGCCATGTCCGGAAGATCCTTCACATTCCAGAGATCGACCACCATGCGGCGGCTCTCCGGGTCTTTTTGGAGCGTTTCAAGGAGGGTGTCGACCTGATGGTACTTGCCGAGCTGATAGCCGTAGGCTTTTCCGATGGTGCCGTCCTCGCGCATCCACTCATCCCACACATGGCAGTTCCACTTCTGCAGTTCGCGCACATCATTCGACTGCTTCTGCCAGATCCAGAGGATCTCCTTCACGGCTGTCTTGAAGGCGACGAATTTTGTGGTGAGGATGGGAAATTCCTTTTCCAGATCAAACTGCATGATCTGATGCGGCAGTTTGTAGGCAGGCATGCCCGTGCGGTTCTCGCCGAGTGCGCCTTTATCCAATATATTTTTCACAATACTGAGATATTCCTGATCAGCAAGACTCATGGTAGTGACTCCTTTTTGTTGTGTTGTTTGTAAATAGTGACTGGTGACTAGGGACTGGTGACTAGTGACTTGTGACTTGTAGCTAGGGATTAGTGGCTAGGGATTAGGAGCCTCGAGTGACTTGTGACTAGTGACTTGTGAC
>UQRR01000005.1 GCA_900543455.1 uncultured Dialister sp.
CCTTAAATAGCTCGCTATTCGCGTCAGGTTATTCCTCGCTATGCATAAAAATTCAAGAGTAAAATCTGACAACGATTGAATCAGTGTTTCCCTGGGTTTTCCATAAGTAAAATGACACGGCGTCTCTTTTTATGCCCCGCCCCTTTCCGCTCTGCCTCTCGAACCTTTAACGCCTCATTTCTCATATCAAAAAGGAGCCCTCATGAAGCAATTACTATCCATCATCGCACACAATCGTCCGGGTGTGCTCTCCAAGATCACCGGACTGATCTCGCGCCGCGGCTACAATATCGACAGTCTGATGAGCGGCACCACAGAAAAACCAGGCTATGCCCGCCTTACGATCACCGTCGATGCGGATGACCGCACCGTAGATCAGATCTCCCGCCAGGTCGAAAAGATCAGCGAAGTCGAGAAGATCACAGTCCTCAAAAAAGAAACCAGCGCCCTTCGCAGCATGCTCCTCATCAAGGTGCACGCCGGTGACAAGCGCATGGAGATCTTGCAGCTCGCCGCCGCTTTCCGTTCCCATGCCATCGACATCACCGGTGACAGCATGACCTTCGTGAATACCGGCAGCGAAGACAAGCTCCACGCTTTCGTGAATGCCCTTCGCCGCTATGGTATCATCGAAATGGTCCAGACCGGCGTCGTCGCTCTGGCTCGCGGCGATGAAGCTTTGATTTTAGATGGCTCGCGCTATGAATGGCCTGAGCAGTATGACTCGGTAGGAGGTAAGTAAGATGAAATTGACAGGAGCAGAAGTCATGGTCAAATGCCTCCAGGCAGAAGGCGTTTCTACCATTTTTGGTTATCCGGGCGGCGCTATCCTCCCCTTCTACGATGCCCTGCGTGATGAGACATCGATCCGCCATATCCTGACAGCGCATGAGCAGGGAGCAGCGCACGCTGCCGACGGCTATGCCAGAGCGAGCGGTAATGTCGGTGTCTGCTGCGCGACCTCCGGCCCGGGGGCGACGAACCTCGTCACCGGCCTTGCGAATGCTTTCCTCGACTCTATCCCGGTCGTCGCCATCACCGGACAGGTGAAGCGCAGCACCATCGGCCACGATGCCTTTCAGGAAGTCGACATCTGCGGCATCACCATGCCGATCACGAAGCAGAATTTCCTTGTGAATAAGCCGGAAGAGCTGGAACAGACCATGCATCTTGCCTTCCAGATCGCCAGAAGCGGCCGCCCCGGCCCTGTGCTCATCGATGTGCCGAATGATGTGCAGAAAGCCATGATCGAGTACCAGGGAAAAAAGCTCCCGGCCCTTTCTCCGAAAGCCCCCGATCCCATGCGTATCGATCTTGCCATCGATGCCCTCAGCAAAGCCAAACGTCCGGTCATGCTCGTGGGCGGCGGCGTCGCCATTTCCGGCGCCCAGTATGAAGCCGTGCATCTCGCGGAGAAATTAAATCTCCCCTGTGCGAGCACCCTCATGGGGCTCGGCTGCATCAGCTCCTACCGTAAGCAGTACCTTGGCATGGCCGGTCTTCACGGACATGAACGTGCAAACCGCGCGCTTGCCGAAGCGGATGTCATTCTTGCGCTGGGCAGCCGTTTCAATGACAGAGAAACGGGTGACCGCGCGGCATACAGCCAAGGGAAGACCATCATCCATGTCGATATCGACCCGGCTGAATTCCATAAAAATATAGACAGCCGCATTCACATCGCAGGTGACATGCGTACCATCATCAATATGCTTGAAAGAGGCTCCTCTCCTCATGATATTTCCGCATGGTGGGACAAGATCCTCACATGGCCTTCGATGGACGAAGACTACGGGGATAATACGGCTCCCCTCTTCATTCAGGCGCTGAATCCGCTGCTCAAAGGGAAAGACTATCTCTGTGCCACCGATGTCGGACAGCACCAGATGTTCACCGCGCAGCATCTCAAAGTCGAGTACGCCCACCAGCTCATCACCTCCGGCGGCCTTGGCACCATGGGATTCGGATTGCCGGCTGCTATGGGCGCAAAGCTGGCAAAACCGGAAAAAACCGTCCTTCTCGTAGCCGGTGACGGCGGATTCAAGATGACGGGCAGCGAACTCTTCACCCTCGCCTCCTATCATATCCCGGTGATCGTTATCGTTTTCAACAACAGCGGCCTCGGCATGATCCGCCAGCTGCAGCAGACCGGATATAACGAACGCTACATGGCATGCAATCTTCCCTCGTATGTAGACTTCGTGAAATATGCAGCTGCCTTCGGCCTTGCCGGTGAACATGTTTCCACGCCGGATGCACTCGCCTCTGCGGTAGAAAAAGCCATGAAGCTGGATCAGCCTTACGTCATCGAGACAGCCATCCCTCCAAAAGATATGGTCGTCCCCATGGTCGCAGCCGGAAAAGGCATCGACGTCTTCGTCCCGGGGCTCGGAGAAAAGGACATCGATGTGAAGGATTAGTGACTAGTGACTAGGGACTAGGAGACGACAGATGTCAGACGAACAGATGTCAGATGTCTGATGTCTGATGTCTAACAAGCAATACAAAACCCTCCATGCAAAATCGCATGGAGGGTTTTTATTATCTCAGAAACAGCTGCGGCGCTTTTTATTTTTACATCGCGCCACCATTTCTCATTTCTTATTTCAACTACACGGCCATGATGCCATTCTGATCGAAGTCGAGCACGAGGTAGCGCGCCGTCATCTTGGCGGAGCGGAATCCGTCGACCATGGCTTCACCGACCATGTGCGCTTTATCCGCCGGAGCGAAGGCGATGATGGTCGGGCCTGAGCCGCTGATGGTCGCTCCGTAGGCGCCGGAATACATGGCATTCGCAATGACCTGACGGGAGCCCGGGATGAGATCCAGACGATACGGGACATGGATGCAGTCATCGAGCCCGAATTTCAAATACTCGGGCTTCTGATACATGAAGGCAGCCATCAGGAAGGAGACGGCACCGATATTATGCACGGCATCGCTTCTGCTGTATGTCTTCGGAAGCACAGCTCTGGCTTTTTCCGTGTGAAGCTCGAAGTCCGGGATCGTAACGACTGCTTTCCAGTGGGACGGGATATCGATGCTTTCTGCAGTGACATGGCCATCCTTCAGAAGTGCCATGCAGAAGCCGCCTAAGATCGCAGGCGCTGCATTGTCGGGATGTCCTTCCATCTCCGCGGTGATATTCAGGATTTCTTTCCGGTCGAAAGGTTCCCCCATCAGCAGATTTGCAAGGAATACGCCGGAAGCAAGTGCCGCCGAGCTGCTGCCAAGGCCTCTGGCAAAGGGGATGCGGTTGATGAGGTACATGCTGCCGCCGGGGATCTTTTTCCCTGCCTTTTGGGCCGTTTCTGCCATCGCCTGAATGATCATGTTATCCATTCCGGAAGGGATCTGGTCTGCACCTTCCCCTTCTGCGCGGATCACGGTATCCTTGAGCTCTCGTCCTTCCTCGGGGACGAACTGGACGACATTATAAAGGCCGAGCGACATGCCGAGGGTGTCGAAGCCGCTTCCGATATTCGCCGTGGTGGCCGGTACACGGACGATGTATGTCTTATTCTCTGTCATCATTCATGACCCTCACAATATTCGCGACCTGGCGCATGCAGGGCAGGACCTGCAGGGCTTTTTCGACTTGAATGATATTTTCGCGAGGTGTATCCTGCGTGATGATCATCAGTTCAGCTGCGTCCTCGAA
Source organism: uncultured Dialister sp. (assembly GCA_900543455.1). Classification (GTDB taxonomy): domain Bacteria; phylum Bacillota; class Negativicutes; order Veillonellales; family Dialisteraceae; genus Dialister. Next base: position 3,665 of record UQRR01000005.1, read on the forward strand.
GCGGCTCTTCTGCACGACTTCCTTGATGCTGATGTCATGGTCGGCATACGCAGAAGCGATCTGGGAGAGGACGCCCGTCACATCGTCGACGATCAAGCGGAAGTAGTAGGAATTCTTCAGCTTCAGGGAAGAGTAGAACGGGATGCGCTTCGTTTCCGTCAGCATCATGCCGGTGCCGGTGGAGCCATTCATGATGTGTTTCGCGGTGGAGATCACATCTGCCATGACCGCACTGGCCGTCGGGAGCGAGCCGGCGCCTCGTCCGTAAAACATGACGTCATCGACGATGTTACCGGTGACATAGATCGCATTGTAGGAGCCTTTGACGGAAGCGAGCGGATGGGTGCGCGGTACGAAGGCTGGATAGACATTGAGCGCGATGCCATTGTCCTGCCGGGTACCGACAGCGAGCAGCTTGATGGCATAGCCCATCTCACTCGCATACTGTACGTCCTTCTGGGAGATCTTCTCGATGCCTTCGACGAGTACGTCATCAAAAGTGACGTTCGCACGGAAGCCGATGGAGGCGAGGATCGCGAGCTTTCTGGCTGCGTCGTAGCCGCAGACGTCATTGGTCGGGTCGGCTTCTGCAAAGCCCTTCTTCTGCGCCACGCGAAGAGCATCCGAGTAGCTGACGCCTTCTTCGTCCATACTGGAAAGGATGAAATTCGTCGTCCCGTTCACGATGCCTACGATGCTTTCGATCTCATTCGCCGCCAGGGAATCGTGCAGCGGACGAAGGATCGGGATACCGCCACCGACACTGGCTTCGCAGGAGAAATTCACATGATTCTCCATCGCGGTATGCATGATCTCCGGTCCAAAGAGCGCCACGACATCCTTATTGGCACTGACGACGCTCATTTTGTGATTGAGTGCCTCAAAGATATACTCCTTGGCCGGATGGATGCCTCCCATGACTTCGACTACGATGCCGATATCGGGGTCGGCCATGATCTCTTCAAAAGAAGATGTCAGATGGACACCTTCCAAGAGAGGTACATTTTTGTACTTGTCCGGATGACGCACCAGTACATAGGTGATTTTCAGCTGACAGCCCAGCTGTTCTGCCATCATCTGGCTGTTTCTTTTGATGGTTTCAGCGACGCCGCTTCCGACGGTGCCGAAGCCAAGGAGTGCAATATTGATTGTTTTCATAAAATCTCCTCCTGATCAAGGATGCATTGAAAAGCGGGGAATGAGGGCGTCTCACGGATCGGTTTTGCGCAGAGCGCAAAACGAGATACCAGTCACTATCTGCCAGCTATCTTCCCTATTCTCCTGCTTTCAGCATGGCTTCCTGAAGAACAACGGACTGAATTCCTTTCATGGACTTGACTGCATCTTCCAGAACCGATAACGGTTCCGATGCATCTTCTATCTGCAAGGTCATGGTGACAGAGACGAGCTTCTCCCCCGCCCGGCTGCGGTTCATGGAAAGGATCTCGAAATTTCCTTTCATGACGCGTCGCATGAGGCGGGCAAAGTGTGAATACTCCTCCGTCATGACTGTGGACAGCATGGCGATCCTGAGCGCCCGGCTCCGGACTGACGCTACATGATCTTTATATTTATAATAAGCACTGCGGCTCATATCGACTTTTTTGACAGCTTCATTGATGGATCCGCAGATCCCGTCATTCAGCAGCTCTTTCACTTTGATCGTTTTCTTGATGGCTTCCGGAAGTACCTTCAGATCCACCAGGTAAAATTCTTCTTTTCCTTTTTTCATAATGAACCGTATGACAGAAAGGTATGGGGCGTGTCACAGACGGCCTGCTCCCCGCCCGTTTCCCTATTCTATAAATTGAAATAAAATCACCGCAGCAGCCACGGAGACATTGAGTGACTCGACCGTGCCCGCGAGCGGAATATATAAATTCATGTCGGTCATCGCGAGGAGCTCCTCGCGGATGCCGTTTCCTTCATTGCCAAAAACGAAGATCCCTTTCCGGATCTCTCCCACCGTTTTGTAGGGGACGGCATGCGAAAGGGCTGTCCCGTAGAGCGCAAGACCGCTCTTTTCTCGGATCAGGGAGATCTGATCCACTGTCAGATCTTCATAGACAGGGACGCGCAGGATGCTCCCCATGGAGCTTCGCACCGCTTTTTCCGCAAAAGGATCGGTGCATCCTTTCGTAAGAAGGACTGCCTTGACGCCGGCTGCCGCCGCACTTCGAAGGATCGTCCCCATATTGCCGGGGTCCTGCACCGCATCCAGTAATACGTAGTATCCCTCGAGCGGGTGCATCAGTTCTTCAATGTCTCTTTTTTTCTTAGAAGCCAGCAGCATGATGCCCTGTCCATGCTGTGTGCCGGAGATGAGCTTCATGAGTCCCTCATCGAGTTTGAGAAAGCGCCAGGAAAGTGCTTCTCCCTCTTTCATGAGTGCCTTGAAGCGTTCATTCTCCAGCTGATTTTCTGTGAAAAAACAGGTACATGCTTTCATGCCCTGACGGAGAGCATCCTCGACACTGCGAAGTCCTTCCATCAGGAACATGCCATAGGCCTGCCGGTATTTTCTCTGCTTCAGCTGCAGTGCTTTTTTGATCCACTGGTTGCTGCGGCTCCTTATTTCTTCGATCATCCTGTCCTCCAAAGCATCATGTCCTATCGGCGATACTATCCATAAAAGCTGTGCGTGCATAAGTTGAGAGGTTCTATCGGTGCAATGAGGTTCATAGGGAAGGAGGGCGTACTATCGCAAGCTCCCCCTAAACCCATGAAGTCTGACAGGTCTCTTTCCTGGTCAGTGGCTCATCCGATGGTGAAATGTCCTGCCAGCTTCTCCCGCACGAATGCTTCTATATCGCCGCCCGGGAAAAGGAATCCGCGGATGCCCGCATTCTCTGCAGCTTCGACATCGCGTTTTCCATCCCCGAAAAGGACCGCCCGGTCTTTGTCTATGCCGTATGCATCAAGTGCGCGAAGGATCATCCCCGGCGCCGGCTTGCGGCAGCTGCATACCTGATCATACGCGGGAAGGGGCGCGCCGGGAAGGTGCGGACAGTAGAAAAACTCTGTGATATGCCCGCCCCATTTTTGAAATTCTTCATTCATTTCCCGATGGAGCTGCCGGACCGTTTCTTCGGTGAAATAGCCGCGTGCCACACCACTCTGGTTCGTCACGACAAAGAGGAGAAAGCCGGCCTTTGTGAGTTCGGCTACAATCTCTCTTGCGCCTTTCACCCAGCGCAGCTTCCTCATCTGATGCACATAGCCATCATCTTCATTCAGGACGCCATCTCGGTCAAAAAAGACCGCTTTTCTTCCGGTATCCATCATTTCGTCCAGTCCATCTCATCGATGATCTGGCAGATGATGTGCGCCGCGAGCATATGAATTTCCTGAATGCGGGCGGTGACCTCATCCGGCACCACCAGAGAGGCATCGCACCAGAGTACCATGGCTCCTCCTGTTTTCCCAGTCGATCCGATAGTCGTCAGCCCTTTTTCTCTCGCCGTTTTCAGCGCTTCGAGTACATCCGGACTGTTTCCGCTGGTGGAAATCCCCCAGAGGACGTCCCCCGGATTTCCCAGCCCTTCGACCTGACGGGAAAATACGCGCTCAAAGCTGTAGTCATTCCCGACCGCGGTCAGGATCGAGGTATCTGTCGTGAGAGCGATGGCAGGAAGAGAGCAGCGTTCGTTATGAAAGCGCCCGACAAATTCCGCAGCGATGTGCTGCGCATCGGCAGCGCTGCCTCCATTGCCGCAGATGAGGATCTTGTGGCCGGAGCGCAGGGCTTTTTCGCAGATCTTCGCCATGTCTTCGATGACGGGATAGAGTGCGCGGCTCTTTTCGAGTGCTTTCTGGTGGTCATCGAAACATTTTTCTATGAGTGCTCTCATTTCTTTTCCTCATCCTGAGCGGCCCTGGAGACAGTCTGCTGCCCGGTCATCAGATTCTGAAGTTCCTGCATGAATGTATTGATATCCTTAAATTCACGATATACAGAGGCAAAACGGACATATGCGACCTGATCGAGCTTGCAGAGCGCATCCATCACGATATTGCCGATCTCCGTGGTCGGCAGCTCGCGCTTCGGATCGGTGCGGATCGTATGTTCTACCCGATCGATGATTTCTTCGATCTGCGCCGAGGATACATTCGTTTTTTCACAGGCTCTGGTGATACCGTTACGGATCTTGGATCTATCGAAAAGCTCACGCTTGCCATTCTTCTTGATGACACGAAGCGGCATTTTTTCTACGGTTTCATAGGTCGTGAAACGGCGTCCGCAAGAGAGGCACTGACGGCGGCGGCGAATGGCTGCGCCTTCATCCGTATCTCTGGAGTCTGTCACTTTCGTATCTCTGCTTTTACAGAATGGGCATTTCATATCGAATTCTCCTTTTTTGAGTTAACAAAAAGCAAAATCAATAAAAGCCACACTGCATCTGCGGTGTGGCTTTTCAGACAGGTAGAAAGAGCCGGTCTGTCTCTGGCGAGGAGAATACGGATGCGATGATCGTCCGCATCCTCCCTCTCTGTTCCATAGGGTGCCATATCAGAAAGAGAGTCATCCATGAGAGCAGTCAGTCGGCGTATTTTCCCTTATTTTCTGAGGAATTCCGGAACCGCAATTCCCGTGCTCGGACGGACAGCATTGCTGAATCTGTTTCCTGCCTGCGCCGGAGCCTGTGCTTTTTTCTTTTCGCCGAAGCCGGTCGCAATGACAGTGATTCTGACGGTATCGTTGTCGAGGGTATCATCGACAGAAGTACCCCAGATGATATTGGCATCCGGATCGGCTGCTTCAGTGATGATCTGGGATGCTTCGTTGATTTCGAAGAGGCCCAGGTCTTCATTGCCGGTGATATTGATGATGATGCCTTTCGCACCATCGATGCTGCGTTCCAGAAGCGGGCTGTTGATGGCCATGGAAGCAGCGTCGCTCGCACGGTTGTCGCCGGTGCCGATGCCGATGCCCATGAGCGCTTCGCCCTGGTCACTCATGATGGTTCTGACGTCTGCAAAGTCCAGATTGATGATGCCCGGTACGGTGATCAGGTCGGAAATGCCCTGGATGCCCTGACGGAGTACATCATCCGCAGTCTTGAAGGCATCTTTCAGAGATGCTTTCTTATCCATGACCTGCAGCAGCTTGTCATTCGGTACAACAAGGATGGCATCGACGCTGTTCTTCAGACGTTCGACCCCTTCCTGGGCATTTCTTGCTCTGACCTTGCCTTCGAATGTGAATGGTTTCGTCACGACAGCAATGGTGAGCGCACCCAGCTCTCTGGCGCACTGTGCAACTACCGGAGCCGCACCTGTACCTGTACCGCCGCCCATGCCGGCAGTGACAAAGACCATGTCTGCGCCCGCCAGTGCTTTGGAGAGATCTTCCTTGGATTCTTCGGCTGCCTCTTCACCGACTTCCGGTTTTGCACCGGCGCCGAGACCCTTGGTCCGCTTTTCACCGATCTGAATCTTGTTATCTGCTTCGGATTTATTCAAAACCTGGGTTTCGGTATTGACTGCAATAAATTCGACCCCTTTGACCTGGGCATCGATCATGCGGTTGACTGCATTATTTCCGCCGCCACCTACACCAATTACTTTAATGTTTGCCATTTCAGACTGTTCCATGTTCGCTCCTCCTTCAGGATATTTTGCGTCATGTATGTAAGGAAACGCTGATTAACTCAGGATGTTATCCACCTATATTACATTTCTGCTAATCATATGTACCATTGTACAATACTTTCCACAAGTTCGCCACCGGTAGAATGAGACAATTTGCATTTTTTCCGGTTAAAATCTCTATTTTTTCAATTTTATAAAGGGAGATGAGAGATTGGCGTCCACATATTCCACGGAAAGACCGCGCGCCTTCACATCTCCTACCATATTCTCAGCCAGTTTGGCCTGCGCTTCCATATCGCTGCCGCTGCCAAGGCGGACGGTGATGCCATCTCTGGTATAAGCGCGGATGTTTTCCGGATTTCCGATATTGATCTCCGAAAAGAAACGCTGTCCTTCCGGAGAGAGTGCATTCAGAAAAGCGAGTGCTTTGTCCAGGTCTTCCTGCGACACGGTATCTCCGAGGAGCAGGTTTCCCATACGCTTGCCGGTGATCATCGCGGCGTCGCCCTTTCGGATCGACTGCACGGAGTCGATCACCATGCCCTCTTTATCAAGCACGACATAGCTGTACTCCGCCTGCATGATGGCCAGCGGCACTCTGTCTTCGATGTGTACTTCGAGGACGAAGGGAAATCCGCGGCTCACCTGCACATCGGCCACACGGATATCATGAGAGAGACGCTCTGCCAGACCGGATGCGCTGATCTGCAGCACATTGACCGGCTGGCGGATCTGGCCTTCGAAAAGAATATCCTCCATCGTGAGCGCCTTCGTGCCGGTGAGATGGATATAGCCTAAAGGCAGCGGCAGAAGAAATACCCCCAGCACGATGAGGAGAAGCCCGCCGCCTGTCAGCAGAATGGAGCTCCTGATACGGAGTCCCTTCTTTTTCTTTTTACGCGGCTTTCTGGGTGGCTCTTGCATCTCCTGCAAAGGCTCTTCCGGCTTCTCTTCCGGCTCTTTCCAAGCCTCCTGCTCCGGGATCTTTCCCTCATGCAGCTCCCGCCTGAAATCATTGAAGCTTTTAAAATTATCCATACAATTTGATCCTGTAAATAAGAGATGGTGTAAAGTTTTTGGGGATTAGTTTTTTACGTATTGTCATTTCAAGCTGAGGCGAGAAATCACACATGCAAACAGCGAAAAACGGCGAGTGCAAAACGACCGCCAAACGATGCTCTAAGACGTCGCTTCTGCTTGGCCATACATGCATCGATAAACGCAGTGCAAGAAAGATCCCTCCACTTCGGTCGGGATGACGACACGGGGGCGGCTTATCCTATATCCCAGCACTTCGTCATCCGTCCCACTCCGTCATTTCAAGCTGAGGCGAGAAATCTCACTTGCAGACAGCGAAACGGCGAGTGCAAAACGACCGCTAGACGATGCTCTAAGGCGTCTCTTCTGCTTGGCCATACATGCGTCGATAAACGCAGTGCAAGAAAGATCCCTCCACTTCGGTCGGGATGACGGATACGAGAAAAAAGTCTGCCATCTGATGTCTCTCTAATCCCTAGTCACCAGTCACTAGTCCCTAGTTCCCAATCCCCAGCCACTACAATCACACCTTATCCAGCCCTGCTTCGAGGAGAATCTTCTCACAAAGCGCAGGGAACGAGATTCCTGCCGCTGCAGCGGCTTTCGGGACGAGGCTCGTCGCCGTCATGCCCGGGATGGAATTGGCTTCCAGAAGATGCGGACGGCCTTCGCAGTCAGTCTTGAAGTCGAAACGGCACGCCCCATCACATTCCGCCATGCGGTAGCCGATTTCTGCGAGACGGCTCATCTCTTCCGCCAGTGCCTCCGAAATCGGAGCTGGGACGAGGTAGTCCGTCGCGCCCTTGGTGTACTTGGAGTGATAATCATAAGACCCCGAATGCGGACAAATCTGAATGACCGGCAGTGCTTTGCCGTCCAGCACGGAAACGGTGAATTCGTCTCCGGACAGGAAAGCCTCTGCGAGAATCCTTGGCTCTACCGAAAAGACGCGGTCGATCGCCTCTTTCAGATCTTTTTCTTCTTTGACGATCTCGATGCCGATGGTCGATCCTTCACAGGCCGGTTTCAGAACGACCGGAAGGGTAAAGCTCTTGCCAATGTCCTCTTCGACATTTTCCTTCCCATCCTTCAGATAGTAGGCTTTGGAAAAGGCCATGGGGAGGCCCGCCTGCTTGAAGAAATGGCTGCTCATGATCTTATCCATGGTGATGGCGCTCGAGGTCACGCCGGAGCCCGTGTACGGGATGCGGGCAAGTTCGAGTACGCTCTGGATGGTGCCATCCTCCCCGTACTTGCCATGCAGCGCGATGAATACGGCATCGGCCTTCGCTTCTTTCAGCTGCTCCACCACATGATGCGGATCATATTCCAAAGGAATGGCCTGATAGCCGATGGATGTCAGGGCTTCTAAAATGGCCTTCCCTGTATTTCTGGAGACTTCTGCCTCTCTGGAGGGTCCTCCCATGAGGACCACGATTCTGCTCTTTTTAGTAATCACTTTTTCAACCCTTTATCCTTCACCAACTGAATGAGTTCTTCCCCTGCGCGGTAAATACTGCCGGCGCCCATGGTGATGATCATATCTCCCGGCTTTACGAAATCGTAAAGCGCCTGAGACACGCCTTCCACGGTATCCACATAGTGGATCTCTTTCTCTGGCAGACGCTTGTGGACCAGCGAGGGGATCAGATGTCCGTCGACGCCTTCGATCGGTGCCTCACTTGCCGCATAGATATCAGTAAAGAAGAGTACATCCGCATCATCGAAGGCTTCGGCAAACTCCTGCTGCAGCAGCTGCGTGCGGGAATAGCGGTGCGGCTGGAAGGCGCAGATGATGCGGTGATCGCCTGTCTCTCTGGCCGCCTTCAGGGTGGCTTTGATTTCCGTCGGATGGTGTGCATAGTCATCGACTACCCAAAGGTCATGCTCTCTGGACTTCGTCTCGAAGCGCCGCTTCACTCCCACGAAATGAGACAGCGCCGTCTCGATCGTTTCCATCGGGATGCCGCAGTAGAGCGCTGCGATCACAGCACCCAGCGCATCACGGATATTATGCGAGCCCGGGATCTGCAGCTCGATGGTGCCGAGCGTCTTCCCCTCATGCACCACATCGAAAAGAAGATGCCTGTTTTCGTATCGCTTGTTCACGGCCCGATAGTCAGCTTTTTCATTGAGCCCGTAGGTGATGCAGGTCTTATGGATCTCGGGCAGGATCGCGCATACGCCCTCACTGTCGGTGCATACGATGGCGACGCCGTCCTCGTAGCAGATATGACTGATGAATTCGGAAAAGGCACGACGGATATTTTCGACGCTGCCATAATGATCCAGATGGTCATCCTCAATATTCGTCACCACCGTCATATAGGGGGAAAATTTCAGGAAAGAGCCGTCGCTTTCATCCGCTTCCGCGATGACATACTCACCCTTTCCGAGACAGGAATTCCCTCCGATATAGCTGGCTGCCGCTCCGAGAACGATCGTCGGATCTTTGCCCGCTTCATAGAAAATCTGGCCCACCATGGCAGAGGTCGTGGATTTCCCATGTGCGCCTGCGACAGCGATGCCTTTGCCCCAGTGGAACATGGCCGCCAGCACATCGGAGCGATGGAAGACGGGAATGCCAAGGCGTCTCGCTTCTCGAAGCTCCGGATTTTCTTCGGAAATCGCCGAAGAAATGACCACGCAGTCAGCGCCCCTTACATGAGAGGCTTCATGCCCGATGTAAATCTCTGCGCCTTTTTTTCGGAAATCGCGCAGGAAGGGAGAGTCTGCCACATCGGAACCGGAAATGCGATCCCCCTTGTCCAGCAGAATGACGGCCAGCGCACGCATGCCCATACCGCCGATCCCTATAAAATGGAATGTATGATACTTCGTGAGGTCCATAATCGTCTTCCTTTATTTAATGAGCGACAGTGCAAGTCTTGCGATATCCTCTCCGGCATGCACTTTTTTCAAAGTGCCGATGGACTTCTCCATCGTCTGAAGGTCTTCGGGATGCTCGCGAAGCGCTGTGATATTTTCGATGAATTTGGCGCCAGTGACGTCCTTATCCAGGATCATCTTCGCCGCGCCCGCCTCGGAAAAGACGCGGGCATTGTATGTCTGGTGATCCTCCGCCGCATAGGGATACGGGATCAGGATGGCCGGCAGCTCTCTCGCTGCGACCTCCGCCAGACTGATGGCTCCCGCGCGGCAGATGATGAGATCGGCCGCTGCCAGTGCATTCGGCATATGGTACTCATAGCGGATGATGCGGCTCGCAGAACCGTAATGCCCATCCTCATCGCAGCCGAGTGCGCTCGTGATCTTGTCATACTCCAGCTCGCCCGTCACATGGTAAAGGGACAGGTTCTTCGCATCCTTGAAATGGCGATGCACATCCAGCATCGCAGTATTGATCGTCCTCGCTCCGCGGCTGCCGCCGGTGACCAGTACCATGAAGGTATCCGGCGAAAGCCCGAGTGCCTTCCGGGATGCCTCCCGCTTGGCTTCCATGATGTCAGGACGGATCGGATTTCCTGTATAGATGCATTTCTCCGGATGCGGGAAACGGGGACCGGCGGCTTCATAGCCCAGCGCAATCTTATCGACCACACGGGAAAGAATCTTATTCGTGATCCCCGGGATCACATTCTGCTCCTGAATCAGCGTCGGGATATGAGACAGCGCTGCCGCCATCAGGATCGGCCCGCATACATAGCCGCCCGTCCCGATGACGACGTCCGGCGCGAAATCTTTCAGGATCCGGCGCGCTTTGAAGAGGCTCCCTGCCGCATGACACAGGATGCTGATATTTTCCAGCGTCAGCTTCCGCTTCAGGCCCGAAGCCGGCAGCGAGGCGAAACGATACCCTTCCTTCGGAATGATACGCGACTCCATCCCATTCGGCGTGCCCACGAAAAGAAATTCTGTTTCTTCCAGTTTTGCTATTTCTTTAGCAATGGTGATGGCCGGGTAAATATGTCCCCCCGTACCGCCGCCAGATAAAATAACCCGTTTCATGAATGATACATTCTCCCATGTTGATGGTTTGTAAATGATAATTGGAAAAGTTTAAGTTCAGGGTTCAGGGTTAGCCCACGGGGCGTGCTGCCCTTGATTACGTTTGAAAGCTCTACTCGCCAGTTAGGAGTGAGGAGTTAGGAGTGAGGAGTGGTGGTGCGGCGCATAAAAATCAGAAGCACCGCGAATATATATGGGGCGATGCCCGAAAGTAAGTGGATAGCAGGTTTCCCGTTTGAGAGTACCAAACATCGACCGCCTGAACGCGAATGACAAAGATTTCTCGCTTACGCTCGAAATGACGATACGAGAGAGTTTCCCAGTCACCAGTCACTAGTTACTAGCTACTCATCCCTGCTTTCAAACTTGTTGTGGCGGCTTCGCCGCAAGTATATAACTCCGCGGCGCTTTCTAATTTTAAGCGCCGCACCACCACCCCGAACCCGACAACCTGAACCCTGAACCCATTATTCCCTGAACAGAAAAATGAGCGAATCCTCGATTTCCCTTTTCTCAAAGCCCCTTAACGATTTTCTTGAAATCCATGCCGCGCTCTTCCATATTCTTATACATATCGAAAGAGGAGCAGGCCGGTGAAAGGATGACGACATCCCCCGGTTTCGCCAGCTTCTGTCCGAGGAGGACGGCCTCTTTCATAGAGGATACGCGATGGATAGAAGACACGCCCGCCTCCTTGGCCGCTGCTTCGAAGCGTCCGGCCGCAGCGCCCAAAAGGATGAGCTCTTTCGTATGACGGCGCACGACCTGCATGAAATCAGAAAGAGGCGTCCCCTTATCGTGGCCGCCGGCGATCAGGATGACCGGCTGGTCGAAGGCTTCCATGCCTTTGACGGCTGCATCGGTATTCGTAGCCTTGGAATCATTGTAGTATGATACGCCATCCAGTTTGCGAACAAATTCGATGCGGTTCGGAAGAGCCTCAAAGGTCTTCAGTGCCTCTATGATGACAGCCGTATCGACGCCGCCCTCATGCGCCAGGAAAGCAGCCGCGAGACAGTCCTCGATATTCTGTTTCCCCTTCAGCAAGAGCTCACCTGCCGTGCAGAGAGGAATGGTTTCTCCCCTTCTCTTCAGCACGAGACGGTCACCGGAAAGGCATGCGCCTTCCTCGACCCCGTGCGAGGTAGAGAGCAGACACACATGGGTGTGCGCTTCCGCCTGCTTTTTCAGCATCGGCGTATAGGGATCATCGGCATTCAGAAGGATGCAGTTTGTTTCGTCCATATTTTCAAAAATGCGTGCCTTGGCTGCCACGTAGGCCTCCATGGTGTGATGACGTTCCAGATGGTCGGGCGTGATATTCAGGATGACCGCCGCCTTCGGCTGGAAATGGGTGATGAATTCCAGCTGGAAGCTCGAAACTTCCGCTGCGATCAGCCCGTTCTCCGGCACCAGCTCGGCTTCGCGGGAAAGGGAGATCCCCAGATTTCCTGCCAGCGCAAAGGGCCTCCCTGAGTGCGAGAGCATGCTGCCAAGCAGCGTCGTGGTCGTGGTTTTCCCATTCGTCCCCGTAATGGCAAGGATCGGCGCTTTCGTCACGCGATAGGCAAGCTCGACTTCACTCAAGACAGGGATGCCCCGCTTCATCGCTCCCTGGATCACGACATTTTCCGCCGGGATGACAGGGGAAACGACGACGGCATCCATCCCGTCCAAAAGGCTCTCAGACTGCTCGCCGAAGCAGAACTCAGCCCCGAGCCCGATGAGCTCTTCTTTTTCTTTGTTATTCTGTATCTGATCCTTGAGATCAGAGATCACGACATGGGTTCCATGACGGAGAAGTACATGAGCCGCGCCAAGGCCACTGATACCGGCGCCCAGAATAAGTACATGTTTCAAAGCTATACCTCCCATGAATGGTAAAACATGGATAGTCGGCGGGAAGGGATGCGAATGAAAAGCATCAGCTTTCATTCCCGATCTCTATCTCCCGTTCTGCTGCCGGCCGATTTATGGCAGTGCATAGATCGCCAGCATCAGGCTGCCCGCGGCGGCGAAGCCTTCGAAGATCCAGAAGGACCAGACGACACGGACTTCACTCCAGCCGGACAGTTCGAAATGATGGTGCAGCGGACTCATCTTGAAGACACGCTTGCCCGTTGTTTTGAAAGAAATGACCTGAATGATGACAGATAAGGCTTCCAGCACAAAAATAAGGCCGAGGAAGGCGAGCAAGAGCTCCGTCCGGGTCATGACCGAGATCCCGGCGATGGCTCCGCCGAGGGCAAGCGAGCCGGTATCCCCCATGAAGACCTTGGCCGGATGATAATTGAAGAAAAGGAAGCCAATGCAGGCCCCTGCCAGGATGATGATAAAATAACCGAGGTCATGAAACCCTGTCATATAACAGAAGACCGCATAGGCCGTAAATGCGATGACGCAGCAGCCGGAAGCCAGTCCGTCCAGCCCATCCGTCAGGTTCACCGCATTCGATGCCCCCACAATGACAAGAACGACGAAAGGATAGTACAAAAGTCCGATGGAAATATCCATGTCCGTGAATGGGATCGCGATCGAGTAAGGGAGGTGCAGTGTATCTACGACGCCCCAGCAGAAGAGCACGGCGAGGATCAGCTGCCCCAGCATTTTCTGCTTGGCTGTCAGCCCCAGATTCCTTTTCTTTTCTGCTTTGATGAAATCATCGAGAAATCCTAAAAGCCCATGCCCCAGCGTCAGGAAAAGAAGCCAGAGAACCGATGGATCCAAGAGGCGGTTGAAAAGCACCACCAGCACCATCGCTGTCAGCATGAAGAGACCGCCCATGGTCGGAGTGCCGCTCTTGGCCCGATGAGACTTCGGACCTTCGGTGCGGATCGACTGGCGCGCCTTCAATTTTTTCAAAAGCGGAATGCCCACCCATCCGCAGATGACAGTGAGGACCGCTGCTTCCAGCAGGTATATACAATAATTACTTTCCATCCTTTGTCAGAACTCCCCTCAAGAGCATTGGTACTTTTTCCATATGCATATAGTGCGAACCCTTCACCAGCACGGCATCCCCGGCCTTCGCCAGAGCCGCCAGCTTCTCTGTCGCTTCTTCACAAGTGTCATACGAGAAAACGGACGTCATGCCGCCCTCTTTGGCACCCAAAGCCAGATGGAGAGAGAGCGGTCCCACCGTGATGAGGCCGTCAAAGCCCATGGCGGCGGCCTTCTTTCCCGTCTCATAGTGCAGCGCCTCTTCCATCTCGCCCAGCTCTCCCATATCGCCAAGCACCAGGTAGTGATGCGAAGCGGGGATCTGCATGAGCGAGCCGAAGGCCATTTCCATGGAGAGCGGATTCGCATTGTATGAGTCATCCATGACAGAGATCCCTGCGATGGTAAGCAGTGTCTGCCGCTGACCGATCGGATGGAAATCCGCAAACGCTCTCTGAATTTTCCGGCTGTCCACGCCAAGGACACGGGCTGCCGCGATGGCGGCCAGTGCATCGTAGACATTGTGCACGCCGAGAAGATGCAGCTTCACGCGGAATGCTTCGTCAAAAGACGTACAGATGAACTGGGTTTGCGAAGCCTCATAACGGGAATCTGTCCCGCGGACGGTATAGCGTCCCGCAAGGCCATAGGAGATCACGCGTCCCTCGAAGCTGTCCCCCATCGCTTTGACGAAGGGGTCATCTCCATTCAGGATCGCCGTGCCATCCTTCGGCAGTGCTTCGATCAGCTCGGCCTTCGCCTTCGCTATATTTTCCTGACTGCCCAGGATCCCGATATGCGATGTGCCGACATTGGTCACGATACCGATGGTCGGGCTGGCGATCGCACAAAGCTCTGCGATCTGTCCGAAACCACGCATCCCCATTTCCACGACGCAGACTTCCGTCTCTTTCGTCATAGAGAGGAGCGTCATGGAAAGACCGATCTCATTATTGAAATTTTTCTGTGTTGCGCAGACATGAAAACGAGACGACAGGAGCGCCGTCGTCATGTCTTTCGTCGTTGTTTTTCCATTAGAGCCCGTGATGCCGATCACCGGTACATGGAAACGCATGCGGTGAAAATGAGCGAGATCTTCCAGTGCCTTCTTCGTATCCTTTACGAGAAACACTGATACATCGGAAGGCAGCTCCGCGGCAAAAGAAGCATCCGAAAGGATGACTCCCGAAGCCCCTTCTTCGCACGCCTTTTTCAGAAAGGCATGCCCATCAAAATTTTCTCCTTTAAGAGCCAGAAACAGATTCCCCGTCTCGATGGTGCGGGTATCGGTACTGACCCCGTCCATGGACGGCTCCCTGCCACGCTTGAGCAGCTGCGCCCCGCAGGCTCTTTCTATTTCTTCTATCGTAAATGAAGCCATGAATTTCACTCCTTCAGTAGTGTCCTCAAAAGCGAGCCGACTGCTTCAGCGCTTTCCTCGCTTCTTCCCTATCGTCGAAATGAATGGTCTTGTCTTTCAAGATCTGGTAGTCTTCATGACCCTTGCCGGCAATGAGGACGATATCGTCCCCTTTAGCGAGGGAAATCGCCTTCTGGATGGCGCTTCTTCTGTCGACCACCACTTCCACCTGCAGGGACGGCTTCTCCGCCTTCACCTCTTCGACGCCGGCTGCCACTTCTTTCACAATGGTCTCCGGGTCTTCCGTGCGAGGATTGTCACTGGTCACGATCGCTACATCCGCATAGCGGGCAGCGATGCGGCCCATGATCGGACGCTTCATCTTATCACGGTCGCCGCCGCAGCCGAAAACGACCAGAATGCGGCCCTTCGTGATCTCCTGTGCGGTCGTCAGGATCTTTTCAAGACCATCCGGGGTATGTGCGTAGTCGACCACGACGGTGAAGGACTGCCCCTCATCGATCAGCTCGAAACGCCCCGGCACACTGTGGAATGTCTTCATCGCAGCTGCAATGATTTCCATGGAAATCCCTTCGGAAAGCGCCGCGCCGATCGCCCCCAGGGTGTTATAGATATTGAAACGGCCTGCCAGTCTCGTCTCGAACTGGTAGGTTTTCCCTTCATAGGTCACTTTGAAGGCAGAAGACTTGCCGGTGAACCGGCTGTCAAAGGCATACAAATCCGCCGTCTTGTCGCTCATGCTGTAGGTGTGAAGATCCGCCACCTTCTGATCGACAGCGTCCATCATCACATGGGCATACGGATCATCCACATTCACCCACGCTGCCTTATTGCCCTTCGTCTGTCCCGCCGAAGACACCTTCTCAAAAAGGATGGCCTTGGCTTTTGCATAGTTGTCCATCGTCTTATGGTAGTCCAGATGATCTTCCGTGAGGTTCGTGAAGACGGCATTATCAAACTCCACGCCCTCGACGCGCCCCATGACGAGCGAATGGGAAGACACTTCCATGCACACATGGGTGACCTTTTCTTCTACCATCTGCCAGAGCAGACGTTCCAGATCAATGACATCCGGTGTAGTATTGTGCGTCGGCAGCTCCTTATCCCCGATCAGGGCGTGGATGGTGCCGATGACACCCGTCTTGTAGCCCGCCTGCTCAAGGATATGGCTCACGACATGGGTCGTGGTGGTCTTGCCATTCGTCCCCGTAAGCGCGATCATACGCATCTTGCGTGCCGGATAGTCAAAGAAAAACGGCACCATATCTTCCATCGCTTTTCTGGTATCTGCCACATAGATGACAGCGACCCCTTCCGGTACCTCGACCTTTTTGGAAGCCACGATGACTTTCGCCCCCAGCTCCACGGCAGAGCCTACGAACCGATGTCCATCCACATGCGCCCCTTCGAGGCAGAGGAAAAGGCTGCCCTCTTTCACCTGCCTCGAGTCCGCTGTCACATCCAAAATTTCAATATCTGTGTCGCCTTCTGTGCGAAGGACCGGCGTTGTTTTCAGTAATTCTGCTAATTTTTTCAAAACAGTCACCTCTGGTTTTGTATGTAGGAAACAAGACACCCGTACTGCCGGATGTCATCCGCTTCCTGTACGATATGAGTATTCTATGAGTCGTGCTTTTGAAATCATCATGGCATGAGCTTTCACCTCCGTCAGAGACGACGCTCGAATGCCACTCATTATATTAGCTTAAATCTATGGCAAGCACAAGGGGCTGTGAAAGATGAAATTTCATTTTCACAGCCCCTTTCTTGTGTAGTTCACTTCTATCTGCTTATTTTTAACCCCACTGATTCATGGTAAGAAAAGTTCAACAGGTTTGACAAGTATGGTGCGGCGCATTTCGTCATCCTGAGCAGAGAAAAACGTCGTATGTTGGCTTATCTGAAATTATGAGAACTGAGTCGAAGGATCTAAGCGCCGCAGAGTTTTTAAGGAAACACCATTGCCCAAAATGGGAAACCCGTTGCACCTTTTGAACCCTCAGAACCTTCCGAACCCATTTCTCTATCTTCCTTTGTTCGGGTGCGGTTTAGCGGGATCCGCACTGCCATAGACCGCACGAACAGGCAGGCTCATCTTGAGCTTCTGCTCTGCGATCTGCTGGATACGTACCGGTGCCTCTAGACGGGACACCTCGAGCTTATCCACCGCATTCTCCTTCGCCATCGTCATGACCTCGCTGCGGATACGCTGCATTCTGTATTCCTCCTGAATATTGATCCCGCTCAGGAAGACCAGCAGCATCACGGGAAAAAGGATCATCAGCGTCCCCAGAATGATGTCATGGAAAAAATAGGAAGAGTCAGATCTCTCGCGCTCGATCCGGCGAGACGCAGCGACGCTTTCCGGCATCGACGGCATGTAATCCATGACTTGCACTTCCTGTACCATACGATATCTCTCCCATCTTTTTCAGACTCTATATCTCAGGCTGAAGGAAACAGGGCCAGATCCCCGGTCGCTCCCTACACTCTTTCTACAACACGCAGGACCGCACTTCTCGCACGCGGATTCTCCTCGATCTCTTTCGCACTCGGCTTTTGCGCCTTGCCGACGGACTTCACCAGACGATGGTGGTGGCACACACAGACAGGCAGCTCCGGCGGGCAGATGCAGTCCCGTTCCATTTCTTTGAAAGCCTTCTTGATGATACGGTCTTCCAGCGACTGGAACGTGATGACGCCGACGCGTCCCCCCACTTTCAGGTGGGAAACGCAGGCTTCCATCGTGTCTTTCAGGATTCCCAGCTCGTTATTTACCTCGATGCGGATCGCCTGAAATGTGCGCTTCGCCGGATGCGGGCCATTTCTTCTGGCATGCGCCGGAATGGCTGCCTTGATGACCGAGACCAGATCATCCGTCGTCTCGATGGGCTTCTTCTCGCGGAATTCACAGATAAACTGCGCGATCCGCTTCGCCCATCGCTCCTCCCCATACTCCCAGATGATGCGCGCAAGCTCTTCCTCTTCATACGTATTCACGATCTCATACGCCGTGCGCGGATTTCTCTGATCCATGCGCATATCGAGCTTCCCGTTATTCATATAAGAGAAGCCACGGCTGCCATCATCGAGCTGATGGGATGACACCCCCAGATCGAAGATGAAGCCATCGACCTTGTCGATCTCAAGCGAGGCCAGGATATCATGGATGTGAGAAAAATTATCCCGCACAAAGAGATGCCGGCAGGCACAGCCGGAAAGACGATGAGAAGCCGCCTCGATCGCTTCTTCATCCTGATCGACGCCGATCAGAAGCGCATCCGGAGCGAGCTTCTCCGCCATAGCGAAAGAATGCCCGCCGCCCCCTAAGGTGCAGTCGACATAAATGCCATGAGGATCCGTCAGGATCCGGTCGATCATTTCGTGCAGAAGCACGGTGGTGTGTTGAAATTCCATAAATAATTCCTCGAAAAAAGGTGAAAGGTTCAGGGTTCAGGGTTGTGGTGGCGGCTTCGCCGAAATCCTTCGACTCAGGCCTCAACTTTCTGAATGCGACTTTTCCAACAAACGACATTTCACTCCGCTCAGGATGACGAAATGGGCGATGCCCTAAAGTAGCATTCAAGTCACCAGTCACTCCCAAACCTCACAGATCAAAATTCAGCGGAAGGTCGAGAGCATCCGCGATCTCTGCGATATCCTCGCCCTCTTCGTCCTGACGCAGGAGCTCCGGATCCCAGATCTCGATGATGGGTCCCGTCCCCACGATGCAGGCTTCCTTCTTCAGCTTTGCAAATTCACGAAGGTGGGCAGGGATCAGGATACGCCCCTGGCGGTCGCACTCCATCTCCGTCCCGCGGCCGATCAGATGACGCATGATCTTGCGGACATTACGATTCGTGAAGGGCAGCTTCTGCAGCCGGGCGATCAAGGCATCCCAGCGCTCTTTCGGATAAATATTGAGGCAGGTATCCAGACTTGGAGCCAGCACAAAACGACTTCCCAGCTCTTCCCTGAATTTCGCTGGAAGGATCATGCGCCCCTTGGCGTCTATGGTATGAGAATATTCATTCATAAACATATCCTTCCACCTCCTCCACATTTACCCACATTCTACCACAATCTCCCACTCTGTGACAACGAAAATTTTTCAAACCGATCATTTTCCCATCTGCTACCCATACATTGATTTTATCGATGTTTTCAGCACCTTCTTTTCGAAATCAAACCACTCCCCGCTATGATTTCTTCCGTTTTTCGAAAAACAGGCAAAATAAAAAATCCCCACTCGGGGGATTTTTAGCGAATCAGTGGAAAAAAGTGGTGTGACGATCTATCGAGAGTGGACGTCCCACGATTGAAAATGAGGGGGATTGGGGCGCTATGAATTGTGTGCCCCTTCCAGCACTTCTCACTTCTAACTAAGTCCAGAAGCTAAGGAAACACTGATTAAATCGTTGTCAGATTTCATTCTTGGATTCTTATACAGAGCGAGGAATCATCTAACGCGAATAGCGAGCTATTTAAGGAAGATGATGACGAAGCCATGTATAAAAATCCATATGAAATCTGATTCTGCGATTTAATCAGCGTTTCCTTAACAAATCTACTCATTCGAGCAGAGCACTCATTGGCAGCCAAAGGGTGATACGGCCCACTGGCTTCCCCACTACCTATTCACATACTTGCCGATGACGTGTCGGACGGTTTCCATCTTAAATGGCTTTGCGATGTGCGCATTCATTCCAGCCGCCATACACTTCTCTTTATCCTCGCAAAAGCATTCGCTGTCATAGCGATGATCGGAATGGTTTTCGCATCCGGGCGCTCCAGATGGCGGATGGCTCTTGTTGCTGTCAGGCCGTCCATGACCGGCATCATGATATCCATCAGAACGGCATCAAAAGTTTGGGGCTCATGGTTTTGAAAGATCTCCAGAGCTTGTTCTCCATTGTGCGCCACGGTGGTTTTGGCTCCGGCATCCTCCAGAAGAGTCTGCGCAATTTCCGCATTCAGCTCATTGTCCTCCACCAGCAGTATATGAAGACCGGATATATCGGAATTGACCGGTGTTTCCGTATTGCGTACCTCTGCCTGGATCAGCGTCATTGGGATTTCAATCGTAAATGTCGTCCCTATATCCTTTTGGCTATCCACAGCAATGGTGCCACCCAGTAAATCCACATACTTTTGGGAAATGGAGAGGCCAAGCCCAGTCCCTTTATACTCCGTTCTTGCATCGGCGTTTTCCTGCGCAAAATCATCATACATTTGTCTCTGGAAGTCTTTGCTCATGCCAATGCCGGTATCTGCCACCTTAAATATAGCCACAATATCTGACGGTGTATTCCCTTTTCTCATTTCTGTAGAAAACGTGATTGATCCACCATCTTTGGTAAATTTGACTGCATTACCGAGAATATTGATCAGCACTTCACGAACACGAATCTCATCCACAAGAACATCCGGTATCGCCACCGCCGCTCGTTTCACAATAAAATCCAATTTCCGGCCAGCCATGAACCCCTGCGTGATGTCCACCACCTCATCGAGCATGGCAGACATATTTGTACGAACCGGGTTGATGACCACTTTCCCGCTTTCAATGCGGCTGATTTCTAACACATCATTGATCAATGTCAACAAATGGTTCGCACTATGGTTGATTTTTTTCAGGTAATCCTTCACTTCAGGTTTCAGTTCCTGGTGAAGGGCAATCGAAATATAACCCATAATTGCGTTCATGGGTGTCCGCATATCATGAGACATACTGCTGATAAATCTTGACTTTGCCACGGAAGCGGCATTGGCTTGTTCAAGTGCCTCCTCCAGCTTGCGATTCAGCAGTGCCGTTTGCGCTTCTACCACTTTTGCCTCACGGTAGCTCGAAATCACCGCAATCAATCCGGACAGCAAAAGAAGAATCAGAAAACCACAGGCCAGCATCAAATACAGGCGCTGATTGTCATTCCAGCCATTCTTAGGCTGCACCTCAAGTTTCCAATGGCTATCCCCCAGATCAAAGTCATATGTTGCTGCATCCTTCATACTTGCGCCGCTGGCGTAGACTTCTTGATAAGTCGGATCCCACGGAGATACTGTCTTCGAGAAGCTGAAATCGTATCCAAATCGTGAGAGGGCATCGATCGTTTCCGAGAAAATCTCCGGCACGCGGATGATGACGATGGCAAAGCCCCAGAATTTTTTCTCACCATTCGAATCCTTCAAATACACCGGATTTCTCACCGCAATGCCGGTGCCGCCCTGCTTCAGCGGAAAAGGCCCCTGCATGGTAATGATGCCATGATCTCTTGCATAGCAGGATATCTCACCGCGATCTTTGTCGTGAATTAAATCGATTTTACCAGCTTCGTTTCCTTCAGATGGATAGATTTCCGTGACAACGCCATTTGGCGCAATTTGAATGCTCTGAATGAAATCTGTCCTCATGCCTTCGGCAATTTCTGAAAACTTCTGCATCTCGCCGTCATGACTGATAATCACTTCTTTCAGCGTATTGGTGATGTTGATGCCCTGCATGATATCCATCTGCAGATGCTGTGCATAGGTCATGCTGTTGAGTTCAACCAGGGAACGATTCCATTCATCCTGATTTTTCTTTGCATTGTACCACCAGGTCATCAGAATCACGGCGCCAATGATAAAAACGAACACCGGCAGCCATCCGACTTTTGAAGTGAAAAGAGGTATATGTCTGTGCTTCATTCCGTTTCTCCTGTGATATATATGTTTAACTTTTGGTAAGTATAAGTCTATTTATTGTTTTTTTCAAGTAAATAGACAAATACATTAATTTTTAAAGCAACCAAAAACGGCGAGCCTTCCGGTTCGTCGCTCACGTATTCATTCACACAGAATATCCTACCGCTCTCGTCACTTCCTTCACATACGGGAGCAGGCTATCCCGTCATGACCGCAATGCTGTCCACAGACATAGGATGTTCCCTAGGGAAAGACCAATCCTCTCAACATTTCTTCTTGATCCACCGCGTAATGTCTTCCATCGTACACGGCTCCCCATGGATTCCCAGCCAAGGATCGGTTCTTAGAAGGTTTACAGTCGGCAAGTAAACCGGCACCCACGCCTCGTTCTCCGACATCTTGCCAATCCAGTCATCGGGCGAAGGCGTCTGGCAGCTTTCTTTTACAAACTCTTCCAGATGTTCTTTACAGTAGTTTTCAGAAACATACTTCGCGCAAAGCTGGCACTGTCTTTCCACGCTGGCATCGGAAAGCATATCTCTCATCGATGCCAGACAGAAATCAGCAAAAAGAAAGAAATAAAAGAATTTCCTCAAACAAGGCGATCCATCCGCATACAGGCCGCCACCGATTTCTTCTTACTATCAGTCTTTACTGGGGTCCGCCGTGGTCTGATATACGACTGACGGCTAAATATGGCATGTCACATTTGATATATTTTATTGCATTTATGCATAGATTTCATTGCACATTTTGTGCGCATTTCTTTCACAATTCGGAATTTCAACAAATCATTGTAGTTATTTGTAGTTTTTCCCTCTTGCTTTTTCTAGAATGACGTTGTACTATATAGTCATGAAGCCGGGCATGCCTGAACATGTTCCCTGACCGGACGGACCTTCTGATTTCCAGAATTCTCCAAGCGCTACGAGATCATAAGGAGGGACCGTTCCAAGGCAGGGCGGATCTGCAGGATTCCCCGGCGTCATCGGATGGGTCAGCTGGAAGCGTACAGCCTGCTGCCGGCACCCATTTTAGGCTGACAACTGTGAAAACCAAATATCCGGAAACCGACAAGGTTCTTCCGCTTCCCTGCCCCATGCGAGGCCGGGTCCCGACGATAGCACAGGTTCTCCCGCACTTCGGTGCCTATGGACGACCGTCACCGATTCTGGGCTCCGCCTGCCTCGGGTACAGGCGGAGAGCCTTCTCCGGGTGTTTTTTTATGCCATCTCTTTCTATATATGGTGTGTGAACAACTTATTCATATCATATCTTGATTTTCCGATTTCTTATGGGCCATAAGCCCGCATTTCCATAAGGAGATACGCTATGAATACGAATAACAAAGTGTTGGAACTGACATTTACTGTAGAAGGCAGCCGCAGCATGACGCTCTCGATCCCCTGCCCGAAGGATGACCTGACGCTCGAGACGGTGAAGGAGAAGGCGGCGCTCATCCTTCCGGTGCTGGAATCCTCTTCCGGCCATGCGGTCACGGCTTTCAAGCAGGCGAAGATCGTCGAAACCAGTGCGACCGTACTGGAATAAAGAGGAACGGGACTGTCCGATGTCTGACGTCCCATCCTTCAGTCCTTCTATTTATTACCTATGATTACCGTAAAGGAGAACACTATGGCTACCACGTCTAAAACCATCGATATGAAACTTCAGGTCCGTGTAGAGGATGCGTCCTCGGGGACTTCCAAGGTGAAGAATCTGAGTTTCAGCAAGATCAAAGTATCAGCCACGGCTGATGAACTGTATGCCGCAGGAAACGCGATCGCATCGCTCCAGTCCCGCCCGCTTTCGGGCCTTCGCACGGTAGCGACCAGCGACCTCGCTGACGCAGGCTAGTCGGGCAAGCAAAAAGGCGAACCATTTCGGTTCGCCTTTTTTTGTTGTGCAGTCTTTCTTCCGTACTCATGGATGATAGTGTAACGATGCATTGGGCTACGGTTGCTCGCTATCCCAGGATAACCGTTTTACCGCTATACAAGAAAGATCCCTCGACTGCGCTCGGGATAACGATGCGGGCGGCGCTCGTCCAACATTCATCATTTTCCGTTATGCTGATTTGTGCCTCTATGAGGCACTCTATCCTGCGCCTTTGGCGCGGCCCTTCTTCAAGGGCCTGCTCAGCTGTCATGCAATATCGAAGAACCCTATCCACCGCTGACGCGGTCCCCCTTCCCCATGCGGGGAAGGCTAAGAGGTAGCGGCTTCACCGCAATTTTGAAATAGCGTTTTCCCCGTATCGTCATTTCGAGCGTAGTCGAGAGATCCTTCTTGCAGAAAGGGAAACGACGAATGTGAGGCAGTATGTAAGTCGTCGTTTCTTAAAAAACGCCTGAGTGCTGTTTCCCGCAGCGCATTGGAGATCAAGAGCGGCGCTCGTCCAACATGCGTTTTCATCCCGCTGCGGGAGCCAACCTCCGCCCCTTCGGGGCACCTCCTTCCAGTGGAAGGAGGGAGGATGACTTTCCCGTATCGTCAGCCTTCCTTTTCCACATCCATCCCCTGCAGGACAAGCTGTTTCTCGTCTTTTCTCATATGGAAGAACCGATAGACATTGTGCGCGGCGCGCTTATTCATGCCCGGTACCTTGGCGAGCTCCTCTTCGCTCGCTTTTTTCATTTCATCGAGCGAGCGGAAGGCATGCCAGAGTGCGTTCCGGCGGTTTGGGCCGATGCCTTCGATGTGGTCAAGGACGGACTCCGTATTTCTTTTGTTCGTCCATTTCCGGTGATAGGTGATGACGAAGCGGTGGGCTTCGTCGCGTATGAACTGGAGAAGCTGGAGAGCGGGCTCATGGTGATCGAGGACGATCGGGATGTCGCTGCCTTCTACGTAGATCTCTTCGATACGCTTGGCGAGCCCGATGACGGGTGCGTTGCAGCCGGCCTCGCGGATCACGGGAATGGCCGCATGCATCTGCCCAAGACCGCCATCAAGGACGATGAGGTCAGGCTCGGGCCAGTCCTTTTCCTTCCCATAGCGGCGGCTCATGACTTCTGCCATGGACTTGAAGTCGTCCGCATGCCCCTGCGTGGTCTGCAGTTTGAATTTCCGATATTCGCTCTTTGCCGGACGGCCATGCTCGAAGACGGCCATGGAGCCGGTGGTCTCTGCGCCCTGGTTGTGAGAAATATCGAAGCATTCCATGCGCTCGGGAAGGCGCGGCAGAGAGAGCAGCTCTTTCAGCTTCTGCACGGCGCCCTGCTCCCGGGCGTCCTGATACTCCCACTGCAGCTTCTTGTCGGAGAGATACTTTGCTGCATTTGCCATCGCCATGTCTTTCAGGCGACGCTTGAAGCCGCGCTCGGGGCGGATGAGCTTCACTTCGCTTCCGCGAAGCTTCGTCAGCCACTCGGAGAGAAGACCGGACTCTTCCGGCAGGAGCGGCAGGATGATCTCTTTCGGGACGGATGTCGGATTTCCTCCGTAGAAATCGCGAAGGAAGGTGGTGATGATCTCCTCATCCGTCTCGGATGCACTTTCAGGGATACTGAAATTCTCCTTACCCACCATGCGGCCATAGCGGATATAGAAAATCTCCAGTCCGGTGTGACTGCCGTCGCGTGCCATGCCGAGCACGTCGAAGTCCCCTTCCGTGGATACGATGTGCTGGCGCTGCTGCACGCTCTGGATGGCGCGGATGTGGTCGCGCAGCTTGGCGGCTTTTTCGAAATCCATCGCTTCCGACGCCTCCATCATCTGTCGCGTGAGCTCCTTTTCCAGCGAGGTGCTCTTCCCTTCGAGCAGGTCGCAGATGGTCTTCACATCACGGTCATAGTCGATGTGATCGACGTGGCCGCCGCAGGGCGCACTGCAGAGGTGCATGTGGTACTGCAGACAGGGACGAGACACCTTCATGGAGCGGCAGGTGCGGATGGGATAGTAGTGGCGAAGGAGGGACAGCGTCTGACGAAGGCTCCCCACGTCGGTGAAGGGGCCGAAATACTTCGCCCCATCATCGCGGCGGATGTTCCTCGTGACGAAGATGCGCGGCCACTCATCATTCACCGTGATCTTCACATAGGGGTAGGATTTGTCATCACGCAGGGAGATATTGTACTTCGGGTGCAGTTCTTTGATGAGATTGCACTCCAGGATCAGCGCCTCCATCTCTGTCCCGGTCATCGTGATATCGAGATCGTCCGCGTGACGGATCATCGCAGCGACTTTCGGGGAACGGTTCTTATCCTCCCGTACATAGGAGCGGACACGATTCTTCAGGTTCTTCGCCTTGCCGACGTAGATGATCCGCCCGTCTTTGTCTTTCCAGCGGTACACCCCGGGCGAATCAGGAAGGGCTTCTACCTTGGCTTTGATTTTTTCATTGACATCGATCATAAAAGACTCCTGAGAAAAAGAATAAAGGATTAGGGGTTCAGAGGGTTAAACAGGTTCAACAGGTTCAGCGGGTTCAACGGGGGTGGTGCGGCGCATCATCATAGGGAAGCGCCGCGGAGTTTTAGAATATATGATATTCACGAAATATGAAAAACCTGTGAACCTTTTGAACCTGTTTAACCTATGAGGATTCCTATAAAGGGAAGATGGTTATTTTCTGCTTTCAAACTTTTTGGGGTATCCCTTTCCCGTATCGTCTCGTCATCGAAAGCGCTTCCGATGATTCTTTCTTGCACTGCGGTCAGTATCACATAGGCACTGATACGGAAATGACGCCTCGGTACTGCGTATTTCTCCTTTCTCGCATCCTTCGTTTATCGGTCTGCAAGAAAGATTTCTCGCTTCGCTCGAAATGACGATACGGGGGCTGATGTCTTCTAGTCTCCTAGTCTAATCCCTAGTCCCTAATCCCCAGCCACTAGCCCCTAGTCACTTCAACCCCATAAACTTCTTCGTCCGTTCTATCACTGGCCCGAGGTACTGCCCGGTGTAGGACGCTTCCACTTTCGCGACTTCTTCCGGCGTGCCGGTGGCCACGATCTCGCCGCCCTTGTCGCCGCCTTCGGGGCCGAGGTCGATGATGTAGTCGGCGGTCTTTACGACGTCAAGATTGTGCTCGATGACGACGACGGTATTTCCCTGATCCACCAGCTTTTCGAGGACGATCAGGAGCTTCCGGATATCTTCGCTGTGAAGGCCGGTGGTCGGTTCATCGAGGATGTAGAGGGTGTCTCCGGTGCCGCGGCGCATGAGCTCGGTCGCCAGTTTCACTCGCTGGGCTTCGCCGCCGGACATAGTGGTGGCGGGCTGTCCGAGATGGATGTAGCCGAGGCCGACTTCCTGAAGGGTTTTCAGCTTCCGCAGGATCTTGTCGTGATTTTCAAAGAAAGGCACAGCCTCATCGATGGTCATATTCAGCACATCAGAGATGTTCTTGCCCTTGTAGCGGACTTCGAGTGTCTCGCGGTTGTAACGCGCGCCGTGGCAGACTTCGCAGGGGACATAGACGTCCGAGAGGAACTGCATCTCGATCTTGATGATGCCGTCGCCGTGGCAGGCTTCGCAGCGTCCGCCTTTCATGTTGAAGCTGAAACGCCCCGGTTTGTAGCCGCGCATCTTGGCTTCAGAAGTCTGACTGAACAGCTCGCGGATGTCATTGAAAACGCCGGTATAGGTGGCCGGATTCGAGCGCGGCGTGCGGCCGATCGGCTGCTGGTCGATGTCGATGATCTTGTCCACATACTCTGCGCCGTCCATGGAGTCGAAAGCTCCGGCCCGATAGGAGGTATGATTCTTGATATTGGAGAGGCCCTGATAGAGGATCTCATTCACGAGCGTACTCTTGCCTGAGCCGGACTCCCCGGTGACGACGGTGAAGGCACCGAGCGGGATGGTCACATCGATGTGCTTCAGATTGTGCTCGGCAGCGCCATGGATGGTGAGCGAGAGTCCATTTCCTTTTCTTCTCGTTTCCGGCAGCGGGATGTATTTCTCACCGCGCAGGTACTGCCCCGTGATGGATTCCTTCACCTTCATCACGTCCTCGGGCGTGCCTTCCGCGACGACGGAGCCGCCATGCTCCCCTGCGCCGGGCCCGATATCCACGACCCAGTCCGCGGTGCGGATGGTATCCTCGTCATGCTCGACGACGATGAGCGTATTTCCCAGATCCCGCATGCCTTTCAGTGTCGCAAGGAGCTTGTCATTGTCTCGCTGATGCAGACCGATGGACGGCTCATCCAGGATGTAGAGGACGCCGACGAGGCCGGAGCCGATCTGCGTCGCCAGACGAATGCGCTGGGCTTCACCGCCGGAGAGCGTCGAGGCGCCGCGGGAGAGCGTCAGGTAGTCGAGGCCGACATTCACGAGGAAGGAGAGACGGCTCTTCACCTCGCGCAGGATCTGGTCTGCGATGATTTTTTCCTTTTCGGAAAGTGTGACATGGTCCATGAAGTCCAGAAGGTCGATGACAGCCATGGAGGAAATCTCTGCGATATTCTTCGCGCCGACACGGAAAGCGAGGCTCTCGGGCTTCAGGCGCGCCCCATGGCAGACGGGGCAAGGCTTCTCGATGAGGTAGTTCGACAGCGTTTCCTTCATCTTCTCTGTCCACGCCTCTTCATAGCGCCGCTTCGTCATCGGGACGATGCCCTCGAAGGGACGCTCATAGGTCTTCGTGATGCCTTCAGGGCTGGTGTACTGGAAGGAGAGCAGCGCCGTGCCGCCGATTTCAAACTCCACCTTCGCCTGATCCGGCAGGTCATCATAGCATGCATCCATGGTGAGGCCGTAGGATTTCAGGAAGGCATCGAGCAGCTTGTAGAGCCATGTTTCCTTATTATAAGGAAATGGCTGGATCGCGCCCAGACGGAAGGGCATCGTGTGATCGGGGAGGATCCGATGGAAATCCGCCTCCAGTGAAGCGCCGAGGCCCATGCAGGCGGGGCAGGCGCCGAAGGGATTATTGAAGGAAAAAATACGCGGCTCCGGCTTAGGCAGGGAAATCCCGCAGTCCGGACAGGAGAAGTGCGTGGAAAAGACCATGTCCTTCCCGCCGATGACGCTTCCCACCATCATCCCGTCCCCCAGCTTCAGCGCGGCCTCCACCGAGTCTGTCAAGCGGCGCACGATACCGTCTTTCATGATGACACGATCCACCACCACTTCGATGGTATGCTTCTTGTTTTTCGCAAGCTCGATGTCATCGGACAGGGAGAGGACGTCCCCATCCACGCGGACACGGACATAGCCCTCCTTGCGGAGCTCTTCCAAGAGCTTCTTATGCGTCCCCTTCTTCGCGACAACGACCGGCCCTAAGAGCATGAGCTTCGTCCGTTCCGGAAGGGCAAGGAGCGCATCGACGATCTGATCCACCGTCTGCCGCTGGATCGGCTTGCCGCAGTGCGGGCAGAAGGCACGGCTCGCATGCGCATACAGCATACGAAGGTAGTCGTGGATCTCCGTCACTGTGCCGACCGTCGAGCGCGGGTTATGGCTGGTGGATTTCTGATCGATGGAAATCGCTGGCGAAAGCCCTGCGATCTTATCCACGTCCGGCTTATTCATCTGCCCTAAGAACTGCCGCGCATAGGCAGACAGGGACTCGACATATTTTCGCTGCCCTTCCGCATAGATGGTGTCAAAAGCCAGCGACGATTTCCCCGAGCCGGACAGCCCGGTGAAAACGATGAGTTGATTTCGCGGCAGCGTCAGATCGATATTCTTCAGATTGTTCTGACGCGCTCCTTTTATGATGATTCCTTTTTCCATGGATGTCCTTTCGTGTATGGGGTTCAATGGGTTCTATAGGTTCTACGGGTTCTATGGGGATGGTGCGGCGCATCAAATAAAAAGCGCCGCGAAGTTTTCAAAGCCCCTTCCCCTCGGGAAGGGGCCGCCCGCAGGGCGGGGGAATAGGGAGACGGGTGCGCAGGCAGTTTATCTGCACATTCGGGACCGACTACGTAATGAGGCTACCGTTTCTTCGCTATCAAACATCTTCCTTATGACGACCTATCCCCCGGCGCCAAGGCGCCGACCCCTTTCTGTGAAAGGGGTTCTGTTCTACTCATTTTTTACGCCACGACGCAGAGGATTCGTTTCTCCTTATTTCATCTATCTTTTTAATGGGGCGAAAAAGATTTCTCGACTTCGCTCGAAATGACGAGACGGGGAAACGGCATTCTCCATGCGTGGTGGAATGAAAGGGAATGGGGGATAGCCCGTTCTCTCGTATCGTCATCCCGAGCGCAGTGGAGGGATCTTTACGCCTGAGCGGTATTCTGCATGCAGGCGGTCACGTAAAAATCGCTTGGGATCATTGGTTTCACGTTATCCTGCCGTCTTCGTTTTACCAGTGTGCAAGGAAGATTTCTCGGCTTCACTCGAAATGACGATACGGGAGGAGTGCTTGTCTTACATACATCGTTTACCTTTCTGCAGAAGGGTGCCTCTTCGAGGCACTCCATCCTCCGCCTTTGGCGCGCCCCTTCTTCAAGGGGCTGCTCAGCTGGCATGTAAAAACGCATTCCTTGGAAGCGAAGTTGTGCCATAGAGATTTCTCGACTTCGCTCGAAATGGCGATGCGGGAGGAGCGGTTGTCTTACATACATCGTTTACCTTTCTGCAGAAGGCTGCCTCTTCGAGGCACTCCATCCTCCGCCTTTGGCGCGCCCCTTCTTCAAGGGGCTGCTCAGCTGGCAGGGCAAAACGAACCCCTAATCCCTAATCCCCAGCCACTAGTCCCTAGTCACCAGTCACCCAAAAATTACACCCGTTTCTTCATCGGCTTATAGATCCGTTTCTTCGCCGCAGCCTGCCGCTTCAGGGCTTCTTCCGCGCGGGAGCCGTAGCGATCGGTCCAGAGCTGGCGGAGCTTGGCGAGCTGGTCGCGGTAGCGGGCGGCGGCTTCGAATTCCAAGTCTTTGGCGGCCTGTTTCATGAGTTTCTCGCAGTCCTTCATGCGGGCGTAGATTTCCTCATCAGAAAGCTCGCCCTCTTTTTTCTTGCCGCCATAGGCAGCTGGCTTTTCTTCGATCTTCGTGAGGTCGATGAGATCTTTGACACGCTTTTGGACGGTATGCGGGACGATGTGATGCTCTTCATTATAGGCCTGCTGGATGGTGCGGCGGCGGTTCGTCTCATCGATCGCGTACTTCATCGATTTCGTGATGCGGTCCGCGTACATGATGACGTGGCCGTGCTCATTTCTGGCGGCACGGCCGATGACCTGGATCATCGAAGTTTCCGAGCGCAGGAAGCCTTCTTTATCCGCATCGAGGATCGCGACGAGCGAGACTTCCGGCATATCGAGCCCCTCGCGCAAAAGGTTGATGCCGACTAAGACGTCGAAGACACCCGCGCGCAGGTCACGGATGATTTCCGCGCGCTCGATGGTCGCGACGTCGGAGTGCAGGTAGCGCACCTTCACGCCTGCTTCCGTCAGGAAATCGGTGAGATCCTCCGCCATTTTCTTCGTGAGTGTCGTGATGAGGACGCGCTCGTGGATCTCCTCCCGCTTATGGATCTCGCCCAAGAGGTCATCCATCTGTCCTTCGATGGGACGCACTTCGATGGACGGATCCAAGAGCCCCGTCGGGCGGATGATCTGCTCGGCCAGATTTGTCTGCACGCCCATTTCATACGGCCCCGGCGTCGCCGAGACGTAGATGATCTGATTGATGCGCTCGGTGAATTCGTCAAACGTCAGCGGACGGTTGTCCAGCGCAGACGGCAGGCGGAAGCCATAGTCGACGAGCGTGCTTTTTCTCGACTGGTCGCCATTGTACATCGCGCGCAGCTGCGGTACCGTCACATGCGACTCATCGATCATGATGAGGAAATCTTCAGGGAAGTAGTCCAGGAGCGTAAATGGCGGCTCGCCGGGCTTCCTGTCCGACATGTGGCGGGAATAATTCTCGATGCCGGAGCAGTATCCGACCTCCTGCATCATTTCCAAGTCATAATTCGTCCGCTGCTCGAGACGCTGCGCCTCCAAGAGCTTATCCTGATCCCGGAGCTCTTTGAGCCGCCCATCCAGCTCCTTCTCGATGGACGTGACGGCATGGCGGAGCTTATCCGAGCTAGTGACATAGTGCGAGGCAGGGAAGATGCCGATGTGATTTCTCTCAGCGACCGTCTCGCCGGTCAGGACGTCGAACTCCGTCAGGGAGTCGATCTCATCGCCAAACATTTCGATCCTGACGGCAACATTGTTTTCCGATGCAGGAAATACATCGATCGTATCTCCCCGCACGCGGAAAGTATCTCGCGTGAAATTCATATCATTGCGCATATACTGCATACTGACGAGCTTCTCCAAGATCTTGTCGCGCTCGATTTCCTCGCCCGGCCGGAGCGAGAGCCCCATGGAGCTGTAGTCCTCCGGATCGCCCAAGCCGTAAATGCAGGACACCGATGCCACGATGATGACATCCCGCCGCTCGAAAAGCGCCATCGTCGCAGAGTGGCGCAGGCGGTCGATTTCCTCATTGCGTGACGAGTCCTTCTCGATATAGGTATCCGTCTGCGGCACATAGGACTCCGGCTGGTAGTAGTCGTAGTAGGAAACGAAGTAGTACACCGCATTGTCAGGAAAGAAATCCTTGAATTCACTCGCCGTCTGCGCAGCCAGCGTCTTATTCGGAGAAATGATAAGCGTCGGGCGCTGCACCTCTTCGATGACCTTCGCCATCGTGAAGGTTTTCCCCGTCCCCGTCGCACCGAGCAGCACCTGCGCCCAGTCGCCATTCCTGAGTCCGCCCACCAGAGACTTCACCGCCTTCGGCTGATCCCCCATCGGCTGGAACGGCGCTTTCAGTGTGAAAGGCACCGCCGGCTCTGTATATTCTCTTTTGATCCGCGAATGATCCATACCCTCGCCTCCGTTTTCTTTTATCGATATTTATCTATGTATTATAGCATAGATGGGAAAGAGTGACTAGGGCGAACGGATAAAGGAAAGAAGAATACAGATTTTTCCCCCGCATCGTCATTTCGAGCGAGCGAGAAATCTTCCTTGCACAACGGTCAAACGAAGACGGCGGTATGGCGTGAAGCAAATGATCCCAAGCGATTTTTGCGTGACCGCCTTTATGCAGAATACCGCTGCGATGTTAAACTGCGCTCGGGATGACGAGACGCGAGAACGGGCAATCTCACATTCCCTTTCATTCCTTCACGTAGAAGGCTGCCCCTTCGGGGCAGATCTATCCTCCGCCTTCGGCGCGCCCCTTCTTCAAGGGGCTACACAGCGGTCATGTAAAAACGCTGACCCTTCGCAAGGTCTCCTCCCCCGCATCGTCATTTCGAGCGCAGCGAGAAATCTTCCTTGCACAACGGTCAAACGGAGAGTGTGAGAGGAAGAGCAGCCGAAACACCTAGGGAAACGCTGATTAAATCGCAGAGTCAGATTTTGCAAGATTTTTTATACATAGCTTCGTCATAACCTTCCTTAAATAGCTCGCTATTCGCGTCAGGTTATTCCTTGCTATGGATAAAAATTCAAGAGCAAAATCTGACAACGATTTAATCAGTGTTTCCCTAGGCGATTTTATCATTACCTCATAAGTACAGAGTACCGCAAGGGCGTAAAAGATCCTTGGGCTACGCTCGGGATGACGATACGAGAGGGCGCTCGTCTCACATTTCTTTTCATCCCGCTGCGTAGAAGGCTACCCCTGCGGGGCACTCTATCCTCCGCCTTTGGCGCGCCCCTTCTTCAAGGGGCTGCTCAACTGGCATGCAAAACGAATCCCTAGTCCCTAGTCCCTAGTCACCAGCACCCAGCCGCCCCAAACCAAAAAGCCCCGCCTTCGGCGGAGCTTTTTTATCGACAGTATTGTCCAAGGACTTCGGTGAAATGATCGATTTCTATCGGTTTCGTCAAGTGGGCGTTCATGCCGGCCGCGATGCATTTTTTCGCATCTTCATCGAAAGCATTCGCCGTCATGGCGATGATGGGGATGGTTTTCGCATCCGCTCTCGAAAGACTGCGGATGGTCCTTGTCGCGGTCATGCCGTCCATGACAGGCATCATGATATCCATGAGGATGGCATCGAAGGTACCCGGGATCTTCTTTTCGAAAAGCTCGACAGCCTCTTTGCCGTCGCGCGCGAGGGTGACGCGGGCGCCCTTATCGGTGAGGAGCATCTGCGCGATTTCTGCATTCAGCTCATTATCCTCGACCACCATCAGGTGCAGGCCTTCGATATTCACAGACTTCTTATCCTGCGATTTCTTGTCCTCGGCGGGCGCGATTTCGAAGGGGATCGTGATGACGAAGGTCGAGCCTTTCCCTTCTTCACTGGTGATCTCGATAGTCCCCTCCATCGCATCGATGAGTCTCTTCACGATGGCCATACCGAGACCTGTCCCCTGATACACGCTGCGGGCATCCTGTCTTTCCTGGGTGAAGGGGTCGAAAATATGAGTCAGAAACTCCGGGCTCATGCCGATGCCGGTATCCGAGATGGTCCAGCGATAGGTGCAGCGACTCCCGGCAGTACCCAAAAATTCCACCTTCGTCATGATGCGGCCGCCCTTTTTATTGTACTTGATGCAGTTTCCCAGAATATTGAGGAAGATCTGCCGAAGATGCAGAGGACTGCCGTACACGAAGGGGACCGGGAAAGCGTACTCTTTCACTTCATCGATCCACTCGAGCCCTGCTTCCACTACGCGGCCATGAATGATGCTGCGGATGTCATTTCTCTGCTCTTGCATGGATATCCGCTCGCGGGAGAGGGTGACGCCGCCTGCTTCGAGCTTGCTCATCTGCAGGATATCATTGATGAGCGAGAGCAGATGCTTCGCCGCCACATGCATCTTTTTCTGATTTTCAAAGACAAGCTCTTTATTGTCGAAGTGATCTTCATTGATCCTCAAAAGACCGATGATACCATTGAGCGGCGTGCGGATATCATGGCTCATGCGGGAGAGAAATTCCGTCTTCACGCGATTCGCAGCGCTCATTTCATCCAGAGCGGCCTGCAGCTTCGCCTGCCGCTGTTCGTCCTCAGCATGCATTTCCGTGGTATCTTTCAAGAGGACGATGGCCTGCACGATGGGTACATCCTGCCCGGCATCCGGGTCATAGACAGTGATGCGCGTCATAAGGATCCACTTGCGGATCCAACGGATGGTGCCATCCTTTTCCCGGATCCCATACTCTGCGGAGAATTGCCGCTCGCCCGCTTCGAACCGTTTCAAAAGGTCTTTCACAGTCATGGCAATGCGGTAGCAGCCCTGTGTCGGTCTTGTGACCTGCATCATATGGGCTTCGCAGTAGGCCTGATACGAGCATGGCAGCGGAGAGGCTGCAAAAAGGCGCGCATGCGCTTCTTCCTTCCCCGGAAGTACGATATCCTTTTCCAGCCTGTCATGGGTCAGGTCGACCATATAGATACAGTCCGCCATATCCAGCATAGCATCCACATAGCTGTCATTTTCCAGAATGGACTGCTTCAGCTGCTCGTAGTAGAGGGAGAGCGCCTTCTTCGCATCCAGCGTCTCTTCCCCCTGCCGGATGCGCTGGAAAGCGATGAGGACATGGTGAAGATGCCCCTCCTCATCGAAATCTACCGGCATGACGAAGAGACGGCGAAATCCCAGCCCCGCCTTCGGCGTGAAGGCAAGATCCAGCGTATCCTCTCTATGGGAGAGCGACTTTTCCAGTGCCTCCCTCGAGAGCGCGCTCTGGATGCGTTCCCGGTCTGCCCCTTCGATTTCCTCTTCTGCGAGCTGCAGCACCGCCCCGGAATAGCTGCCCTCAGCGGCGAGGAAGAAACCCGTCCCCGCGCGAATCGTGCGATAGGCATCCATCTTCAGGTCACAGTAGAGGCAAGCCGCGAAATTTTTCCCGCGCCGGTTCACCTCTTTCAGCAGGCGGAAATCCATCTGCCTTTCTTCTTCCGCTTCCATGCGCTTCACATGGTTCTTATGGATGTACATATGCTTATCCGCCTCAGCGAAAAGCTCTCGCATGGACGCCTCGGGATAGTCCTTCGCCAGCACATAGCCCGCCGCATAGGAAAGCGGCGTATCCGGATGCTCCTTCGCCTCCTCTGCCAGCTTGGCACGCACCTCTCCCATGAGCGCCTCCATGCCCGCTTCGGAGAGACCGCGCGTCACCATCAGAAATTCATCCCCGCCCAGACGGCCCACGAAGTGCTCCTCCGATACCGCCACCCGAAGAGCCGTCGCGAAGCGTCGGATGTATACATCCCCCGCCTGATGCCCCTGGCTGTCATTGATGCGGCGGAGATTATTCAGGTCGAAGCTCACCACGCCCACATCGACAGCAGCGGGCGCATTCAGGATTTCCTCACACTTGTTCTTATTCGGAAGCCCCGTCGCTTCATCCAGATACGCCTTCTTCTGTAAGACGCTGTTCTGCATCAGCCTCTTCAGTGCTTTGAAAAACTCGAAACCGATCAGGATCATCAGGACGAAGATGTCTGCGGTGATGCCCTTCTCCAGCACAGAAAGATCCCGCGCCTGCTTCTCGGAGTACACTTCGGCAAGCGCTGTCGCCTCATCGCAGATCGCGAAGAACTGCTCACTCACCGCGATCAGGTAGGAGTCCGCCTTCCCTGTTTGGCGAAGATGGAAGATTTCC
Organism: uncultured Dialister sp.; assembly: GCA_900543455.1. GTDB lineage: Bacteria > Bacillota > Negativicutes > Veillonellales > Dialisteraceae > Dialister. The sequence goes on from UQRR01000005.1 coordinate 39,803, forward strand.
TGCTTGACCTGCAGATAGTACCCATTCAGCTCCGTCAGCTTCTGCTGGAAATCCGCATCCGGAATCCGCACCAGAGACAGCGAGTCATCCCCCTCGCGAAGGCCATGGATATACGCCTCGATCTCCCGGTTCATCTCATCCTGCCGCTCGCCCGCGATCTCCATCTTCACCATTCGCTGCGTCGTCCCGCGCACCAGTCCGGCATAATTCACCACGCGCGCCGACCCCTGGATGTGCGACACGATGACCATCATCCAGACGATCAGCCCCATCAGGACCACTGCCAGCACTGCGATCACGATGTGAGAGAGGCTGTATGTATTCTTCTCGTTGTTCTTCATTGATTTTCCCCTATTTTTCCAAGTGGTATTATATATTGCATTATATGATAAATGGCAGGAAATGAGAAGACACCGAGTTCCCCCGCGGGACGGAAAAAGAAGCCAGTAAAACGACAATACCGTCCCCCTCGCATAGTCATTTCGAGCGCAGCGAGAAATCTTCCTTGCACAACGGCCAAGCGACGAGCGTGAGAGGAGGAGCAGCCGAAGCACCTATGCGATTTTATCATTACCTCATGAGTACAGAGTACCGCCAGGGCGTAAAAGATCCCTCGGCTCCGCTCGGGATGACGATACGAGAGAACGGGTGATCTCACATTCATTTCTATCCCGCTGCGGGAGACAACCTCCGCCCCTTCAGGGCGCCTCCTTTTCAGAAAGGAAAGGCCAAAAATGAGAGTACCGTTTTTCTCCCCATACCACAGCCTTCTCCACTTGGGGAAGGTGGCGAGCGAAACGAGCCGGATAGGGTGCTGGCGGTATGAAAGCCCAAGAGAACGATCATCTCACATTCCCTTTCATTCCTTCACGTAGAAGGCTGCCCCTTCGGGGCAGATCTATCCTCCGCCTTCGGCGCGCCCCTTCTTCAAAGGGCTACACAGCGGTCATGTAAAAACGCTGACTCTTCGCAAGGTCTCCTCCCCCATATCGTTATTTCGAGCAAAAGCAAAAAGCAGGAAATCCCGTATTCCATACGACACGGAATCACGGTATTTCCTGCTCCAAAGCACTAACCCAAGTCACTATTCACCGGTCACCAGTCACTAGCCACCAGTCACTCATCTTACGAGATACACTTTGACGCGGCTCTTCGTCCCCCACTGGTAAGCCTGCTCGAGGTTGTCCACGCCGACATCGATGATATTTCCATGGATCGCACCCCCGATATCATCGCAGATAGCGTAACCATAGCCTTCGATGAAGACAATGCTGCCCAGCGGGATGACATTCGGATCGACGGCGGCATGCCCCTTACCGGCGAATCCGCCCAGAGCAGTGTGCCCTTCACCGCCCCCGTCATAGGGCGTGTACGCAGTCGATCTCATGTGATAGGTCTTCGTATACCTGCCGCGGAAATAAGGCGCATTGTCCAAAGCATCCCAGACATCTTCATCTGCCACACCAGTGGTCTCAAGGCCTGTTTCATCCTGCAGCATGCGGATGGCATCTGCCGTACCGGCGCCGAAGACACCGTCCACGACACCGGGATCGTAGCCATGCAGAAGAAGCTGATTCTGCAGACGGATGACTCTCTTTCCCTTAGCCCCCTCCGAGAGGATATAGTCTCCGGTCTGAGCTACATAGACTTCATTCAGCTTCGTGCGGGTCGCGCTGTTCACGCCGCCCGTGACGGAGATCCCCTGCTCCTTCTGGAAAGCCGTGACCGCATCCTCGGTCTGCCCGCCATAGATGCCGTCCGCCTCCCCGTCAAGATAGCCGAGGCGTTTCAGCTTCCGCTGGATGGTCTTCACATCACTGCCGCGGTCGCCGACGCCATAAGATTCCCCGCCAGAGGAAATCACAGGCTCCGGCGTCCCGGCGCCGATCTCCCGAAGCGCACTGTAGGTCACTTCATCGATCGCACCGGATACAGGAAATCCGCAGGATTTCTGGAAATCCTTCACCGCCTTCACGGTATCTCCCCCATAAACGCCATCGATGTCGCCTTTGAGCGAGCCGGCGGCTTTCAAACGCTGCTGCATATCGGAAATCACGTCTCCGCGATTTCCTTCTGCATACACGACACCCCCGCCATTCCTATAGCCTTCTCCTTCCGCACTACGGATAGCCTCTCTGGTCGCATCATCAGCGATACCGTTCGCGGTCAGGCCTTTATCTTTCTGAAACAAATAGACAGCTTCCTTTGTGGTGGAGCCATAGTCTCCATCCACGGTGCGGGCCAGATAACCGGCCGCTACCAGGGAATTCTGCAGGGCCGTCACATCGTCCCCGCTCATCCCTGCGTGCAATGTTTCTGCAGAAGCCGGAACCATGGCAAGTACCCAAAGCGCCAGGATCGAGCTCCATTTGTAGATGGCACGCATGAATTATCACCTCCATAAACTTCCTGTATTTTACCATTTTTCACCAAATTTGTAAAAAATGAGGGGAAACCCTTTTGTTTTTAAGGAAATCCATGGAACTGCCGCGCGGTGCGAGGCGGTGTGAAAAAGCAGACAGCATCGGTGGGGAATGGGGATTCCTAAGGCGTTCTTTTCTAAGGAAATGGGAGCGTTTTGCAGAAAAAGTGGGGGGAGGGTTAAGGGTTAGCCCTTTGGGCGTGCTGCCCCTTGATTGCGAATGAAAGCCCTGCTCGAATGAGGAATTAGGAATGAGGAATTAGGAATGAAGGTGGCGGCTTCGCCGCGAATATATATGGGGCGATGCCCGAAGGCCGGAGGAAAGAAGTCAGAAGTCTAATGTCTAATGTCTAATGTCTAATGTCTAATGTCTAATGTCTGATCCCTAATCCCTAGTCACTAATCCCTAGCTACCAGTCACCAGTCCCCAGTCACTCAAACAAAAAAATACCGCCAAGTTTCCTTGACGGTATCTGATCTCAATCCCCACCATGTCGTTAAAGCCGGATTTTGAGTCTGCGTATTTGCAGGTGGGTGCTCTCATGATGAACTTCATCTGTCCCCGTGAAGAGGCATAGATTCCATCCACAATTCCGAACTCCCTCAATAAAGGTATCGGTTCAAAATATGAAGCCGCACGTGCACAGCAGGGTTGTTACATATAGTGTAGCAAATTTGCCTGAGATTTACAAGAAGTTTATGTGAAATTGTCGGGATTAGCAGTGACTAGTGGCTGGGGACTGGGGATTGGGAATTCCCAAGAAGTGGAATAGCCCCATGGAGAAGAGGCGTACCAAAGGCGTAGGATGGATGTGCCGCGTAGCGGCACCCTTCTACATAGCGATAATCAGGCCGTCTGTTCCAGACGTTCTACGGTCTATTCCACATTTTCCGTTTCTCATTCTGCAAAATCCTGCCTCTTCGAGGCAGTCTATCCCCTGCCCTTCGGGCACCCCCTTCTTCAAGGGGGTACGCGTTTTACGTTTATTTCAATACTCCGCGGCGCTTCTGATTTTTATGCGCCGCACCACCATTTCGCATTTCTAATTTCTCATTCAAGAGAGGCCTTCATCCCCAATCAAAGGGCAGCACGCCCCACGGGCTAATCCTTATTCCCCTTTGGAGCTCTTGAAGGCTTCTCTTTTGCCGATGACGGTCACGCCATTCATGTACGGTACGAGGACATCCGGGACGCGGATGGTGCCGTCAGCCTGCTGGTAGTTTTCCATGATAGCAGCGACAGTACGGCCGACAGCGAGGCCGGAGCCATTCAGCGTATGGACGAATTCCGGTTTCGCACCCGGCGTTCTGCGGAAGCGGATATTCGCGCGGCGTGCCTGGAAATCGAGGCAGTTCGAGCAGGAGGAGATCTCTCTGTACTTATTCTGTGCCGGCATCCAGACTTCGATATCATAGGTCTTCGCAGAGGAGAAGCCGATATCACCGGTGCAGAGGCAGACAACATGGTACGGGATCTCGAGCAGCTGGAGGATCTTTTCCGCTTCTGCCGTCAGAGATTCCAACTCATCCCAGCTGTCTTCCGGCTTGCAGTACTTCACCATTTCTACTTTATGGAACTGGTGCTGGCGGATGAGGCCGCGGGTATCTTTACCGGCAGAGCCCGCTTCTTTACGGAAGCACGGGGTGAGCGCCGTCAGATGGACAGGCAGCAGCGCGCCATCGAGGATTTCGCCGGAGAAATAATTCGTCAGCGGCACTTCCGCAGTAGGCGTCATATACATACTTTCGCCTTCGACTTTGTACATATCATCGGCGAATTTCGGCAGCTGCCCGGTGCCCTGCATAGACTTGCCGTTGATGATGTAAGGCGGGATGACTTCGGTGTAGTCATTCTGCTGTGTATGCACATCGAGCATGAAGTTGTATACCGCTCTTTCGAGGCGGGCTGCCTGCGAGAGGTAGAAATAGAAACGCGCGCCGGAGACCTTCCCCGCTCTTTCTGCATCAAGGATGCCGAGGGTGTCGCCGAGCTCATAGTGGGCCTTGATCGGGAAATCAAAGGTCGGGATTTCACCCCATTTGCGGACTTCCGGATTTTCGCTGTCATCTTTGCCGACCGGGACAGACTTGTCGCACATATTCGGGATATGGAGAAGCAGTTCATTCAGCTTCGCTTCGACTTCACCGAGTTCCTTATCGATGGCGGAAATCTTCTGTCCGACTTCTCTCATGCGAGCGATAGCATCTGCCGCATCTTCGCCATTCTTCTTCGCCATCGCGATCTTCTTGGATTCTGCATTCTTTTCGCTCTTCAGCGCTTCGGTATCGCGCAGGAGTTCTCTTCTCTTGCCATCCAGTGCGAGGACTTCGTCCAGATCGAATGGATTGTGACGGTTGACGAGGTTCTGCTTCACTTCGTCTGCGTGTTCTCTGATGAATTTCATGTCTAACATAGTATCGCTCCCTTTAGGAAATATAAAAAACAGGTTCAGGGTTCAGGTTGATGGGTTCAAGATGGTGGTGCGGCACATGATTATATGGAAACGCCGCAGAGTATACTTAGCCTTCCCCTCTAGGGGAAGGTGCCCCGAAGGGGCGGATAGGGTGACTATGGTATGAAAGATCGATGAACGGATGTCTAATAGTTCCTAATCCCTAGTCACCAGTCACCCAAACCAAAGCAAATAAAAAGACTTCTTCCCTCCATGGGACGAAGTCATCGCGGTGCCACCCAATTTGCATAAGCCAGCTCATAGCTGATATCGGCTGCCTGCCGTCCGATTCTTCATCGGCCGCTCCTGAGTGGAAACTTTCTCATCTGCCAGGGCTCTCACCAGCCGCCCTGTCTCTGAAAGACATCTGAAAAAGATTTTCTCTTTCCCTGCGTTATTAGTATTATAGCGAGTTCGTCAGTGTTTTGCAATAGGAAAAAGGGTTCAGAGTTCAGGGTTCAGGGTTCAGGGTTCAGGGTTCAGGGTTGTGGTGGCGGCTTCGCCGCAAATATATATGGGGCGATGCCCGAAGGTTTGCGGGTGGCAGGTTCCCCTCGTATCGCCAGCCTTCCCCGCGTGGGGAAGGTGCCCCGTAGGGGCGGATAGGGCACTGGCGGTATGAAAGACTGATGAGGGAAGCGGAGAAGTGCGCGGCACATGTGGGGAAAGCGTGAGTCCCTGACCGCGAATGACAAAGATTTCTCGCTTCGCTCGAAATGACGATACGAGGATGAGGATCATTCAACATCATTTTTTACCGCTATGGGGATCCATCCTCCGCCTTCGGCGCGCCCCTTCTTCAAGGGGCTGCTCAGCTGTCATGCAAAAGCACTGCCCCGAGCGCCACCGATAAAGGCTACAAAATGAGAATACCGCTTCCCCCGCATCAAAAGCCTTCCTCTCGAGGGGAAGGCAAAGAGGAGGCGACTTCGCCGCCCCAAAAAGAAGCCAACCCCGCCTCGCTGCGCTCGGCAGCCCCTTCCAAGGGAAGGAGGTGCCCCGAAGGGGCGGAGGTTGGGTGAGGAAATGGTGTATGTGAGGAAATCTGTAGCACCGCATCAGCAAGACATCATTTTCCCGTCACCGCATGCATGCCGATAAGCGTTGTGCAATCAAGATCCCTCCACTTCGGTCGGGATGACGATACGGGGGAAAATGTCTAATGTCTCTCAGTCTCTTAGTCTCTCAGTCACCAGTCACTATAAATAAAAAAGCGGCGCTCATATGCTGGCGCCGCTCCTTCATTTCGCATTTCTAATTTCTCATTTCTAATTTTTTCCTCGCCATGGCGAGAGCCGCGAGGGTCTTCGCATCGTAGATTTCTCCGCGATCCACCATCTCATAGACCTTTTCAATGGGAAGGCGGATGACATCCAGAAATTCATCCTGATCAAGATGCTGATGGGACTTCACCAGATGGTCGGCGAGGTAGAGGTGGATGGTCTCATTGCAGAATCCCGGCGTGGTGTAGACGTAGCCGAGCTTTTCCATGTGCTCCGTCTTGTAGCCGGTTTCTTCCGTGAGTTCCCTTGCCGCACAGGTATCGGGGTCTTCTCCCCCATCGAGTTTGCCGGCTGGGATTTCCAGAAGCGGCTGCTCGACCGCATAGCGATACTGACGGACGAAGAGGATCTCTCCCTCCTCAGTGACAGGGATGATGGCGGACGCCCCCGGATGCAGGACGACCTCCCGCGTGGTTCTGTGCCCATGGATTTCCACTTCATCATCGAAGACATGCAGCATCCGCCCCTCGAAGGCGGGCGCGCGATGGATCAGCTTTTCTTTTTCTATGCTCATTTCACACCTGTGCTTCCTACGCCGCCGGTGCGTACACCTTCAGCATGGTCATCGTCCGTGGTGAGGTATTTCGTGAAGATCCCCTGCGCCACGCGATCGCCTTTATTCACATGGAATGGTTCATCCTTCGTATTATAGACAGCGACCATGAGATGCCCTTCGTTGTCCTCATTATTGTAATAGTCCGCATCGATAATGCCGGTGCTGTTCGCAAGGAAGAGCCCTTTCTTGATCGCCATGCTCGAACGGATGAAAATAGCGAGGTATTCGTCATCTTTCATATACGCTTTCAGCCCGGTCTTGATGAGCGTCACCTGATGCGGGATAAGATCGATGTCTTCGCCGCATTCGATGTCATAGCCGGCACTCTTTTCCGTTTTTCTTTCCGGCAGATGAATATCTTTTCCCTGCCATGTGGACAGGATTTCAAAACCTCTTGTTTTTGTCATAGAATTTGTTCTCCTTGTAGAAATGAGATTGGGGGTTCGGGGTTCAGGGTTCAGAGTTCAGGGTTGTGGTGGCGGCTTCGCCGCAAATATTTATGAAGCGATGCCCGAAGGTCTGCGATGGCAGGTTTCCCTCATATCGCCAGCCTTCCCCTCGAGGGGAAGGTGCCCCATAGGGGCGGATAGGGCGCTGGCGGCATGAAAGACAGATGAGGAAAGCGGAGAGGCGCGCGGCACATATGGGGAAAACGTGAGTCCTTGACCGCAAATGACAAAGATTTCTCGCCATCTCTCGAAATGACGATACGAGTGTCTGACGTCTAATGTCTCTTAGTCTCTCAGTCTCCTAGTCTCATCCCACCAAGCGAAAAAGCCCAGTGAGCCCCGGGTTCCTGCTCTTTCGAGACGAACCACCAGAACCCACTGCGCTTTTGCATGATTCATGAGCATCGAAGGTCGCGCGTATCGCGAACCTTACGTTTGAAAGCAGTGATGAGTAGTTAGGGAAACGCTGATTAAATCGCAGAATCAGATTTTACAAGAATTTTTATACATGACTTCGTCATAGCCTTCCTTAAATAGCTCGCTATTCGCGTCAGGTTATTCCTCGCCATGTATAAAAATTCAAGAGTAAAATCTGACAACGATTGAATCAGTGTTTCCCTAGGGATTAGAGGACCCCCAAAGCTGAGTAGCCCCTTAGGGAAGGAGCGCGCCAAAGGCGCAGGATGGATGTGCCGCGTAGCGGCACCCTTCTACATAGCGGAAAGCATGCCATCTGTTTCAGACATTCTACTGTCTATTCCACATTTTCCGTTTTTCATTCTGCAGAATTCTGCCTCTTCGAGGCAGTCTATCCCCTGCCCTTCGGGCACCCCCTTCTTCAAGGGGGTACGCATTTTACGCTTACACAAAATCAACTTTCTTACCTGCCAGCTGAATCAAGCCGGCATTCCACAATTATTTATTCTTCTTCTCCAGCAGCAGCGCTTTTCTGGAAAGATTGATACGGCCCTTGTCATCGATTTCCGTGACCTTGACCATGATCTCATCGCCTTCATGGACGATGTCTTCCGGTTTCTCGACTCTCTGGAGAGCGAGCTGGGAGACGTGGACGAGGCCTTCCTTGCCCGGCAGAATTTCTACGAAAGCGCCGAACTTCATGAGGCGGGTGACGCGGCCGAGGTATGTCTCGCCGACTTCGACTTCCTTCACGAGGGATTCGACCATTGCTTTTGCCTTCTGGGCAGCTGCTTCATCTTCGGAAGCGATGTATACGCGACCGTCTTCCTCGACGTCGAGTTTCGCACCGGTTTCAGAGATGATCTTATTGATGGTCTTTCCGCCGCTGCCGATGACGACACGGATCTTGTCGACCGGGATGGTGAGAGAAATGATCTTCGGCGCATACTTGGAGAGATGTTCTGCCGGTTTATCGATGCATTCTGCCATCTTGCCGAGGATGTAGAGGCGGCCTTCGTGCGCCTGTTTCAGCGCAGTCAGCAGGATGTCTCTGGAAATGCCGTGGACTTTGATATCCATCTGGATGGCATTGACGCCCTTTGCCGTACCTGCGACCTTGAAGTCCATATCGCCCAGCGCATCTTCCATGCCCTGAATATCGGAGAGAATGGAGAATTTGCCGCCGTCTTCGATGAGGCCCATCGCAATGCCTGCGACCGGTGCCTTGATCGGTACGCCCGCATTCATGAGGGACATGGTGCTGCCGCAGACAGAAGCCTGAGAAGAAGAGCCATTGGATTCCAGGATTTCAGAAACGACGCGGATCGCATACGGGAATTCATCGACACTCGGGATGACCGGGAGGAGCGCACGTTCCGCAAGTGCACCATGGCCGATTTCACGGCGTCCCGGACCACGGGAGCCCTTCGTCTCGCCGACGCAGTAGGACGGGAAATTGTACTGATGGATGTATCTCTTCTCGGTGACCGGGGTGAGGTCGTCGATGATCTGGGTTTCCGACATCGGAGCCAGCGTGGTGATGGAGAGCGCCTGGGTCTGGCCGCGGGTGAAGAGCGCCGAGCCGTGAACGCGCGGGAGCAGTCCCACTTCGCAGGTGATCGGACGGATCTCCGTCAGCTTTCTGCCATCCGGACGGATGCCTTCATTCGTGATGGTGTGACGGACGATTTCCTTCGTCAGATGGTCGAGCGCATCCGCCACATCAGAGAGATGTTCCGGGTAAATGTCAGCGAAATGTGCCATCGCTTCCTTTTTCGCAGCAGCGATATTGCCATCGCGGCGCAGCTTATCCGCATCGAAGATCGCCTTCTTCAGGGACTCGGTCGCGAAAGCTTCGACATCCTTTTCGATCTCTGCCGAGACTTCCGGGAAGGTCAGCACGCGCTTTTCCTTGCCGACTTCTTCGATGATCTTTTTCTGGAAACGGCAGATCTCCTTGATCGTCTCATGGCCGAACATGATCGCATCGAGGACTTCTTCCTCCGGTGCTTCCTGCGCGCCGCCTTCGACCATCATGATCGCCTCTTCCGAGCCGGCGACCGTCACATTCATAGTGGACGCTGCCATCTCTTCCTGTGTCGGGTTGATGACATACTTGCCATCCACGCGGCCCACGCGGACACCGGCGATCGGGCCGTCCCACGGGATATCGGAAATTCCGATAGACGCGGACGCACCGATCATGCCGCACAGCTCCGGTGCATTGTCATAGTCGACAGAGAGCACCGTCGCTACGACATGGATATCATTTCTGCATCTTTTATCAAACAGAGGACGGATCGGACGGTCGATCAGACGCGCACAGAGGATCGCCGAATTTCCCGGACGGCCTTCACGACGAAGGAATCCCCCCGGCATCTTGCCGACAGCATACATCTTCTCTTCATAGTCGACAGTCAGCGGGAAGAAATCCGTGCCTTCGCGAGGCTCCTTGCTCGCCGTCGTAGCGACGAGGACAGCGGTATCCCCATATCTTACCAGTACAGCGCCATTCGCCTGCTTGGCCATTTTACCAGTCTCAATGATCAGTGGACGACCGGCCAGTTCCATTTCAAATGTTTTGAACAATTCCTGTTCCTCCTTAATAAATGCTTCTTTATACGACTACTTATTATATAATACAACTTTCATCTTTCACAAGGGGGAAATGAGAGGAAATCGGTTGAAGGGGAGCGGGTTCAGGGTTCAGGGTTCAGGGTTCAGGGTTGTGGTGGCGGCTTCGCCGCATATATATGGGGCGATGCCCGAAGGTTTGCGGGTGGCAGGTTTCCCTCGTATCGCCAGCCTTCCCCGCGTGGGGAAGGTGGCGAGCGCAGCGAGCCGGATAGGGTTCTAGCGGTATGATAGACTGATGAGCAAAGCGGAAAAGTGCGCGGCACATGTGGGGAAAGCGTGAACCCCTGAGCCGCGAATGACAAAGATTTCTCACTTTGCTCGAAATGACGATACGAGGATGAGGATCATTCAACATCATTTTTTACCGCTATGGGGATCCATCCTCCGCCTTCG